>JAUNBF010000003.1 GCA_030527185.1 Planctomycetia bacterium | reverse complement strand
AAACGAATTTTTTGGAAAGATTTTTGGATAAATCCAACAATTTCAACCACTTCCAACGTTAGGAATTATCCGCAGATTACGCAGAAGACGCAGATATTTCCGTTCCTACGTTTTTCTCTACGGAGATTGGAAACGGGGATTATCGATAAGATGAATTAGGGGAAAAAGAAGAGAATGTTTTTTAGAAGTGCTTTAGACGGTTGGATGTGTTATACTCCTTCCACTTTGAATTTCCTGAAAACGAAAGGAAAGCCCCTACCTTTGGGAGGGGTACGCCCGATAGGGCGGGGGGTGGGTTGGTGAAATGGCAGAACGACGTTCTATTGGGCAAATTACGATAGAACGCTCCTTTGTTATTCCACCCTGCCCACCCCGGTAGCCTAACGGCTACCACCCCTCCCCAAGGGAGGGGCTTTGTGGAGTGAATCCGAAAAACTCAAGTGGATGGAGTATAAAATGAATATTGCGGCTTTTGCCATTCGGAATCGGAAAGTGACGTATGTCCTCTCGGCGATTGTTTTTTTGACGGGAATTTATGCCTACAACGAATTGGGGCGGCTGGAAATGCCTGATTTTGTCATTAAAACGGCCGTGGTGACGACGCCCTATCCCGGTGCTTCGCCTGTGGAGGTGGAGCAGGAAGTGACGCAGGTCATTGAGGAATCACTCCAGGCACTGGGGGAAATCAAGGAGTTGTATTCTCTTTCGCAGGAAGGACTTTCGATTGTTTACGTGGAGATGGAGGATCAGAAAACGTCGGACGAACTCCCCCAGGTTTGGGATGAACTGCGTCGCAAAGTCAACGACAATCAGAGCAAATTGCCGCCGGGGGCAGGCCCATCCACAGTCAACGACGATTTCGGCGACGTTTACGGCCTTTTCTACGCTCTCTCCCTCAAGGAACCCGCCTCCTCCGACCCTTCCGGCTTCGATCCGACTTTACGGGAATTGCGGCTTTTTGCTAGAGAATTGAAGAAAGAATTGCTTCTTTGTCAGGACGTGAAGAAAATCGAATATTGGGGTGTCCGTCAGGAAGTCGTTTATATGGAAATTCGCCATTCCCGCATGGCCGAATTGGGGATTCCGATGGAGTCGATTCTGGGGTTGTTGCAATCGCAGAATCTGGTGGAGTCTTCCGGGAAAGTCAAAATCAGCGACCAGTACATTCGCATTACGCCGGATGGAGATTTCACCTCGGTGTCGGATATTGGGGAACTGCTCATTACGGGGCAGAACGGTTCCACCATTCGGTTGGGCGACATTGCGGAAATCAAGCGGGGTTATGTGGAGCCACCTTCACAAATCATGACGCTCAATGGAAAACCGGCCATCGGGTTTGGTATTTCCACCGTAGCGGGTGGAAACGCGGTGGAGATGGAGAAAAGTGTCCGCCAACGGATGGAATATTTGCAGGAATCTGGTTTTTTCCCGGCAAATGTGGAGTTGTCTACGATTTCCAACCAGGGACAGACCGTTACGCAATCACTTCAGGCATTCATGGTCAATCTGGTGGAATCGGTGCTGATTGTCATTGCCCTTCTGATGATTTTCATGGGCTGGCAGAGCGGCTTGCTCATCGGCGCGATTCTTCTTTTGACGATTTACAGCACCTTTATTTATATGTGGTGCTGCGGAATCACAATGCAGTTGATTTCGCTCGGTTCGCTGATTCTGGCGTTGGGAATGCTGGTCGACAACGCGATTGTCATTGCCGAAGGAATCATCATCGGCGTCCAACGCGGCAAAAGTCGTGAGGAAGCGGCCATCGAGACCGTTTCGCAAACGCAGTGGCCGTTGTTGGGTGCGACGGTGATTGCGGTGCTGGCATTTGCGGCCATCGGTTTTGCACCGGGAAATGTGGGGGAATTTTGCCGTTCGCTCTTTTGGGTGATGATGTCGTCGCTCTTGCTGAGCTGGGTTTTCGCGGTCACGACGACCCCCTTGTTGTGCGTCGATTTTTTGAAAATTCCTCCGATGAAGGGGGACAATCCTTACAACCATCCTCTGTTTCAAGGTTATTGGAAATTTCTGGAAAGGGTGCTGCAATTCCGATTCCTGTCGGTTGGCATCGTGGCAGGACTATTGATTTTTTCGTGCTGGGCTTTTGGGATGTTTGTTTCGGACTCGTTTTTTGCCGACTCCGATCGGAACCAGTTCTATGTCGACTACTGGCGTCCTCAGGGAACATACATCGAGGAAACGTCGCAAGATTTGGATCAACTGGAAGAGTACATCTGGAATTTGGGCAAAAAAATCGACGCGGAAGGGATTCAGCCACCGGGGTGGGGAACGCGATTTTCCAATTTCATGAACTGGTTGGTGAATGGTTCTGCGGAAAATACTTCGGAGGATGATCGTGCCGTGCAGCAGATTGCGCGATTTGTGGGGTCGGGGACGCTCCGTTTTATATTGGCCTACGACGCGAAAGATTTGAATTCGGCGTTCGGGCAGTTAATCGTGACAGTTCGGAACAAGGCGATGGTGGAACGGCTGAAACCGATGATTGAGGAGTATGCCCGAAAAAGGTTTCCCGACGCGGAAACGCAGGTGGTACGATTTGCCAATGGGCCGTCGAACGCCTACAAGATTGAATGCCGGTTACGGGGGCCGGACCGTGGAAAATTACGGCAACTTTCCGCCCAGGCACAGCAGATTATGGCGGAAGAAGGGGCTTGGAACATCCGCGAGGACTGGCGTCAGCCGGTGGAGGTAAAACGCCCGATCATTCAGGAGACGCAGACCCGATTGCATGGTGTGACCCGCAGCGACATTGCGAAAGCTTTACAGACCAATTTCGGCGGCATGACGGTGGGGGTTTATCGTGAGAAGGAAGATTTGCTCCCCATTCTCGTCCGCCCGGAAAAGGATTTGCGAAATAGTTACGGCAATATCAATAATATTCAGGTCACGACCGCCTCAGGAGCCATGATTCCCTTAAGCCAACTGATCAGTCAGGTCGATCGCGGAGTGATGGAGGATTCGCTGATTCGACGTCGGCATCAACAAAAGACGATTACCGCGCAGTGCAATCCGCCTGGCGACGAACTTCCGTCGGAGACGTTGGCCAGAATCATGCCGCGCATTCAGGACGAAATCGAGAGACACCTTCCTGCCGGTTACAGTATCGAATGGGGTGGCGAATACAAGTCCTCCAACGACGGCAAGGAACCGTTGGCACGGATGTTCCCGATTTGTCTGGGAGCGATGTTCCTGATCCTGATTTGCCAATTCAACCAATTCCGGCCCCCGATCATCATTTTCAGTTGCGTTCCCCTGGCGTTGATTGGCGTGACGTGGGGCTTGATTTTTTCCAACCTTCCGTTCAGTTTTATGGCTATTCTGGGATTGCTGGGACTTTCAGGAATGCTGATTAAAAATGGGATTATCCTGATCGAACAGGTTCAATTCAATCGAGACGTTGCAGGCATGCGTCCCTACGAGGCGGTGGTGGATGCTGCCGTGAGCCGAATGCGGCCTGTCTGTATGGCTGCCGGAACGACCGTTTTGGGAATGCTTCCCCTGATGTGGGATCCGTTCTACAATTCCATGGGAGCCACGGTCGCAGGAGGTCTGATCGGAGCGACCGCGTTGACGTTGCTGGTCGTGCCGCTTTTTTATGTCATTCTCTATCGATGCTACCCGGAATGAGAGAAAGGGGGGGGAGAAATCCAAAAAAGTCTCCCCTTCCCGATTGAAAAAAAGGTAAATTTCGGAAAATTCATCTTGTGAACGGGAAAAAGATTTGCTATAGTAAAATCGTCTTGCCTCAATGTGAGATGGAAAGACACTTCGGAGAAAAAATTCCATGAACCAGAAGTAGAAAGCAGGGAAGCAGGGGTAGCAATGTTCCTTTTTTGGAAAAAAACGGGTTGGTGGCTGGTTGTTGGCGGTTGTGTATTGGGAATGACCACGTTTGGCTGGACGCAGGAGAGGATTCCGTCTTACTCCCCCTTGCCGGGAGGATATATGGAAACCTCCTACAACGGAGCCGTACCACCGTTGAGTCGTGAAAATGAGCAGACGATTGGAGAGATTCTGGCCTCCCAACCAGAGCGTGTTGAAAATGCTGGAAACCCGTATCACGTCTCCCAGGAAAAAGGGGTTTCTCCTGGAAATGTCCGTTCGGTTCCTGTCGTTCCCGCCCGTTACTACGAATCGCATGAGGCAGCACCCTTGTCGCAGGCCAAACCACTTCCATCGGGAGTTCAGCAAGCCACGCATGTGACCCCTGCGGCCTCTTCCGCACCGACACCGCAGGTTTTGCCGCAGGATATTCCTCAGGGGGATTTGGGACAGAGTCAGAATGGGATGATTGCCTTCAGCGAAACGGTCACGCGGTCGGACGGCAAGTTCCAGCAGATTACACTGATTGATCCGGTCAAACGGTCGTTGTGCGTTTATCACGTCAACCTGATGACCGGCCAGATCGAATTGCGGAGTGCCCGAGATATTCAGTGGGATTTGCAGTTGGTCTATCTGAATTCCAAAAAACCGCTTCCCAATGAAGTCCAGGCCGTGATTCAAAGTTCCAAGCGACGGTAGTCTGGGGAAGATTTGCCGACTGTTGAAAAAATGACAGTTTTATCCATTCTGAGGTTTGTACTCCTCAGAGTGGATTTTTTTTGCAAGAATGCAGAAAAAAGTAAAGAACCCCGTTGACATTTCGAGGTTTTTGGACCATAATATTGAAGAAGCTGCCTGGAAAGGTGGCAGGTAGGTCCCTTTAGTACAGGAATTTTCACTATGGCAGAAAAATATCTTGCTGTTGAAGAAGTTGCAGCGTTGTTAAATATCACCAATGCGGAAGTCATTTCGGCGACGACCAGTGGGCAATTACGAGGTTATAAAGATGGTTCCGCCTGGAAATTCCGCAGCGAAGATGTCGAAAAGTACATGAAGGAACAACGTGCCGCGGCCAGTTCCGCCAACAGTGACGATGAATTCGGTTACGAGTCGTACGACCTGGACAGCGATATTGGTGGCTCTTCGGACATCAACGCCACGTTGGATGGGGACGTCCAGCCACTGGAAGATTCTTCCCTGGAATTGTCGGATTACGACGGCGATGACGGCGACCTGGTTCTTGGAGAAGACGATGGTGTGGGAAGTTCCACGGGGAGTGGTTTGACACTGGGTGAGGGGAGCGGTATTTCCCTGATGAGTGCGACAGACAGTGGTATTGCTCTGGACGATGATACCAGTGGGGAAGTGTTGGAGCTGGGGGAAGACGATATGCTTCAGTTTGGAAGTGGACTTTCTGGCAGTCTGTCGGGAAGTCTTGCCTCCAGCCTCTCAGGAACGGGAGAAGAGAATTTCAAACTGACGACCGATGACGAATTTGGCGATGACGAGGATAGTGGTTCGCAAGTGATCGTTCTCGATGAGAATCAGGACGGTGCCGCGGCTGGTGACGGCATGTTCGACGACGCCATGGGAGGAATGGGCGATACGGATGGTGGAGAATCGTTTGCCCCCATGATGGATCCTGCCTTGCAGGCGGCGCTATTGGAACAGACACTTCCCGAAAAGCCTTACACGATTCTGAATATCATCAGTCTGGTCGGTTGTTTCCTCTTTTTGACGTTCACGTTGATGTTTACGCTCGATTTGGTTCGCAACATGTGGAGTTGGAACCAGCCCACCACATTGAACAGTGCGATGATGGACTGGGTGGTGGAGACGTTCCTCCAGAAATAAATTCTAACACAGACCGGGGTGGGTATTTCTCACCCTTTTTTTTGTTTATTGGCGAGCGTCTGGGCATCGAATTCTGTTTAGGTTCTTCTGAAGCACCCCACGGTCATTGTCTTATCAAGGGGAAAATGTTACAATGCGGAAAACGTTTGGGAGAGAGACTGGTTTGGTGGCGTTGCCGCAAGAGAAAGGAGAATGCGTCGATGAGTAAGAGAAAAATGGGATGGGTTCTGATCCTTCTTTGTTTTTTCCAGGGATGGTGTCAGGAAAGGGTGTTCGGGGAGCGAGTGATCGTCATTGGCGACAGTATCACCGGACAATCCATGAATTTGCCGTGTGGTTATACGCATGAAGTCCGAAAAGTGCTGGCGGACGCCCACCGAAACGACTTTTCGTTCATCCCTCTGGGGGGAAGCGGTTCGACAGTCCGTGCCTGGCATGGTTTTCTGGAAAATTCTTACCAAAATCGTCAGCAACTCGATATTCGTGGCATTTTTATCAAAGACGAACTGGATCAGGGGGCGGACACGATTTTCCTTTTTCTGGGGATGAACGACGCGCTTTGCCCCACCATGGAGACGACGGAAGAAGGCTTTGCCCGATGGAAAAAAGAGTACCAGACGTTGCTCGACATGCTGCGAAAAAGGACTTCTTGCAAGCGGCTCGTCCTTTGCCCGCCGACGATGTTGACGGAGACACCTTTTTCGTATAAAAATCAGGTGATGGACCGCATGAGTGTGATTATGGCCGATTTGGCACGTGAAAATCAGGTCGAATTTCTCGACACACGCGGCGAATTTCAGCGACATTTCCTCAACGCTCGGTTGACGGACGTGAATTTCTGCTTCACGCCGGACTGCGTTCATCCCGGTACTCTGGGGCACTCCCTCTTGGCCTGGATGTTCCTGAAAAAGATGGGGTTGCGCGAAGAGGCTCAGAATTATTACGAAACGAAAATTCCCGATTGGATGCGAGATTTTGAACGTCCGGGGCTTTCTCTTTTTGTGCAAAACTCCGCGGAACCGAATCAGGCCATGGTGAAAGGTTTCCTGCGCGGTGGAAATCGTGAGGATTTGCAAGTACAGCCACCGGAAGGGTGGAAATTGGAACGCTTGGAGTGGGAAGACGAAATGGCCTTTACGCTTTTCCTTTCGGGGCATTGCCAAAAAAATTCGGCTCCGCTGGAAGTTTCCGCAGGGGAAATGCGGCGAAGCGTCCTGCTCAACGCTCCTTTTTACGTTGCCGCTTCTCGGAAAGGGCCTTCCTTTGCCAACCCCGATCAGTTCGACGCGGAAAAGGCCAAAACGGAAGTCGATACGCAAATTGTCGCGGGAAAATCGCCTTGGGAAGTACTTGAAAAAGGAAAACCGATCTCGTGGCTGGTCTATTATCCAACACGGGATTTGACCGGACGCGACGACCCCAACGCAATCGACTTTTGCTCCATTTCCAACGGGAATCCGTTTGAATTTGCGTATGTTGCGCGAAAAATCCACAGTCCCCGCGATCAGGAAGGAACCTTGAAAATCAACGCTTTGAGTTTCAGCACGACCGCCATTGCGACGCTTTACTGGAATGGTCAGGAAGTCTACCAGGGCTGCGTTTCACCACGCCACGTCCGAAAAAGCGACGAAGTTTCCATCTCCCTGAAAAAAGGGGAAAATATCCTTTTCGGCAGGATTCATCACTCCACCTGGCAGTGGGCGGTTTCGCTTGAAATCGTGGGGGAAGGGGTGACGTTTTAATTGATAATTGGTAGTTGGTAGTTGGAGGGTTACACTCTAATTTTTTACGTTTTGAGTTTTTCGGATTCACTTCCCCAAGCCCTCCCCAAGGGAGGGGCTTTTTTTCGTTTTCCTGAAATTCAAATGGAAGGAGTATAAATACAACGCAACCATTAACCATTAATCATTTTGTTTCTGGGGTAAGATTTTTGATTTGTTCCGGGGTCAATGCCCAGGTAAAAACACGGGCAAATCGAATTTTCCCGGCAAAATAATGGGAACCACCGTAATTGTTCGCAATGTCGGAACCGATGGAGAAGGCACATGCCGTGTCATTCGGCGTGTACGTCAGCGGACCGGAAACGTTTTTGGATGCTGCGGGAACTCCATCGAGATACAGAATCACTTTTTTCCCATCGTAAGTTCCGTAAGCGGTATGTGTGCCGACGGTCAACGGTGCGGAAAGAATCGTGTATTGTCCAGCCACGTGACACCAAAAATCCAACGTCTTTTTGGTGTGATTGATCGTCAGACCAGAACCTCCCTGCTCTGTATTGGCAAAAATATTTTCATTAGGAGCATTCCGAAACGCATCGAACGAAAAGCAAGCTCCGAAAGTAATGCCGCGTCGAAGGCGTGCATAATCACCACGATTGGTACGGATACGGTATCGGTCATCCTTTCCATCGAAAACCGCCCAGCCGGAGGAGATGGTGGGATTTCCGCAGGTTTCCAGCTTTCGGGAAAACGTCTTTCCCAGTGGCTCATTCACCGCCTGTCCATCCTCCGAAACGAAGAAATTCAGAGCGTCCGCAGTGGGGAACGGTGCGTTTTTGTCCTGAATATTCGCGTCGGGATCGACTGGCGTCTGGAACGTTGCGGTAATTTTCTCCTCGGAGAGTTTTCCAAAAACATTTCTTGCCCGAACGGTCACTCGCCATTCGCGATCCTGATCGATACTTTCGAGCATGGCGGTGATTTTTTCCGGCTGGTTTGCGAAAAAGTATCCCGACCAGGGATTTTCCTCGCCAGCAGGAGTCCATTCCTCGTCACTTCCCACTTTCCGATCTTCCAGGGAAATCTGGTACGAGCCGAGAAAAGAGGTGGGGCATACAATATCGTGAGCCTGGGGAATGGTGACTTTGGCACAGTAGGGGTAAATCTCGGAAATTTGGATTTCCGGCTTTTCCGCCGATGCCGGAGCGTCTGGCGTGGGAGCAAATTCGGCTGTCCAGTAAGGTGCGGTGGCGGTTTCGTAACGTTTTTCCGTATAACAATATCGGTCGATGACTCCCGGTTCCGCAAGGAAATATTCCGTCTCAAAAAACGACTCGGTAATCGCGTCGAAAATACGGAAGTGAATTGCGTTATCCCGAAAAACTTCCATGAAATAAACCTGAGCGGCATTTTGGTATCCGGCGGGGAAACGGTTGAAAATGCCTCCTTCCATGGCAAAGTAACTGAGCGTGGCGGTTCCCAAAGCGGTGAAATTTCCCTGCCAGATACTGCGGGGATCATTCGCGGGATAGTGGGAGTGGCCGGAAAAATCGACGACTTGCGGATACTCTTCCAAAAGTGGACGCAAATCCGGCACCCCCGCCCAATCCTTTTCAAATCCACCGTAAACCGTTCCCCGGATGTGGTAGTGCTGGAAAACAAAAATGGGCTTTTTCGGGTCGTCCTGGACCGCTATATCCAGTTGTTTCCGCAGCCAGTCGAGTGCGTAGAGGTAATCTCCGGCAGCGCACGACCCCTTTTCAGGTGAAACGCCGATAAAATGATAGCCGTGGATGACGGTATGGGTATTTGCCGGACGGGAGAAGATGGTCTCCCAGTTTTTACGCCCGCCACCCACTTTTTCATGCTCCTCACCTCCCCAAAATTCGTGATTTCCCATACAAAGAAGTGCCTGTGCTCCCTTGGGAAGATTTCCCAAAAGGGTGTCGCGGAAGGGAATCAGTTCTTTCGCATACCCATGATCCGACATATCGCCAACGACCATCACCGCGTCAAAATGGGGATGAGCCGAATCTTTGGCGTAGGTCGACAGGTAGCGCATCACCTTTTCCAGACGTTGTTTTTGAACGCAATCAGGATTCACGTTGAAATGGACATCACTCATGATGGCACAACGCAGGACGATTTCCGAATCCCGTTGCGAACCAACCCCCGCCGCCCAAAGACTTCCGGGAAAAGCGGTGAGAACGAGGGAGGTGCCCAGGGAAGTGCCCAGAAACTGACGACGTGAGATAAAAACGGGGGTGGACATGGATGGTTCCTTGTAAAAATAACGTTTTTTGCGTAAATCTCGGTTCTTTTTCATAGAACAATATCTATTTTAACATCCTGGCCTCCAAATTTCAAGAGGTGGGAAATTCCTCAACCGGGGGTATGCGAAATTTGGAAAAGGGATACAATAGATGACGGAGAGATGGTCGCGGGTATCCTTTTTCAACAGGGAAACGATGGAAATTTCAGGAGAACAGTTTTGGGCGATTTTTGGGTGGACTTTGTTTGCGGGCTTGTCCACAGGCATTGGTGGCGCGATTGCGTTTTTCACACGGCTGGAAAACTCTTCCGGGCGGTTTTTGTCCGCGTCGCTGGGATTTTCCGCAGGGGTGATGATCTATATTTCGCTGGTCGAACTCATGCCACTGGCACGCCATGATTTGAGTCAAATGTATTCTCCTTCCGTGGTGGGAGGGCTGTGTGCCGTGACCGCGTTTGCGGCGGGGCTGGGAATCACGTTTCTCATCGACCGGTTGATTCCCGATGTGGAAAACCCTCACCACGTCCGCTCGGAAAAGGAGATTGTCCAGGCACTTCACGCCACCCCCACCGAACGTGCTCGCCAGGGTCGTGCCGGGCTGCTTTTCATGCTGGCGATTGGGGTGCATAATTTCCCCGAAGGGTTGGCGACGTTTGCGGGGGGATTGTCGGGGATGGATGTCGGCATTCCGATTGCCATTGCGGTTGCGTTGCACAATATTCCCGAAGGGATTGCCATTGCGGTTCCGATTCTGTACGCCACGGGAAGCCGGGAAAAAGCGTTCTTTTACTCGCTCCTTTCCGGGCTGGCGGAACCGGCCGGGGCACTGTTGGGCTTTTGGTTCCTGATGCCTTTTCTCACACCGGCTCTTCTGGCCATGTTGTTTGCGCTGGTGGCGGGGGTGATGATTTACATCTCCTTTGACGAACTCCTTCCCATGGCGGAAATTTATGGTGCGCACCACATTGCCCTGGCAGGAATCCTCACCGGAATGCTTTTCATGGGCTACGGCCTGGAATTTTTGTAAAAATGACCATAATTTCGGAAAAAAGGAGGGGAATGGTTTGCCAAACGTGGGGATTTCCGTTATACTGAAACTATCGTCACGGGCAGAAAGATAAAAAGTCACTACAGAGGAGGTCGGTATGTTTTTACTGGAAAGTTACCCCATTGCCGTGTTGTTTTGCGTCATTACGATGCTCTGTTGGGGGTCGTGGGGAAATACGCAGAAAGCGGCGGGAAAAACGTGGCGTTTTGAGTTGTTTTACTGGGATTATGTGCTGGGTGTGCTTCTGATGTCGCTGATTTTTGCGTTCACGCTCGGTAGTCACGGGGAGTGGGGACGCGGATTTTGTGCCGATTTGAGCCAGGCGTCGCCGCAGTCGCTCGGTTGGGCGTTTGCGGGAGGCGTCGTTTTCAATATCGCCAACATCATGCTCGTGGCAGCGATTGCGATTGCGGGAATGTCGGTCGCGTTTCCGGTGGGAATTGGGCTGGCACTGGTGTTGGGGGTGATTCTGAATTATCTGGCCGATCAGTCGGGAAACGCCGCGTTGTTATTTGGTGGTGTGGCGTTGGTGACGGTCGCCATTCTGCTCAATGCCAGGGCGTATGGTCAATTGCCGCAGGATGAGGAAAATTCTGGTGGGGCAAGCAAGAAAAAAGGGCTGATTCTAGCTATTTTGTGTGGCGTTTTGATGTCGCTGTTTTACTATTTCGTCGCGTCGTCGCTGGCGAAGGTGGAGGTGAGCGGAACGCTTTGGGACTTGACGGCAGCCAACATGCAGAAAGATGGGGCGATCTTGCAGGCTGGCAAGCTGACACCGTATACCGCCAATGTGATTTTCGCGTTGGGCGTTTTCGTGAGCAGTTTTCTCGTCCTGCCATTTTTGATGGCGAAGCCGGTGGTGGGAACGCCAGTCGCTCTTTCGGAGTATTTCCGGGGAAGTTGCCAGGAACATGCGTGGGGGATTGTGGGAGGTTGTATTTGGGCGGTCGGCATGTCGTTGAACGTGATTGCCGCCGGCGTCGCTTCCCCGGCAGTTTCGTATGGACTGGGGCAGGGTGCCACGCTGATTGCCGCCATTTGGGGCGTTTTCATCTGGCGGGAATTCAAGGCCGCTCCGCAAAGTACCGGGAAAATCCTGGCCGCCATGTTTCTCTGTTTTCTGATTGGACTGACACTGATTATTTGGACAAAATTATAAGGAGAAAACAAGGATGTCGAAAATTGTCGTTGTGGGGAGTTCCAATACCGATATGGTGATTCGTTCCCGGACGATTCCGCGTCCCGGCGAAACGGTCATCGGCGGGCAGTTCGTCATGAATGCGGGCGGAAAAGGGGCGAATCAGGCTGTCGCGGCGGCTCGATTGGGAGGAGACGTTGCTTTTGTGGCTCGCGTCGGAAACGATATGTTCGGGAAACAGGCCATTCAAGGGTTGGTTGCCGAAGGAATCGATACACGTTATGTAAAAAAGGACGAAACGGAAGCGACGGGAATTGCGCTCATTCTGGTCGATGAGCAAGCGGAAAATCTCATTTCCGTGGCCTCCGGGGCGAATGAGAAACTTTCGCCGGAAGATGTGCTGGAAGCGGAGGAAACGTCGCGGTTGATTTCTTCCGCCAAAGTGATTGTGACTCAATTGGAAACGCCTCTGGCAACTCTCGAAAAAACGGCGGAGTTGGCCTCTCAATTCCAGATTCCTCTTATTTTGGATCCGGCTCCGGCTCCGAAAACGCCACTTCCCGCGTCGCTTTTGGAAAAACTTGCCTGTATCAAGCCGAACGAAACGGAAGCCTCCTACCTGACCGGCATTCCCGTGACCGATTTCGATTCTGCCCGCCAGGCCGCCCGGATCCTCCATGAAAAAGGGGTGAAAATGGTCCTTATCACACTGGGACGACAGGGCGTTTTGGTGAGTGACGGAATCCGCGAACCGGAAATTTTGCCTGCCATCCAGGTGGAAGCGGTCGATTCAACGGCGGCGGGAGACTGTTTCAGCGGTGCCTTGGCTTGCGGTCTGGCGGAAGGAAAATCGTTGCGGGACGCGGCTCAATTTGCCATTGTGGCCGCAGGATTGAGCGTTACTCGTCTGGGGGCGCAACAGTCCATGCCAACGCGGGAAGAAGTGTTGGCATTTACGGAAGGGAAAAAATGAGACTTGAGGAAATCGAAAATCGGCAGGCCGTGGTAGAACCTCTTGGGGAGATTTGGGAACTGTCGGTTCGTGCCACGCATTTCTTTCTAACCGAAAAAGACTTAACCGCAATTCGTCCATGGATGGAAAAGGGACTGCTGGAGGTGGCCCAACTTTGTGTCGGATACGATGAACAGGAAGCTCCTCAGGGCTTTATGGGGATAGAGGGAGAAAAACTGGAAATGCTTTTTCTCCACTCCGCAGCCTTCGGGAAAGGATATGGCAAAACGATGCTCTCCCATGCCATCCAACATCTTCATGTCCGTTCGGTCGATGTCAATGAACAAAACCCGCACGCTGTCGGTTTTTACCAACACTGGGGTTTTGTTCAGGAAAACCGTTCGCCATGCGGCACTTTTCCAACAGTCGACAAGGTTCTGCCACCCTCCTTAAGGATCGACCTGACAACGGAATTGCACGGAATACGTTTTGGGCTGTCGCGGCTCGATTTTCCCGTCGTACAGAGCGATGAAGAAATTGGAGCCATCCAGAAAAACATTCCATGGCTGGTCGAATGTCCAGTTGGAAATGCGAAGGAGCGTTTCGTCCGATTTCTGGAAGTCGAGCTGGTCGGGAAGAAGGCCGTTTTTCCGACTTTCCCAGGAACGACCGGTAATTTGATGGGGATTTCCCGAAGCTATGATTTTGCCATGGGAGAAAAACGTAAACGCATCGATTTCCTTCATCGGCATCATCCACGCCAGAAACGCCGATTGGGCGGGGAATTGGGGAACCTCTGTTTGTATGCGCGTCGTGAACGTATCGGTTTTGTTGAAACTGTAGCTCACCTGAAATTCCACCGGATGGGGGATTCTGTCAAATCGTCCGCGCTGTCGGGGGCGACCTGCCATTTGAAGCACGACGGAATCTCCCACCGCCCATAAATCGACGTACACTTCCACTTCATTTTCCGAACTGTACTGTTTTTTATTCGGCCCAAAACCGTAGTCGGTATAGAGATGAGCGTTTCGACAAATTTCCCGCCGTTTTCCATCTTTTTTGGAGATGAGGGAGGTGATGGTGCCTGTTCGGGAGAGGCGTAACTGATAAAAATCGTTTTCAAAAAGCCACCCGCCGGCGCAGGGAATCAGCTTCCCGCCTTTCTCGCAGCAGAACGGTTTCGGCTCCCGTTTTTCCGGGTAAATTTCCACCGACCAATCCGTTTTTTTGTTTTTTAAGGGGTTTTGCCAGGAAATGGCGGCGGTCAATCCCTCTTTTTCTCCTGCCCGGTTGAGCCACTGTACCCGTGCGGGAAGATATTCCAACTCTTCACGGAACTGGAACGTAACGGCCTCTTTTCCCTCAGCCGTGAGAAAACCGTTCCCGATTGGAATCACGCAGGAATCGTAAAGCGTATGCAGCGGAAGTGGCCGCCAGTAAATGCCATGTCGGGATTGGACGTCGGTCTTTTCGTTGCGGTAGATCACGCGGTCTTTGAGGAAGCCCTCCACCGTATTGGCACTCCAGATGTCCGCCTGGGAACAAGGGAATAACATCGCAGCTTCGGTAGGAACCTCTTTGCCTGCCCAAGAGGCATGAACCACCAGTTTGTCCGGCCTGGCGTGATAGGTTACGGTCAACTCCCGTTTTTCAAACATCTTTTTGAAAGAATGCTTGTCTCCCTTTTGCTCGAACGTGACTTTGGCATCTTTCTCCAACAAGGCGGCGGGAAGTTCCAGTTGGGCAGCTCCCAAAATCTCCACGTCGCCCCGTTTCATGGAAAGAAGCAGGCCGGTTTGCTTGTCGATGAAGGCCTGATAGTGGTCTCCCTGAAGTTTCAGGACGTTATCCGATTCGGGAATTTCCCGACCTGGCGAAGCTGTTTGTGCCCAAGCTGACCGCAAGGGTTCCGGCATCCGTACCGCCAATTTTCGCAGTGCCAGCACCGTGTAACCGTATGGCGGGAGCGAAATTTGCTGTTTTCCCTCCCGCACACTCAGGACTTTTCCTGTCATCATATCGGTACACTCGGTCACGGGAAGTTCCAGTGTAAAATCGACCGGTGTCGGATGAAAATTGACCAAAACGACCGACCGATTTTCCTCTTTCGTTCGCAGAGCCGCAAAAACACCGTCGGGGACTTGCACGGAGGTGTAGTCGGCATCCCCCCCTTGCAGTTCAGGAAGTTGGTGGCGGATGGAGAAAATTTTGCGATAAACTTCCAGATTCCCCAACTCCTGTTCCTGATAAATCATCGGCATTCCATCGATGAAACAGATCATCGCCACGAGTGCCCGAGCAGGCTCCACCCCATAAAACGGAAGCGAACGGAGCGTATCGTGGCTCTCGATATAGCGCATCCGAATCAAATCTTCCACACTGGCATATTTCGTCTCATGAAGCCATCGGCGGATTTGGGAAACGAACGTTTCGGGGGGGAGTTTCCGCAATTCGTGAAAAACCCAGCCACCACCGGTGAAATCGTAAATCGCGTCGCTGATGGCCCCAAAAAGGTTGTCGTTGACCTCCGCCAGCACACCCCCCGTTTTCGGCTGGACTTCCTTCACCCCTTCCCGGATGGAGCGTTGCATGTTCAAACCAGCCTGTAATTTGGCAAAACTTGCCCGGCCATAGGGGATGTCGGGATTCCAGTTCGGAATTTTGGAACCCCCGCAAGCGTCGATTCGGAAACCATCCACGCCATATTCCGTCATGTAAAACTTCGCCACATTTTTCATGTACTCCCGCCACGTCGGCCAGTTGAAATCGAAACACCAGTAGTGGAACGTGGAACCATCCTCATCGTAAACCAGCCATTCAGGATGTTGTTTGGCACGTTCAAATTCGTTGCTTCCGCCATGGGGAACGCTGTCCTGCATGACGTACATGCCGTAGTCGTGCAGTTTTTGCACCAATTTTCGGTATTCCTCACCCGTCCCCAACCCTTCCTGAAAGCGATAATAATCCCGCGGCCAGTAAATTCCCCGGTCTTCCAACGGCATGAACCAGACGGCGTTCGTTCCCAATTCGGCCAATCGGTCTGCCCACCGCAGTGCTGGCGTAAACCCGCCCAAATCCTTGCAGTTGCTCCCAATCGTGCCGCCGGGGTGCATGCAGTACAAAATCGACGTCTGGAACGCGGTGGGACGCCCTTCGGGAACGGTCACTCCGAAACGTCGGTTCCAGGTGTGGATTTTCTTCATCGCACTTTCCCCGTCGCACGGCAAAAACCAAAGCCACGACGTCCCCAATTCCTGAACGTCTCCCGGCTTCATCCGCGCGGCAATGGCAAACGCCTGGCTAACTTGTAAGCCCTGTTCCGTCTGTTGCAGTTCCGTTCCTCCCAAATCGGAATTCGGCGTGAGATAATCGACGCAGAACATCAGGGAAGCGTTCTTTTTCCACTGATAAATGGGGGGAAATTGCCACGACGCACTCTTTTTCAAAGGTTTCTCGCCCAACGAATACTTTTGGGGAGGATACGTGCCGGGAATGAAGAAATAGGAATCTTTTTGAGCCTGAAAAATGGGGAAACGCCACCAAAAATGCTTGATTTTGGTCTCCTCCTTCCCCTGCCAGACGATTCGGGCACTCCTTCCCAGCATGTCCCACGTTTCGTCCATCTCATACTGCAACTCCACCTGCCAGTCCCCCGTTTTCCAAACCGAAACAATCCTGTTTTCGTCCCGTTTTTTCAACGTGACAAACTCGCTGTTTTTCCAGGCAATCCACCGCGAATCGGCACTCTCTTTTTCTCCCTGAAGAATGTCAAACATCATGTAGGGCTGTTCCACCGTCACCGTTTCCCCTTGAAACGTCAGCGAAGTAAGGAGTCCGGTCGTGGTATCGAACGTGGCCTGATTTTTTTGACCAATCGTCAGCGTTTCCGCGTTTGCCGAAAGTGTCCAGCCAAGTGCCAATAACAGGAGGGGTATCCATCGTTTCATGTTCATTTCCTTCTTTTCTATCTAAAAAACCTTTTTGAAAAAACATGCCTCCATTGTACAATCCGAGATGGAAAAATACAAGCCGGGTCGAGATTCTCTGAAGAATCTACAGATTTTACTCCCTTACGGTGATATTGCTCTTGCCAGGAATCCACTTTTTTGCTAATTTTCACCAGTAGAAAAAAATACACCCCCAGTTCCCGCAATGAAGGATAAAAAATGCCGTTTTCTGAAAAGAGCCTGAAAAAATGCCTCCTGATGACGCTGATTTTGATGGGAGGAATGTTGGTGACGCTGGCCGGATGCAGTGCTTTTGGAACCATTGCGTATATCATTCATGGCGATGAAGTGGCTCCACCATGCAAAAAAATGAAGGGGAAAGTGGCGATTGTCTGCCGTCCCAGAGCTTCGACTTCCTATCAGTACAGTGAAGTGGCGATGGAATTGAGCCGGGCACTCAACCGAAAAATCCAGGCCGGAATTAAGAAACCAAAAGAATGCCAGGTCGTCAATCAGCAAAAAGTCGAAGAGTATTGCGACGGCATGGAAGCGGAAAGCGATTTTCAGGAAATCGGCAAAGCGGTCGGAGCAGACCAGGTTATCGGAATTGATCTGCTCAGCTACAACCATATCGCCGGAACCAACGTCTGGCAGGGCAGGGCGGATATGAACGTCCAATTGATTGATGTGGCAACTGGAAACGTTCTCTACGAACCCCCCTTCCTCAACGAGTACGTTTTCCCCAAATCGAGCGTCGTTGCTGCCGGAGAACAGAGCGAACGTGCTTTCCAGAACGAATATATTCAGCGTCTGGCAAACTACATCAGCAAACAGTTCGTCCCCTACGATCGCACGGAAGTCGATTTTTAACCTCACTTCACCCGCAGCATATTCTCCAGCGCCACTCGTGCCGGAGCCGCGATTTCTTCGGGAACCGCCACGATATTGTAAGGTTTCCCGGCATCCCACGCCTCCACCAACCCCAACAAAGCGTCGAGCGTATTTTGCTCCATGTTGACGCAGTTGTGTTTCTCGGCCAGATGGTGAATTTCGCGGTCGGGATACTGTTTCTGTAAACGATCTACCAAATGCGACTCCGTTCCGATCACAAACGCTTCTCCCGGCTGCGAATTCTGAACGACGTTAATGAGAAACGACGTGGAACCATCCGCCGCACTTTGAGCCACCACTGCCTGCGAACATTCCGGGTGGACAATCAGTTTCGCGTCGGGATACTGCGTCTTCATTTGCTGCGCCATGGCAGGCGTCATCTGATGATGGACACGGCAAAATCCGTTCCAGAGAATGACTTTGGCCTGCTCCAAATTTCCCAGAGCCTTTCCCGCCTGGCGATCCCACAAAACCATCTCGTCGGGAGAAATTCCCATTTTCAACGCCGTATTCCGCCCCAAATGCTGGTCGGGAAGGAAAAGTACCCGTTTTTTTCGTGCCAAGGCCCATTCCAACACTTCGCGGGCATTGGAGGAAGTGCAGACAATCCCGCCGTGGAGGCCACAAAATGCCTTGATTGAGGCCGAACTGTTGACATACGTGACAGGCGTGACCTCCTTTTCCACGTCGAGCGTTTCGGCCAGGATTTTCCAGCATTTTTCCACTTCGCCGCGAGAAGCCATATTCGCCATCGGACAACCTGCCAGCAAATTGGGCAACATGACCGGAATCCGTTTTCCTCCGCGTGCCGCCACTTTTTGCGGAGCATTCGCCAGAATATCGGCTGTTTCCGCCATGAAATGAACACCGCAGAAAAGAATCGCCTCACATTTCTCATCGGAAGCGGCCATTTTCGCCAGTGCCAGACTGTCCCCTTGCCGGTCGGTGCAGGCAATCGTCTCGTCAGGAATGTAGTAATGTCCCAGAATCAGGAGCTTTTCGCCCCACTTCTCACGAATTTTCTGAAATTGTCCCAGGGAAATCATGGTAATGGTTGATGGTTAATGGTTAAGGTTAATAAAAGAGCAACGGTTCATTGTAACAGGAATTACGGGAATGTCAAGTTGGCTTCACGCATAAAAAAAGACGCCCATTTCGAGCGTCTTTCCACGTTTCAAGGGATGAAAACGGTGTTTTTTAGAATTCGGCAATCAGCGCTACTCCACCACTGAGTTGTTTGTTGTCCCTTCCTTCATTTCCAAACATCGGAGCGTCGTAATTTCCAAAAATGGCATCGTAACGCATTTCAGGACGAATCGTCAGCCAGTTGGTCAGTTTGTAGTTGGCCGCCACGGTGATTTCATAACAGTTCTGATGGGTTGCGGAGGGATTCTGAGGAAGAGGCGCGTCGGTTGTAGTGATTCTGGAACCTCCCACCAAATCATTCTGGCGGAACCACTCCATACGCACGCCCAGAGACAATCGTTCGGTGAGGGTGTACAACAGGTAACTGGCGAATCCAAACTGTTCGTAAGCCTTCACATCACCCAATTTCGGGATGTCATTCCCTGTTGCGGAACCGTAGTTGATCTGTCCCACGTAAGTCAGACGGTCGGTAATGTTCCAGGTCATGACGAATGTATGAAGCATTTCCTCACCTTCCAAACCAGAATAGTTTTGGAAATAATTTCTATTATTCCAGCCCGGCCAGTCCCAACTTCCGCCTGTTCCCTCGCGTTTTTCCAGATCGTGGGCATTATTCCACATCACCGTGTATCCCAGAGCCACTTTTTCCGTAACCTGGAGATTCACGCCTGCCAGGATTCCGAAATCACCATATTCATTTCCAAAGCCGGTGTCCGCTCCAGTCGTTAATCCGAGGTTGAAGGAAAGGTAATCGTTTGCCGCAAAATGGAGTAACGCCCCTGTGTGTGTAACCGGTTCATGATTGAAAAAATACGAGTGGCTGTAGAAGAAGTTTTTCGGTCCTTCCTGCGACTCGTAGCCCATAATGGCATCAAATTTTCCCAATTTGAGCGTCCATCGGTTGAATCCCAACGCGAAATAGAGCCGTGGAATGGCATAGCCATAACCGTCGCCGGTAAGACTGTCATTCCAATCCCCATCGAAAGAACCATCACTCCAGGATTGTACCATCCCGGCATTGTTTCCAAACATGGCGTCGGCACGGAAACCCCAATCCACACCGTATCCGCCTGTGTCGACTTTCCGTTCCGCATAGAGCCAGAGTTGTTGGACATGCCATCCTGTCTGGGAGACATTTCCTAAAGGATAGCCATTTTCAATTCCATTCGGGCTTCCATGTTCGTTGCCATAAACACCTGTTTGGAGCCAGCCCCCGAATTGTGTTCGTCGCTGGCATGGCTTCGGACAGGCTGTAGGAATATACTCCACTTCCATCACTTCCGAAACCGTCGCGGCAGAAGTCGTTTCCGTTGTCGCGGGAGCTTCTGCACTGGCATCCGCAATCAATACAGAGATACTCTCCGCATGGGCATAGATACCTCCCACCAACATCCAGACGAAACATCCCAGAGCAAGGGATGCCCACTTCATCATTTCCCTTTTCATTTTTCTTCCTTCCCTGACTAAAACAAAACAATCTTTTTCCGTTTTGATAGGCTGTCAGATTGAACCTGAAAGTTTTTACACGCATGAAAGCTATCCACGGTATCGGATGTAAACATCGTACCACTTGTATCGATTACACCACTTTTTCCACGAGGAATGGGAAAAAATGGAGGCAAACGCGATACAATCGGAAGAATGGTTTAAGTTTCCCCAAAATGCCACATGTTAAGATGGGGGAACTTTTTGGATGGTGCCGAAAGTAGGGATAAGGTTTTCTTTTTTTCTAAAAAAATAGAAAATGGAAGGGTTAAAAAAGGAATATTTTCACTCCTTTTGCTCATTTTCCTCTTCACCCCACAGATAGAATAGGACGCACCGGGAAAAATTTTCGTGATCGGTGCAATCGGTTTCATAGAAGAGGTAGTTTGGTAAAAGATTAGCGAGGGAAAAATGAGAAAGTATTTGCTTGTACTGTCGGTGGTTGGTTGTGTGGCGTTTTCGACTTATGCGGTTCGTTCCAACAATCTGTTTGGAAAGACCAATGACGCGGCGGATGACAGCATCGTGATTGTGGAAGAGATGACGGAAGAGGGATTGGCAATTCCTCGCAATGGTGCGGCTCCGGTGGAAGTGCCGCAGGAAGTTCCTGAACCGCCATTTCTGGACAAAGTGAAGGAGAGTGTGAAAGCGGGGATGGAAAAAGTGGGAGAGGGAATCAAGGCAGCGGAAGAGAAGATAGAAGAATTCATTACGCCGGAAGAAGACAAAAAAGCCAATGGGAAAGAAAAGAATGGTGAGCAGGGAGAAAAGAAAGAAGCCGCTTCTGAAGAGAAAGAATCTCTGAAAGAGGGAGCGAAAGAGACAGCCGAAGGGGTGAAAGAGACGGTTCAGGACGCGGCTGGTAAAGTGGGTGAGAAAGCCAAAGAATTGGTGACGGGCGACAAAGAGGAAGAATCCGCGGAAACTTCGGAAGAGGCGGAAGAGGGAGCCGAATTGATCGACACGCCGGAAAAACATCTGAAACACTGCATGCAGCGTTTTCTCTGTCACCTGAATCGTTGTGTGGAAAGTCATCACGGCATGATTCCTGAAAAAGTGGTCCATTGTATGATGGAAGAAGGTCTGCGTATCACGGAACTGGAAGGTCGTCCGGTCGTCATTTTGCAGTGCCTCTGCCCGCCGATGTGCTGTTTTGGCAAGAGCATGGCTCATTCCGGCGTCCGTTGGGAAAAAATGGCCAAAGATGTTTTGCCCGGTTACTGCATTGGTGCGATGGTGACACCTGTCCCGGAAAGTGTGCGGACATACCAGCATCTGAAAGTCAACGAGGGAGTCTGGGTGGAGTTTGTCCTTCCCAATTCGCCAGCAGCGAAAGCGGGCATTCATCGGGGTGATTTGATTCTGGAAGCGGTTTTCCATCAGACGGAAGATGGCAAAAAGCTGAAGAAGAGTTTCCAACTCAACGATCACGAACTGTTGTCCGACGTGATTCAGGAAGCTCAGGGAGAGCCGATGGATTTGTTGGTGATGTGCCGTGGCAACGAGCGGTGGGTCACGGTGACACCGGTGGAACGACGCTCTCTGATTCACAACAGTTTGCTGGAAGCCATTGCCAACGCGGAAGACAAGTTGATGCGGGATGCTTCGGAAAAGGCGGAGGAATCGGATTCTGAGGATGCTCAAGAGGATGAGGAAGACGAGGATTCGGACAAAAAAGCGGTAACCAACGGTGAAAAGGAGGAAAAAGAAGCGACTTCTTCCGAATCTGAAGAAAACGCCTCGGAAAAAGCTCCGGCAGAAAAGAAAGATACGGAAAAGAGCCAGTCCACCACCAATGGTCAGGCCACCGAAACGGCTCCGCAGCAAAATAATGGAAAAGATACGAACGAAACAACCCAGGAATCGGCAAAACCAACGTCACGGGCTTTGGCAGAACCTGCTTCTCAGAAGTGAGTTTGGTGAAGTCCAGGTATTTTCGAGTGTTTTATTAAAGTGAGGATTATCATGGAAAACAAGAAAAACAGTAACAGTAACAGCAATTCGTCGTCCAATCAGAAGAGTTCGGGAAATTCCGGCAACCAGGGTTCGCAGGGCCGTGGCGGAAACAATTCCAACTCCAGCTCCAATAGTGGAAGCAAATCGTCTTCCAATTCCGGCAGCAACAGCGGTGGAAATAGCGGCGGAAACAGCGGTAACAGCAAGAATGAAAAACGCAGCACGAAAGACTAACCTGATCCCAGGTTGACCCCGCGGTCTTGTTACGTGTTTACCCTTGTATTTAGCGCAGTGGCGGAGCGAGGCAGGAATGTCTCCACCTTCGCCCTTTTTTGAGGAGTCTGGACGACCCGGCGATTTTGGGAATCCAGACTTCAAAATTCCTAGGTATTTATTTTTGGAAGGATCATAAAAGATGAAAACGATGGATAAAAAATCGTCCCGGGAGAAGGGAATGGATTCCCAGTCGCAGTCCTGTGAGAAACATTCGCAGGAATGCCAGCCGTGCCAGATGTATCACCAGATGAGCCTGTCGGTTTCCCGTTTTGACAATGGGGAACAGACCGATATTCGCATTCACCGGGAGACTGGCAAGCCGACCGAAGTTTACGTTTCTCGCGGCAGTGAAGCCTGGGATGTCAATTCCAGTGAACTGAATCAATTGCCCGAAGATTTGCGGCATGAGGTGAAGTCGCTCCTTTGCCCGTCGCATTTGGAGAAAGACCACTCTTCGCGATCGTGGAAAGAATGGTTTTTTGGCACCGACGAAGAGAGCGACGAGGAACAGCAAGGTCTGTTCGGCTGCTGCGAACGAGATGAACGTCAACTGACAGGACGTTACGATGCGGAAACGGAATCGGAGCGACATGGCGATTCCACCCACAATTACACCGGAACCGCCGGACGATTCCATTCTGCCGACAGTGCCACCGACCGGGAAGCTGGAAGACGGGATACGGAAGCGTATCGTGATTCCGACACGGAATTTGGCGCTCGCTAACCATTTGCCGTAACGGAAATGGAAAACACGTAAAGGGGTTTCTGAAAAGAGGTCTTTACGTGTTTCTTTTTTAGCGATTCATGACCGACTCCATAAACTGCGCTTCCTGGGAAGAGAGCCGTGCCACATATTTTTTGAAGCCATAGCGTGGATTCCGATGGCAGAAATCCTGGTCGGTCAGACCTGTGTTGACACTTTGAAGGACATAGGTGTATTCCTCCAGAATCGGCAATTTTTCCTCATGACGCCGCGGCCAGTCGTACATAACCACGCGAATCGGCAATTCCCACTCCTGATCGATAAAAATCTCAATTTTGTGGAATGTCAATCGAGGATGCTTTTCCTGAAACGAAACAACCAGTCCATAGCAGGGACGATCTCCCACTTTCGCCTGAGGATAATATTGAACGTGAGCGTCCTTCAGATTGTCCAAATCGTTGGAAACATCAATCAATTGCTGCAACAAGGGCCGAAACCCCATATCGGTGACGGGGTGGCTGGAACTATTTTGGATGGCAGGGGAATCGACTTCCAGCAAAAGTGTCCGATTGAACGCTTTCGGACCACTGTTGACCACAATTTTCTGATCGTAATGGCCTTCCCAGTAAATCCACTCCCTCCCCTGGACTTTTTTGGGATGTTCAAATCGGGCATAAACGCTGAATGGCTTTTCCCGGATGAGAAGGTGCATGACATCCATTTCCTGCGAAATGATATTGGTCTGATCCCACTTGTACAAAATGCAGGTGTAATCACGAATATCACGGGTAATTTCCGCCAGCCGCTGTTTCGCCCGCGCGTTGAACAACTGGATAATGCGCAACCCCTGCCGGGTATCGTAAACGGACGCTTTCCGTGGAAGAATCATCTTATCTGCCTGATACTTCTGAGGAAAGTTCGTTTTCGCTCCGATGGCAGGAAAATCGACTTGTCGTTGTAACTGGGGAGGTTGAAGTGGCTCTTCTTTTTCTTCCCAAACCGTTTCGCGAAAGGTCTGTTCCGTTCGCGCCTGCCGATTTCTTTCAAAAATTTCCAGCAGAGGCGGATTTCGTCGTCGTTGCGCCGATTCTTCCTTTTTCAACTCCAGGTCGGCGGCAGCCTGGGTCAATGCTTCGTGGACTTCCTCCGTATCGACGGAAAAAGACCATTCCCGATTCGACGGTCGGGGTGGTTCCTTCAGGATTTCCCATCCAGGGGGATAATCGTTCCAGTTTTCCACACGTGTCGATTCCCTGGCAGCCACTTCTTTTGCCTTTTCCAGACTTTTCAGGGCTGCGGAGGATGCCGAACCACGCGGATGGAAAGATTCCCAGACCGAGACCCCGCAAAGCGTAAGGATACTTATACACGAAAAATAAACAACCCATTCCACCCAACGGCGAGTCTGTTCCTTACTTTCCTTACGTTCTGATTTTACCCTGTCATCAGCGTAAAATTTGTGGGTTACTGCGGTTTTTCTCCCTCTTTTCCATCGAGATTTCAATCCGTGAAACGGAGATAAAAGGAGTAACCTGATTTTATTTTTTTTCGACTTCATTTCGTGCTTCCCTGTTGCGAAAAAAGTTCTCTCTATTCATAACATAACTTGAAATAAGGAAAAAGAAAGTTCTTTACAGGTCATTTTCACCAAAAAAGAAAATTTCTATTCCAATTATAACGATTGTAGGAATTGTAAGGATTGGTATTCATGTTCATGAACCACATTCTGTTTGAGGAAAGGTAAAAAGTCCCCGCTTATTGCAAAGAGTGATAAAATAGTGTATGATAAAAGGGGGTGAGAGCAAAGGCCACAGAAGAAGGAGGTGCCGATGATCGAGATGGATATGATTTTGTGGTGTGTGATGATGGTATTTTTCATTTTGGTGGAATGCGTTACCATTGCCCTGGTGTCGGTCTGGTTTGTTTTTGGAGCGTTGGCAGCCTTTATTGCGGCCGCAATGTCCGCCTCCTTCCAGGAACAGTGCTACCTTTTTGTCGCGGTTTCGGCCATTCTCTTTCTGGCCACACGTCCTTTGGTACGGGGGCTGAAAATTCAGAAAGTCCCTACCAACGCGGATGGTGTGGTGGGGATGGAAGGGGTCGTCCAGACGAAAATCGACAATTTGCTGGGGGAGGGACGGGTTTTGGTCAATGGTCTGGACTGGGCAGCCAAATCGACTCGCGGACGCAATATCGAAAGCGGTAAAAAGGTAATCGTGGACAAATTGGAAGGGGTGACGCTGTACGTGACCGAAATCGTGGATTAGAAGGGGCGTTTTTAGGAATCTGGCTTGGAATTTTTCAGGAGTAAAAGATGTTTATTTATATTGTGTTGGCTCTGATTATTGTTTTAATGCTGTTTCTCATCACCTGCATTCGGATCGTTCCGCAGGCGCAGGTTTTTGTCGTGGAACGGCTGGGAACGTATTGGGCATCGTGGGAAACAGGGCTGCATTTTTTGCTTCCGTTCGTGGACAAAGTGGCACGTCGTGTTTCGATCAAGGAAAATGTGATCGATTTCCCGCCGCAACCCGTCATCACGAAAGATAACGTGACGATGCAGATCGACACGGTGGTTTTCTATCAGGTGACAGATGCGAAACTCTTCTGCTACGGTGTGGAGCGACCTCTCATGGCAATCGAAAATCTGACTGCCACGACGCTGCGTAACATCATTGGGGATATGGAGTTGGACGCGACGCTGACTTCGCGGGATGTGATCAATACCAAGATTACCTCCATTCTCGATCACGCGTCGGACAAATGGGGAATCAAGGTCAATCGGGTGGAGTTGAAAAACATCCTGCCACCGCGTGAGATTCAGGACGCGATGGAAAAACAGATGAAGGCCGAACGGGAACGTCGGGAAGCGATTCTTCAGGCGGAAGGTCGAAAAAAGAGCGAAATTCTCGTGGCGGAAGGGGAGAAACAGTCCCAAATTCTGCGAGCGGAAGCGGAAAAGCAGGCAGTGATTCTCAAGGCGGAAGCGGAAAAAGAGAAGCAGATGCGCGAAGCGGAAGGGGAAGCGGAAGCGATTCTGATGGTGCAGCGAGCCTTGGCGGAAGGGATTCGGATGCTGAACGAAGCGGCACCGACGCAGCAAGTTTTGACCATCAAATCCCTGGAGGCACTGGAAAAAGCGGCCAACGGACAAGCGACGAAAATCATCATTCCGAGCGAAATTCAGAGCATTGCCGGTCTGGCCGTTTCCGTGAAGGAGTTGATGAAGTAGCTTTTTTCAAAAGTTGAAGATGGTGGAAAGTCCATGAAAAGCGGAGTGCCACGGCGGAAAAACGTTGTCGAAAGTGAGGAACCGGCATCGGGATTTTCGTGGTGGTATCTGCTTTTTCCCCTTTTGTCGTCCATTTTTTACACGTTGGCCAATACCTGCATGCGTCAGGTGGCAGGCGGCGGGGCCAGCATTCCCGTCGCGATTGCCATGCGGGAAAGTGTCGCGTTTTACGTGGCTTTGCCGATATTTCTCTGGCAATTCCGGCGTGGGAAGGCCGTTTTACCCCCGTGGCGATTGATTTTCCTCTTTTTCTTGACCTCCCTGGGAGTTCAGATTTTTGGAAATATCTTCCTGCAACAGGCCTTTCGTGATGTCGGCATGGCCGCTTCCGTTGCGGGAAGCTGGACCGGTTCGCTCCTCGGTGCCCCTCTTCTGGCATGGCTGTGGCTCCACGAAAGAATCAGCAAACGAGTTTTTTTCTCCATTGGCCTGGTATTTCTGGCGTTATTTTTTCTAACCTCCGGGGCACGTTTGCAGGAATGTTCCATCCATTCCGCGACACTCCCCGTTTCAGGATGGTTTTCCAATCCCATTGCCGTTCGAACCATCTTATTGACCGTTCTTTCAGGAGTGATTTTTTCCGCGTCGAATTGCGTCATTCGGAAAATGGGAAAGGAACAAAGTTCACTGTGGCTGCCGATGGTGATTTTGCCTGGAACCGGTTTTCTGGTTTTGACATTCCTGGATGGTTGGGAGCATGGCCTTGAGTCGTATCGAACTTTTACACGGCACGATATACTTTTTGCCTATTTGGCCGGGTTTGCCAACATCCTGGCATTTTTCTCCCTCATTATGGGATTACGTCGCCTGAAAGTCGTTCAGGTAAGCATCGTCAACGTTTCCCAACTGGCATTTGCTCCTCTCATAGGTTATTTTCTTTTTCACGAGCCGATGAATGTACCGATTTTGGCAGGGATTTTTCTCGTCATGACCGCGATCATCATCTCCAATACCTCCACGAAACTTCGTTCTTAAAAGACCTTTTGGAAAAAACGGAAAGCAGAAAGGGAAGACGCTGAATCCCCTTTCCACGATTGGGCAAACCTGGCAAAAAGGACGGATTCCTATCAAAACATTCAGCGACCCCCTTACATAACGATTGCAAACCGATTTCCGTTTGCCGTACCGCTTCGGCAAATCTCGCCACGGTCCCCCAGTTCCAGGAATCCGCAAAATACCATTGACCGAAGTCCTTAAATCTAGCCACCTTCTGTTACATCCATTATTTCATGAGCCGTGAATGGAGGACAAAGCCCGGAAAACGTGTTGGCGGGACGCCGCTTGCGCTTCGTTGACGGCTCCTATGGACAATTACCAATTTAAACCGCTCTAATCAGGAATTCTCGCCACCTTTCCATCCGCCCGTTGTCCCAGATACGAGTGAATTTCCGTGTCGATACTGTAGGAAACGCGTTGCACGGAGGCATCGCACATTGCCATTCCGAAACTCCCGGCATGACAACTTCCCCAGTGCGTACCGGAATTGAGGCCGAGACGATCCTGTTGCGGAACATAGGTAACGAGGCGGACGTTATCGTCGTCGCCACCGTTCCATTGCGTCAGATCGTCTCCTGCCGCATTTCCCGTTTCGTAGGCATCGGGAAGGACGTATTTTTCGCCCAAAAAATAGGTATTGGTCGTGCCATCGCGAATTTCTCCCAGCGTTGTGATACTTTTGTAGTAGACGACCCCTTTGTTATTGGCAGGGTTGGTGGCAACCGTTTTCCCTTCCAAAACGGTACCCGGGGAATTGCTCAGCATGGCACCCGCATTTTCCAACGCCGCGTTGGCCGCGTAATCCAACTTGGCACACCGTTGGAGCGTCGCCATATTATTGAGATTGGCTCCGGTGTAGGGATACAACTGAGGTGTCCGACGCGAGGGACAGAGAAAGAGGGCAACCGGCGTTTCCGCGCGTGTTTTGGCTCCCTCTTTCTGAACGTCGTCAGTCTCCTCCACGCCATTTTGTCCCAACTGATACAAGGCATTTTGCTCCAAATACGGAAGGAGCGAAAACGTCCAACTTCCTGGCTGATGAATTCCAAATCCCAAATCGGCATCACCGCACCAGAAAGATCCCCACCCTCCCGTGGGAAGATGCCGGTGCGTCGATTCCAGATTCATTCCTGCCAAAGCCTGCTGCCGCAGGTGGTTGTTGCACTGCATTTGCCGAGCCGCCTCTCGTGCCTGTTGCACTGCCGGGAGCAAAAGTCCCACCAACATCCCGATGATGGCAATGACCACCAACAATTCAACCAGCGTAAACCCGTTTTTTCGCATAAAATTTCCCCCAGTACAAAATGATTCCCAAAAGTGCCAAAATCCAGGTATGTGGTTCAGGAACATGCCGCGTCGAGATTCCCCAAACGCCCACGTTCCCCGACGTATAATCGGAAAAATCCCAGAGAAAAACCGAACCGGAACCGGTGGTAAAGGTTTCGATTTGCAATCCGTCCAGCCCGGCGGGTGTGACGCTGTAGTTTTCCACGTTGGCATTCAGCCAGTCGGCAAAAGCATCAATCGCCTCCTCATTGGCAAATTCTGTCGTGGTAAGGAGCATGGTATAAGGATCGTCCGAAGGCTCGATTCGCAGGTACCCACCCGTAACGGCTTCCGCAAAGGAAAGGGAACCTCCCACCACATATCCGTCCACCGGAGTCACGTCTTTCGAGGCATCAAGACGAGCCGTTTTCCTGTCGTCGGAAATGGAAATCAACGAACTGTTGGTCGTCAACTGCATGTTCGTATCGACGTCACCAGCAAAATGAACCAGATTTTTTCCCACAACATCCGGCGAAAGCGTCAGGATGGGAGCATCCACCGAAACGGTCACGTTTCCCTTGTAAGACGAGTTTCCCGTCACGCCGAACGTTCCAAAACCAGCCACCGATTTTTCGCTCAGATGAATGTCGATGTCACCACGATAAGTCACCCCACCGGAAACCGACTGTCCACCCGTCAGCGAGTTGGCCGTAAACATTCCGCCATAGATATTGGCTTCCCCACGACCCATGGTGGTAATGGTGGTATCGTCAGTCTGGATTCTCATGGCATTTACCGCAAAACTTCCGCCGTATAAGTTGTATTGGCTGGTATTTTGGGAAAAATCGAGAGTATAAGTTCCTAACCAAAGTCCATTCGCAGTAACATTTCCTGCATGTTGATTAACAACATTGTTACTTCCTCCTCCACCATCGTAAGCGGAAACAAACATCCTGTCGAATTCATACCGACTGTCATTGTGGAAGTTAAGGGTATTGCCGCTGCCTGCCATCGTTAATTGCGTTCCATATTTTGGATTTTCCGTTAAGAAAGTTATCTCGGCCGTGGAAAGGAACGTCAGGTGAACATTTCCCCGCATCCAGAAACCATTGGCATTGGGATGGAGGGATTCCAGTTTTCCGCCAATGGAGATGTTTGTGTTGGTAATGTCGAATCCGTTGATTTGTCCACTCGCTCCAACAGGAAAGAGAATTGTGGAGGGACTTATGTCGTTATGCGTCAGATTTGCCCAGTTTGTGGAAAAGAGAGCTACACCGCCCCAGTTTTCCGCCGTAATGAATTGAGAATCGGCACCACCGCCTGTCCAGACGTACTCCTGTGCCGTGAGGGAAGAAGAGATTCCTCCCAGAAAACAGAGAACCCATCCGCCTACCCAAACGTTAAGTTGGGGGGGGGGGTGAAAATGGAAAGTTTGTTCATGTTTGTCTCCTCATTGAAAAAAGGAATGAATGACTCGATGGAATACCCAACTTCACTATTTTACATGAAACGATTGACTTTGTCAAGGAAAAATTGAAAAAAAAGAGAAAAAAATGAAAAATTAGTCGTAAAACCCCCTGCCTTCCCGAGGAAAATTTCTTCCCCACCCGAACATTCCACTTTGACTCAATCGATGAAAGGACTCACACCCTCGGGATAGTGGAAAGAAATTGACCTAGTACTTTGTGAAACTTGTAAATATCATGAGTCATACACAATCACCCTTGAAAATACGGCATGAACATCCATAATTATCAATTTAACAAAGTACTAGGGTTCCACCCGTTCCACCACGCTCTGTCGATGGGCGGTGAGGCCTTCTTGGGTAGCCAAAATAGCGATGTCGGGGGCGAGTCGCCGCAAACCCTCCTGTTCCAGATGAATGACGCTGTGAGAGCGGAGGAAATCGTTCGAGGAGAGGCCATGGGCAAATCGTGCCGTGCCACTGGTCGGGAGGACGTGGGACGGGCCAGCGGCATAATCCCCCACCGCGACAGGGGTTGCGTTTCCGAGAAAAACCGCCCCCGCGTGATGGATTTTTTCTTCCAGTTCGGCGGCATTGGACGTGGCAATGTGCAGGTGTTCCGGTGCCAGCAAATCGGTCAATTGGCAGACTTCCTCCACATCCTTGGCCAGAATGACGGCTCCAAATGCTTCGAGACTTTGCCGTGCCCACTCTCCGCGTTCGAGCCGATTTAAAGCCGCGTCCAGTGTATCGACGGCCGCTTCCAGAACATCCCGTTCGTGGCCGATCAGAATACTGGCTCCTGGGGCATGTTCCGCCTGAGCAATCAGATCGAGAGCGGTGTATTGCGTCTGCGTGGAGCGATCGACAATCACCACCACTTCGCTGGGACCGGCAATGGAATCGATGTCCACTTCGCCGTAAACCCGTTTTTTAGCCAGTGCCACAAAGAGATTTCCCGGCCCGACGATTTTGTCCACCCGTGGCAACCCTTCCACTCCATACGCCATGGCCGCGACGGCCTGGGCACCTCCGACACGATAGACTTCCCGAACGCCAATTTCGTAGCAGGTCGCCAGCATATCACGATTGTACGCACCGTTGGCTGTGGGAGGGGCAACGACCGCAATTTCAGGAACGCCTGCCACCAACGCTGGAATGGCGGTCATCAAAACGGTGGAAGGATACGCGGCCGCACCGCCGGGAACGCAAATGCCGATGCGTTGCAGGGGACGGTAACGCTGTTTCAAGTAGCCCCCTTCGATGGGAACCTCCACGTCGCGGTGTAAAATGGCGGTCTGGAAACGTCGGATATTGTCGTGAATGTGGCGGATGGCCTGCAAAAATTCCGGGGAAGCCTGTCGATGTGCCTCTGCCATCTCCTCTTCCGGGACGCGCAATTCCGCCAATGTCAAATCGGCTCCATCGATTCGCCGGGAGTAGTCCAGAACCGCTTCCAGCCCTTTTTCCTCCACATCCTGACAAATTTGTGCCACGACTTCCTGAGGAGTCAACGGTTTTCCGAAGATTTCCATGGTTTTTCGCTGCCCCGCTTCCGAAACCACGTCGCCGCGAGGGCTGAGCTTCTTTCGCAGTTGAGCCATTTGAACCGAAATGTCATCGCGTGAACTGTCAAACCAGGGAATATTCAGTGCCATTGTGGACAACTCCTCCTCTTTTGTTTTTTCTCAATGCTCCGTTTTACCATGTTGATAATGGAACCAGACGCCAGGAATTGCCCATTATAAAACATTCCAGGCTTTTGACAAGTCCGACCGATTCAACCCCCTTTTTCACCGTACCGTTCCCGTTCGATTTGTTCCAGCGTCTTGCCGGAGGTGTCGGGAGCGTAGAGCGTCCCTACCAGGAGGCTGAAAAGAGCAAACCCGACCATACATTTGGCGGCCAGGGGGAAACCGTAGGAGCTGGCCATGATCATCGGAACCAGGGCGGTCCAGATTCCAACGGTGATACGTGCGGCAAAAAAGGTGAATCCCTGGGCACTGGCACGATACCGGGCGGGGAAAAGTTCACTGCACCAGAGTTGGTAAAAAGCCTGCTGGCCGGAACCGTTGTTGATACCGACCAGAACGGCAAAAAGAATCAGTACCGGAAGTGTAATCCAGGCCGCCGGGAGTAGGAACAGGCTCCACGCCAGCACGAAAAGAGCCGCCATGGCAAAGTAAATCCAACGTCGGCTCCACCGGTCTCCCCACCACATGAAAATCAGGAGCGTCGAAATGGTGGAGGTCAGGAAAATGATGATCGTCAGGGCACACGACATAGTGTTGCTGATCTGGCAGACATTTTCATAGATATACGGCATGAGAATTCCCATCGTTCCCGCGCAGAGATTCCAGATGACATACACGCCGCACAAAAAAAGAACGGTTTTGACGTTGACCGGCAAAAGAAGTTCCCGAAAAGCCGATTTTTTCTTTTCGCCCGCTTCCTCCAACGCCTTTTCTCTCGCCTTGGCCGCCTTCCAGTTTTCCGATTCCGGCATTCGCAGCCGCAACAACCAGGTGATGAAGGCCACCACAATCAGGTGCCCGAAAACGATTCGATTCGCCAGGAGTGCGTAATTTCCCCACAGAATTTCCTTTTCGCCCCAGTGAGAAACCAACTCCCAATTGGCCATGGACTGAAACGCCAGTCCCAACCCCACCGACATCATCAGCACCACCGCCGGTCCCAATGCCCACGCGAATTGAGCCGCGCCGCAATGCCGTGCCCGGTTTTGGGCAGGAGCCTGTTCCGCGATGAGCGTCCACGAGGCGACGACATCCGCCCCCACCGCAATCCCCACCATCATGAATCCGACAAACAACATCCCGTAATGCAGCCCGAAAACCACCAGCAACATTCCGAGCATGTAGAGAATCAAATCGTAGGTGTAAACGAACTTCCGCCCCCAACGGTCGCACAACATTCCTCCCAGAAGAGCTCCGATCGCGGCTCCCAGAGCATTGGAACTGAACGCTGTCAGCAGTCCGACTTGAAAACGGCTCAACCCCAGATACGATTCCCACAACGACAACCCGGCTCCAATGGCGACGATACTTCCCGCGTCGATATAACTCGTCATGGCAGCAATACTCGTCTGCAACCATGGGGAAACTTTTTTCTCGGACATGAATTTCTCCCAAACAATCTTTCAGCATGATATTTTCGATAGGAACAACACCTCTTCCAGTATAAACCATCCTGCCGGGAACCGCAAGGGTGGGACTTTTTCCCTCCCACCTTGACAAACACCCCCGGAAAAGGTTACACTGAAAGGAGTATTTGTTTTCCGATAGAAATTTTTGCTTTCCAGGAGATTGCCATGAAATCTTACCGTCCGATTCGTTCGTCTGTTTCCCGCCGTCAGTTTTTGAAAACAACCGCAGCCAGCGCCACGGTGCTGGGGCTTTCCACGCAATTTTTGCCAGCACACGCCCAGGGTGCCAACGAACGGGTGGGTGTCGCCGTCATCGGTCTGGGAGGTCAGGGGAATTTTCACGCGCAAACGTATCAGTCACGTGACGACGCGGAAGTTTTGTATGTGGTGGATGCCGACCGGAAACGTGCGGAAGCGGCGAAAAAACGGCTGGAGGAAAAATTCCAGGCAACCCCCCGCGCACTCCAGGAAGTGCGGCAGGCTCTGGAAGATGCCAGCGTCGATGCGATTTCCATTGCGACATGTAATCACTGGCACGCCCTGATGACGGTTTGGGGATGCCAGGCGGGGAAGCATGTTTACGTGGAGAAACCATGCAGCCATACGCTCTGGGAGGGACGACAGTGTGTCAACGCGGCCAAAAAGTACAACGTCTGCATCCAGCACGGCACGCAGCGACGCAGCGACGCGAACTGGTACCTGGCAGCCGCGGCATTTCGGTCGGGAAAATACGGAAAACCGACGGCTGTCGAGGCGTTTGCTCACCGTCCGCGTACCGGGCTGGGCTTCAAACCGACGACCACCCCGCCGGAGTGGCTCGACTGGAATCTCTGGGTGGGGCCTTCCGCCATGCTGCCGTACCATGGTAATCTGGTGCCGTACAACTGGCATTGGTTCTGGAATTTCGGCAATGGCGAGATTGGAAACAACGGCCCGCACCACTTCGACATGTGCCGACTTGCCTTGGGCGACCCACACCAACATCCCACGAAGGTTTTTTCCTGGGGAACCCGCGTCTGGCCGGGAGAAAAGGGGAATTTCGTGACCGATCAGGCCGAAACGCCCAATGTTCAGGCGGCGTGTTATCTCTTCGGAGAGATTCCCTGCTACTTCGCGGCATGCAACCTCCGTTCTGCCAACTGGATTCCACGGGAAACGGCCTTTTTCCATACCGACGAAGGATACGTCACCAACGAAGGTGGCCCCGTTTTTGTGGCGAAAGATGGCTCCAAAACCAAAATTGGAACTGTGGAAGGGACACTCTCTTTGCCTCAACCGGGAGGAGCGTTTGGCAATTTCCTGCAATGCGTGAAGGAAAACGCCCCGGAAAAACTCAACGCTCCCATTGAGGAAGGGCATTACTCAACCGCCATGTGTCACCTGGGGAACCTATCGTATCGTCTGGGGCGGAAAGCGACGTGGGAGGAGTGTTGCCAAGCGATGAATAATGAAATGCGGGAACGCGCGGAAGCGATTTTGGACAATGTAGGAGCCGTTTTGGAAGGGTGCGACGTTCGGAAGGAGCTTTCCTTTGTGGCAGGTGAAACGATTTCGATTTCCAACGAAACGGAGACCTTTTCCCAACCGCAGGCCGACGCGTTGTTGACCAAACCGCCGCGTGAGCCGTTTGTCGTCCCGGAAGTTCGATTGTAAGGAAATATTAGCCGCGTAACCTCGGCCAATAGATTTTTTCAAATAGCGTATAAACCTTCTATACTCCTTCCACTTTGAATTTCAGGAAAACGAAAAGAAAGCCCCTACCTCTGGGAGGGGTACGCCCGACAGAGCGGGGGGTGGGTTGGTGAAATGGCAGAACGACATTCTATCGGGTAAATTACGATAGAACACCCCTTTGCCATTCTACCCCGCCCACCCCGGTAGCCTGACGGCTACCACCCCTCCCAAAGGAAGGGGCTTGGTGGAGTGTAAGTGGATGGTATAGAACCTTCCAACTGGTATATTTTTGACTTTCAGGATAGATTTTCAATAAAAAAAGGAAAAAATGAAGATACATTATTTAGGAATCGTGTTTGTCCTGATGGGATTTTGTGCGTCGTTGTCGGCAGGGGAGAAAATTCTCTCACCCGACCGTCGGATTGCGGTGGAGGTGGAATTTCAGGAGGGTGAAATAAGCTATTCCTGCCATTATGATGGTGTGGAAGTGGTGGCACCGTCGCCATTGGGACTGATTTTTTCGGAGGGTTTGAAGGAACTGGAATTTCTGGATGTTGAGCGTACCCGGGTCGATTCACAGTGGAAGCCACACTGGGGCGAATATGCCGTGATTCCTGAAAAGTACGAGCAGATGGTACTCCGTTTTCGGGAGAAAAATGGTAATTCCGGTCGGGTTTTGGGGGTGGAATTCCGCGTTTACAACGAAGGTTTCGCGTTTCGGTACCTCCTGGAAAAACGAGAAAACTTCATCCTGATTCAAGGCGAAAAAACAGCCTTTCGGCTTCCGTCGAGCGTGGTGGTTTTCCCGATTGCCTGGACGGAAGATACGTTTCCTGAAAAACCGGTTCCGTGGGCGGATTTCCAGAAGACTTCCCCGCCGCTGACCGGGAAATTCGCGGATGGGAAGGTTTTCTGCATTCTGGAGGCGTATGTTCAGGATTATCCCCGATTTCAGTTGAACAAGAATGCGGATGGTGCGTTACAGGTCTCTGTCCGGGAAACGATGTTGCCGGAGGGGGAGGGACGCTTCACCACGCCGTGGCGGGGGATGATGTTGGCGGAAAATGAGGCACGTCTGGTGGAAAACGGGTATTTCATTGCCAACCTCAATCCTCCCTGTACGTCCGATTGTTCCTGGGTGGTGCCGGGCAAAACGATCAGCAACGCGATGAACTGCCAGATTCGGATGAACGATTTGATCGGGTTGGTCGATTTTGCGGCTGAGAACCAGATTCGCTACGTCCAGATTGACTGGGGCTGGTACGGCACGGAGTGGGTTTATACCGACGCGGAATGTGAGGAGTGGGCGAAAAACAATCCCGACAAGGCCGCCGACCCGACGTGGCGAGCGAACACGAAACCGAATCCGTATCAGGTGGCGAAGGGGCTGGTTCCCTATTTTCCGCGATTCAAGGCTTCCACCTACGTCGATATGGACTTGGAAAAACTGATCGCTTACGGCAAGTCCAAAGGGGTGGGGATTTGTCTCTATATCAATGACCGGATGTTGAAAAAATACGATCTGGACGAACTTTTTGCGGAATATGCTCGGTGGGGATTGGCAGGGTTGAAGCCGGGGTTCGTGGCGTATGGAAGTACCAAAGATACCAACGATATTCGCCGTTTGGTGGAGGTTGCCAGCAAATACCGTCTCTGGCTTTGCGTTCACGATGCCTATTTGCCGGACGGAATGTCGCGGACGTACCCCGGTTTGATGAATGTGGAAGGGGGCGGCGGACAGGAAGGCTGGCACCCGGAGTATCATGACGTGACGCTTCCCTTCACGCGTGGTCTGGTCGGGCCGTTTGATTACACACCAGCCATTTACGTGAAAAATCGTTCCCATGCCCATCAGCTTTCGCTTCTTTTGACGCTCTACGCCCCGTCGCATGTGATTCGCGGAGCTTGGAGTATCCGCAACAACGAAACGGGAAATGCTTTCGGCACGGAACAGGAATTTTTACGGCGTGTGGAGAGTACCTGGGAAGACACCTGCGTTCTCGACGCGAAAATCGGAAAATACATCGTCACCGCACGTAAAAACAAAGACGGCATCTGGTTTTTAGGCGGGACGAACGGTTCCGAAGCGTACATTTCCGAAGTCAAGCTCGATTTTCTGGAGCCAAACCGGGATTATACGCTCAAACTCTGGACGGAAGCCTCCGAGGCACAGGGGGAATGGCGTGGCACCCTTCTATCCCTGCGAAAAGTCCGCGCCTCCGATACGCTCCACCTCCCCATGGCCCCTGCCGGTGGTGTCGTGGGAATCCTGGAATAATGATTAATGAAGTACTGATTAATGATTAATGATTTATGCGATCTATCCACTTGAGTTTTTGGGATTCGCCCCCGCCCTAGAGTACTTTGACAACATCGGTTGAGCAGTTGGCAGCGTAGAAAAGTTTCCGCAGAAGACGCAGATATTTCCGTTTACACTTTTTTTCGGCGGATATTTCCAATGAGGATGATCACCAGGATAAATAAGAATCGTTAATGGGGGGATTGTTGAGAAAGAATACGATGATCATGAAATGGGTGTTGTTTTTTTTGTGTTTCGGGATTTCAGTTTCCGGGTGGGCACAGTCGGAACGGGAAATGGCGGATGCGCGGGAACAGATGGTTCGGCGGGAACTGGAACGTGGAGGAATCCGCAATCCCGACGTTCTGGCCGCGATGCGTTCCACCCCACGGCACAAATTCGTTCCAGCCCGGCTGCGGGAACAGGCGTATCTGGAAAAGTCGCTCCCGATTGGGCATGGGCAGACGATTTCGTCCCCATTTACGGTGGCGAGCATGACGGAAGCGTTGGATCCGCAACCCACCGACCGCGTTTTGGAAATCGGTACGGGGAGCGGTTATCAGGCCGCGGTTCTATCTCCTTTGGTGGAAAGCGTTTACAGCATTGAAATCGTGGAGCCACTGGCACGTCAGGCGGCGAAAACTTTGAAAACACTCCGCTACACCAACGTCCATGTCCGCGCCGGGGATGGGTATCAGGGTTGGGAAGAGGCCGCGCCTTTCGATAAGATTATCGTGACCTGTTCGCCGGAATCTCCGCCGCCACGATTGGTGGAACAGCTCAAAGATGGCGGTATCATGGTGATTCCTCTGGGGGAACGGTATGCGCAAAATCTCTGCGTGTTGAAGAAAAAAGGGAAAAAACTGGAGTCCCGCCCGATTCAGACGACACTTTTTGTTCCGATGACGGGAAAAGCGGAGGAAGAGCGGCAAATCCTTCCCGACCCGACGAAACCGGAATTGTTGAACGGGAGTTTCGAGAATGTCATGCGGGGACGGAAAAATCCCGGCCTGGCCATTCGTTCGGAGGAGGATTCTCTGGCGGAAGAACCTGTTTCGGAAGAGGTGGAGTGGATTCTGATTCCTGAAGTCTGGTGTTATCTGCGTCTGGCACAGATTGTGGAGGAAAAAGATTTGCCGGACGGACGATATTGCCTGAAATTTTCCAACAAAACCCTGGGGAAAATTGCTCAGGCATGTCAGGGAATCGGCATTGACGGTCGAAAAGTCCAGCAACTTCATTTTCAGATGGCAATTCGCGGAGAATCCATTTATCCCTATTTTGCGGAAAAGGGTTATCCGGGAATTTACGTTATTTTTATCGACGAAAATCGTAAACCGGTTCGCAGTGCGGTCGTCGGTGGCTGGCGGGGAACGTTCGGCTGGAAAACCGTTTCGTTGACCATTCCGGTGCCGGTCTCCGCACGGGAAGCCCTGGTCTATGTTGGACTGCACGGCGCTCGTGGAACGTTGTGGGTGGATCAGATTCAGATGGTGGGGGAATAACTTCCGTTTTCAGGTTTTCAGGAGGAATTTCCATGTGGCGGCAAAAAATAATGGTGTGTCTGGCTTTTTTCCTGTGGGTTTCGGGGAGTTTTGCTCAAGAGACGCACTGGATTCAGTACGACGGTGAGGAAGGACCGGGAAAAGGAAAAAAAGTCGTCCTGATTTCCGGGGATGAGGAGTACCGTTCGGAAGAGGCGTGTGCAATGTTGGGAAAAATTCTGGCAAAACGGCATGGTTTCACCTGTGTCGTCCTTTTTGCCATCCAGCCGCGGACGGGGGAAATTGATCCGACCGTTCAGGACAATATCCCAGGAATGGAGCATTTGGCCGACGCGGATTTGTGCGTCATGGCGACGCGATTTCGGAATTTGCCGGACGAGCAGATGAAGTTTTTCGTGGAGTACGTCGAGGCGGGAAAACCATTTGTCGGACTGCGAACCGCCACCCATGCTTTTGCCATTCCCGCAGACCGGAAATATGCCCGATACAGCTTCAACGCTCCGGCAGCCAGCGGGTGGGAACAGGGTTTCGGACGGCAGATTTTAGGCGAAACGTGGATTGCTCACCACGGGGAACATGGCGTGGAAGGGACGCGGAGCCAACTCGTTCCTGAAAGCGAAAATCACCCCATTCTGCGAGGCTACCAGGAAATTTTCGTTCCAACCGATGTGTATCGCGTGCGGCTTCCTCTGCCGGGAGATTCGCGGATTCTTCTGTTCGGGGAGGTAACGGCAAGTCTGGAACCGGACTCCCCTGCGGTACTCAACGCCAAGAATGAGCCAAAAATGCCGATTGCGTGGGTGAAGAGCTATGTTTCGCCCCAAAATCCTTCTCTTCAGGGGCGAGTTTTCACCACAACCATGGGTGCGGCCGTCGATTTGCAATCGGAAGGCCTACGTCGCCTGCTGGTGAATGGTGTTTACTGGGCATGCGGCCTGGAAGCTCAAATTCCCGCCCAAGCCAACGTCGATTGGGTCGATTCCTACCACCCCACCTGGTTCGGATTTGGAAAACACCGAAAAGGAAAAAAACCGGCAGATTTTTCTCTGGGAAAAGGAATCGGGCTATAAATTTCGATCCCATCTCCTTGGGACGCTCTATTAAATAATCAAAATAATAGCGGCGCAGCCGCAGACAAAAGTCTTTGGAGCCGGTACGACCGGCAGCGATGTGGTGCTATCGCACCGTTCGCCGTAGTCCGTGTCGCGTTGCTGACACTGGTCAAGCGGTAAACAATTCGTTTTTCCCATCGTCATAAGGATGGAGAAATCCTAGAATTTTTTCGTTCACCCCTTGACAATCCTGACGGTTGCTTTGGAAAGAGAGGTCTGGAGAGGAGAACACTTTCTTCTAGAAAGGTTTCCTCTCCACGACGGCTCCGTCTTTACGGGTAAGCCACTCTCGGCTTTCGCCGTGAGTCGCGCGACGCCTGGCCAATGAGACTTTTTCAAATAGCATCAATATTTACAAGTTTAACAAAGCACTAGGGCAACGTGTTACGTCCCTTTTTATTGGTTCGTCCACGTTGCCGAAAGGAAAAGTCTTAACCAATCACCGGAGCTACAAACGTTCTGGCTCCCAGTTCCCGATCCAACATCAGGAGTGCTCCCGGAGCATTTTCCGCCAGACGCAATTCGCCGAGAATTTCATCGGCGGTTGCTTCCTCTTCGACTTGCTCCTTGACATACCAGTCGAGGAACTGAATCGCCGCGTAGTCTTTTTCTTCCATCGCCAGAGAGACCATCTCGTTGATCAATCCGGTCACTTTCGCTTCGTGTTCGCAAGTATTCTCGAACATGGCAATGGCACTCTCCCACTCCGTCCGGGGAGCCTCGATCGCCGTGAGAATCACACGTCCGCCACGGTCGTGAAGGTAGTTCAGAAGTCCCATCGCATGGGCAATCTCTTCGTCGTACTGAACTTTGAACCAGTTGGCAATCCCCTTGAGTTTCAAGTCCTGAGCCTGGCAAGACATGGACAGGTAGAGGTACGCCGAGTACATTTCCGCATTGATTTGGGCATTGAATGCCGCTTCCATCTTCGTTGAAATAGCCATGGATTTCATCTCCGTAAAAAAGGTAAATGGAAAGTAATTAAAATATATTTTATACCAAATATTCTTTTTGTCAAGTGGGGTTATTTCCAGAATCGCAATTCTTTTAAAACTTTTCAGCAAAGAGTTCTGGAATCCTCTTGGCGGGTACTTTTTTATTCTATCCGACGAGAGAAGGTTTGTCGATGGAGGGACTGGCAAGTATTTTTCGGATTTCGGAAAAAAGGAGGTTTTCTGGCTGCCGGGTGCTTGAAGAAGTTTTTATTTGTTTTACAATAGAAAATAGTTTGCATGGGAAATTCCAACAGATAAAGGATGGTAATATGAAAATTCTGGTGACGGGCGGGGCTGGATATATCGGCAGTGTGACGGTGGAAAAACTGGTGGAAGCGGGATTTGATGTGGTGGTTCTGGACAATCTGTACCAGGGACATCGTTCGGCAGTCCATCCCCAGGCAACGTTGGTGGTGGGGGATTTGGCGGATAAGGCGATGATTGACCAGACGATGGAGGAGCATAAGCCGGTGGCGGTGATGCACTTTGCGTCGCATACGCTGGTGGGCGAATCGGTGGAAAAGCCATTCCTTTATTTGCGGGACAACGCGACGAACGCGGGGAATTTGTTGCAATCGATGTGGGAACATGGCGTGAAGAAGTTTATCCTTTCCAGCACGGCCAATCTCTTCGACAAACCGAAACAGATGCCGATTGTGGAGACGGAAGAGGTAATTCCGGGGAGTCCCTACGGAGAGTCGAAGGCGATGATCGAGCGGATGTTGTACTGGCTGGATCGTTATCATGATTTTCGGTACGTGGCACTGCGTTATTTTAACGCGGCAGGAGCGACGGAAGAGCGTGGGGAAGACCACCATCCCGAATGCCACCTGATTCCACTGGTATTGCAGGTGGCTTTGGGAAAGCGGGAAAAAATCTTTATTTACGGCGACCAGTACGACACGCCGGACGGGACGTGTGTGCGAGATTATATCCACATTGCCGACCTGGCGCAGGCTCATATTCTGGGATTGCAGGCATTGCTGGAGGGTGGAGCGAGCCGTCGATACAATCTGGGGAATGGCTGCGGGTATTCGGTAAAAGAAGTGATCGAGACAGCCCGAGAAGTGACCGGACATCCGATTCCAGCAGAAATAACGCCTCCCCGTGCGGGCGACCCGGCGGTATTGATTGCGGGCAGCGAAACGATTCGTCGGGAGTTAGGTTGGCAGCCGCAGTATCCCGATTTGAAGTCGATTGTACGCAGTGCGTGGAACTGGCATCAAAAACATCCGCAAGGATACGGGGATTAAATTGATAATTATCAATTCATCCCGCGGCTTCTTGATTTTTTTGGGAGAGAGGGTATAATGGTTTAGAGTGGTGGTGTTTCAGTGGGAATTTTTCGGAAGTATGAGAATCGAAGGGGTTTAAGATGAAAGCGTTGATCGTTTTAGCTCACCAGAAAGGGGAGGGGAGTTTTTGTTATGCCCTGGCTCAAATGGCACGGGAAACGTTGTTGGAGCAAGGGTGGGAGGTGATTTGGAAAGACCTCTACGCGGAGCATTTTGACCCTGTTCTCACCGAGGAGGAGTTGTCGCTGCCGATGGAAGCGGTTTCGGGGAAGCTGCGGGAGGAGATTGCCGAGGTGATGGAGGCGTCGCTCTATGTGGTGATTCATCCGAACTGGTGGGGAATGCCGCCGGCGATTTTGAAAGGTTGGATTGATCGCGTGATTCGGCAAGGTTTTTGTTATGCTTTCACGGAAAAGGGGCCTGTTCGGAAGCTGGAAGGGCATCGCGCGGTTGTTTTTACAACAGGCAATACGCCGCCGGAAATTGAGACGAATGTCAATGGCGACCCATTGGAAAATTTGTGGAAAAACATTGTTTTCAAGACGGTTGGGGTGGATGATTGCGTCCGATTGAACTTTGCGTCGGTCATTCTGAGTTCTCCCACACAGCGTCAGGAGTGGTTGGAGGAAGCTCGTGCGGTACTTCTGAAAAAAGCGGTTTCTTCGGATGTGAACGTCTGAAAGACGAGTTTTTTTCTCATTTTCAAAAAATGGTCTGGAAAGGCTTGGGAAAGTCGAATCCAGTCCCGGTTTTATGGCAGAATAGCGATACATGACGGATTCACCCAAACTTTTTGATGCCGTTTTGACGGGAAATGCACCTCTGGCGAAGAAGCTGGCGGAGGAGGGGATAGCGGCGGGACGTGACCCGGAGGAGTTGATTCTTCAGGAGATGGTTCCGGCCATGGACGAAGCGGGAAGGCGTTTTGAAGCGAACGAGTTTTTCGTGCCGCAGTTGTTGATCGCTGCGCGGGCGATGAAGGAGGCTTTGGGGGTGATTGCGCCGCTTTTGGCCGAATCGGGAGCGGAGCCGTTGGGGACGGTGGTGATTGGAACGGTGATGGGGGATATGCACGATATCGGGAAGAATCTCGTGGCATCCATGCTGGAAGGGGCGGGATTCAAGGTGATTGATTTGGGGGTGAATGTCTCGCCGGAAAAGTTTGTCCATGCCATTGAGGAACACGACGCGTCGATTCTTTCGATGTCGGCACTGCTGACGACGACGATGCCTGCCATGCGGAAGACGATCGAAAGTCTCTGTTCTGCCGGACTTCGGAATCGGGTGAAGGTGATGATTGGCGGAGCTCCGGTGACACAGGCGTATGCGGATGAGATTGAGGCGGATGGCTACAGCGACAATGCCAGCGCGGCGGTGACGTTGGCACGGAAGTTGTTGAATATTCAGGTTTAGCGCCGAGTTAAATGATAATTGATAATTATGGATGTTCATGCCGCATTTTCTGAAATAGGTGTGTATGATTCGCTGATATTTATAAGTTTCACAGAGTGTTGGTTTTCGGAAATGAGGGGCAGAACGGGTATAACATGGCTTCCATTCCGGTGAGTTCCAAAATTCGCAAAATCGTTCGGCTTCTTTCCGCGGCAGGGGCGAAAGATATTCTGTTAGTGGGCGGTTTTGCCAGAGATTATCTGTTGGGAATTTCTTCCAAGGATTACGATTTGGAGGTTTATGGTCTCGATTACCGCCAGATTCGGGAGACGTTGGCTCCGTTTTTTTATATCAATCAGGTGGGGAAGTCGTTCAGTGTTTTGAAGGTGGATTCGACGATCGACATTGCGATTCCACGTCGGGAGTCGAAAATCGGCATGGGTCACAAGGGATTTGACGTGATTTCCGATCCGAACATGACGTTTGAAGAGGCGGCAGCGCGGCGGGATTTCACGATCAATGCCATTGGAATGCGTCTGGACGGGACATTTTGCGACCCTTACGGTGGGCAGGCGGATTTGGAAAAGCGGATACTGCGAGCCACGACCCATGCTTTTTGCGAAGACCCACTGCGTGTTTTGCGGGGAATGCAGATGGCGGCACGGTTTGGCATGACGATGGAAACGCGGACGGTAGGTTTTTGTCAGGAAGTGAAGCCGGAGTTCGCAACTCTTTCGGCGGAGCGGCTTTACACCGAATGGTGGAAATGGGCGGAAAAGGGGTGTTGGCCGGAAAAGGGGTTGGAGGTTTTGCGTCAGAGTGGTTGGGTGGAATGTTTTCCCGCGTTGTGGGGATTGACGCTGGCGGGAAAGTGGGACGAAACCGTGTCGGCCTGTTCGCGTGCGGCGGAAAATCTGGAGCGAGGAAAGATTTCGGGGAAAAATCATGGACTGGTGCTGTTGGCGGTATTGTTGCACCAGGTGAGTGAAGCGGTCTCCTTTTTGACGGAGATGAAAAGCCCGCAATGGGTGGTGGAGAGCGTGGAACCATTGGTGAAATACCATGACTACGCACTTCAGAACCCCTTGACGGAAAAGGCGTTACGGCATTTGGCGGAAAATCTCGCTCCGGCATCGATGGGTCTGTGGGAGGAAGTCTGGAAGGCGATTTATCCAGAAAAATACCATTCGGGCTGGATTTCGTTGGCCCGACGGATGGGGTTGACAGAACGTCCCCCGGAAGTTTTGCTCCGAGGAAAAGATTTGCTCCAATACGGCATTCAACCCGGTCCAGAGATGGGGAAGATTCTGAAAAAAGCCCGTCAAGCCCAACTGGATGGCGAATTCGAGGATTATCCGTCGGCACTGGCGTGGCTGGAACGATTTTGTTGTTGAAATTTGGTAATCAAAACGAGGAAAAAAATGAGACATTTCTATTGGATGAGTTTCCTTCCGGTCGTGTTGCTTTCTCTGACTTCGGTCTATTCGCAGGAGTGCCGATGGGAATGTGTGGAAAAGGAAGGCACCTATTCCGTCCAACTTTGGTTGGGAGATTCGCTCAAAATGGAGTCGCCGAAAGAGGGACTTTGGAGCGTGGCACTCGGTTGGGAGGAGGACGCTCCGGCAAAATGGGAGTCGGTTTCCGCCACGGAAAAGGAGTGCGTGGGAGATTGGACGATTTTACGTGGGAAACTGGTGTTGCCGCAGGGGGAAATTGTCTTGCGGGATGCGTACACGATGGAAAAAGGGGTGTTGAAGTGTGTCCGACGTTGGGAATATCGTGGGAAAGAGCCGCTTACGGAGGTGACGCTTTCGGTCATCTGGCGTTCGGTCGGGGAAAATCAGCAGGCCTTTTTGCCCGGCATTTTGTATTACGGCAATCCGTCGGGAGAGAAAAATCGCCCGCAGAGCGTTCCCGTTTTTCATGGCCGGAATGGGGAATTTGCCTTTTTTGAGGAACACCGTTACCCGATGCCGTTTGCCGCGTTGGAAGATGGGAAAAATCTCACCGCCGCGGTGTTGCATTCGGTTCCGACGCCCACTCTGCGAGGGAATGTGCCCGATCAGTGGTGGTCTTTGGGGGTTCGTGCGAGGGAAACGGACGCGGAAATAGCCCTTTTCAGTGGTTTTATTGGCTACAACGGCCAGAACAGCGTTGCCAAGGCACTCCAACGTCGTCCGATGAAATACCCGCAAAGTACCATGACGCTCCTGCCGGGAACGGTTGTGGAGAAGACTTTCTATCTCGATGCCTGGCAAATCGATCGTCCCGGAGTCTGTTTCCAAAAGCCGATTCGGCAGAGCCTTTCGCTTTTCCAGCCCTATTCGCTGCACGGTTTACCGACGCGGGGAGAGATTTTGAAGCAGAAATTCGCTTTTGCGCGTTCCCGTTGGATGGAAGGGGAAACGAACGGCATTTCCTACGCCGGTTTCAACATGTATCCCGCTCACGTGGCACCGCGACTGGTGATGGGGTGGTGTGGTCAGGCCGCGTCGCTGGGATATGCGCTTCAGGTGCTGGAGCCGGAGATTTTGCGGATGAGTGCGTCTGATGAGGAGAAAACGGAGATGCGAAACTGGATTCGGAGGGCAGTTCAGCGTTCGCTCGACCACCTTGCCACGTCGCCTGTGACGGAAGAAGGTTTTCCGGTGGAATTTGAGCCTTCTACGGGAAAATGGCTTCCGAAAACCGATTACGTTTCGATGGGACAGGGGATGTACAATTTTGCCAAAGCGATCGAAAGTGCCCGCCGTAACAAGTTTTACGACACATCGGCGTGGGAAGCGTTCCTCCGAAACGCATGTGCGGTGCAGGCACAGCGGATTTTACAAGAGGACTGGCGGCCACGTTCCACGGCGGAAGGTTTTCTGATGGCACCGTTGATTCTGGCTTCCCGGCTCTTTGACGAACCGCTCTTTCGGCAGGCGGCGGAAAAAGCGGCCTCCCACTATGCTCAACGGCATTTGTCGATGGAGGAACCGTACTGGGGCGGGACGCTGGATGCACAGTGTGAGGACAAAGAGGGTGCCTGGGCAGCGTTTCAGGGATTTCTCCATTTGTACGAAGTCACCGGTGAGAAAAAGTATCTCGATTGGGCCAGGCATGCGTGCGATGTTTGTCTGAGTTATACGGTGGTATGGGATATTCCCCTTCCTCCGGGGCGACTGGCGGATCACGCTTTCAAAACCCGTGGCTGGACGGTCGTTTCGCCGCAAAATCAGCATTTGGACGTGTATGCCGTTTTGTACACGCCGGAAATTTCGCGTATGGGAGAACTCCTTCAGGAAGAAAGTTACCGCCAACTGGCCGATGTGATGTTTTGCACCTGCGGCCAAATCATCGACCCCTTCGGTTCGCAGGGAGAGCAAATCCAGCAGACGAACTTCGCGCAACATGGCGATATGTCCGACGTTCTGAAACTTCGCGGCGGCTACTCCGAATCGTGGACCGTCTTTTGGATCACCGCTCATTTCCTCAACGCCCAGGCGAGAATGCTCGAAATGATTAGTGATTAGTGATTAGTGGTTAGTGGTTAGTGGGGCTTTGAGAGGAGAGGAAGGATTCATGCGGGAAAATTTTTGGAAAATGGTGGTGTTGGTGCTGTTTTGCGGAGGGACGCTGACGCAGGAGGGATGGGGTTGGGGGGATGGGCACGACGTGGTGGGAAAGGCGGTGGCGGAACGGTTGCCTTCGCCGTGGCGGGAAAAATTGCTAGAAAACGAAGCGGTTTACAGGCAATTCATCCACGACAACCATTACCCGGACAGTCGGGAAAATTTGGAGAAAAATCGCTGGGGGGAGACCCATCTGGCACTCTTTGCGTCGCACGGAATTGAGGATCGGTATGGTTTCCACTCTGCGGAGGGGCGGTGCGTCGCGTTCCAGATTCTGGTGGACGCCATTGGGCAAAATCGTGACGAGGAGGTTTTTCTGGCGTTGGCGGTGCTGGCACATTCGATTTCCGACCAGGTGGCCTGCAATCACGAACCTTTGATTCAGTATGTGACGTACACGCTCGGTCGGGAAGGGCTGAACGTTTCGCCGGCGCTGATTTTGGATGCGGGCTGGCTTCCGAAACAGGATTTCAGTCGGGAAATTTGGGAAAAACGCTACCGAAAAAGGGGATTTCCCGCGTTCACTGGAAACGCGAATGAGATTTTTGAGCAACTCTGTTTTTGTGAGTGGGAAGCGGTGAATATGTTTGCCTATGGTGTCCCGATTCTGGAGGCGGCCAGTCGTTGGGAAGCGGATCGAAACTGGGCGGCAGGGGAAGAATTGGCGGAACATTTGAGCGAACTGGCCGCATGGGGCGTGGAGCGGACGCTGGAGGTTTTTTATGCTGCGGTAGAATTGGCTCGACGAGGTGAAACGGTCGTTTGGCGGAAGGAAATGGCGGCGGCAATGGCATCGCAAGTCGATACGTTCATTGCCCAACGTCCGATTGCCAAGGAGTCGCTGATTCGTCCTTTTTTGCCGGGTGCGGGGGAGCAGACTCCGATTCGCGTGGTCTATGATCCGACAGGGCGTTTCAGCGAAGGTTTCTTTCATGGCGGCGACCGAATCGTGGCGGGGCAGATTGCCGGAACGTTGCGGAAAGAGGGATTTTCCGTCACGGTTTTGGATGTTCGGGAAGCATTAGATGAAGGTTTGGCGGGAAAGGGAATCGAATTGCTCGTGGTTCCTGCCCAACGTTGCGGCTCGTACCATGGGCTGCGGCGGGAACGTTGGGAGGAGGTTCTTGAGGAATATCGGGCGGCCGGAGGGAAAATCCTTTGGGTGGGAGGGATCCCGCCACGTGGCGTGGCTCCCGAATTGGCACTTTCGTGGCGGGAATGTGAGGAGAGGGATCGATATGCCCGCCCTGCCTATCCGGTTTCGATGGAGGTTTTGATGGAATCGTCGGTGGGCTTGTGCGAAGGGGAGAAATCGTGGCGTTACCGCAGGATTCCTCAGGGAAACGCGGGGTGGTTCTGGCCGTCGGGAAGAGTTTTTCTGGAATCCCTTCCTGAAGGGGCGAAACCGGTTGTGGAACTGCGTACTCCCGCTCGACGATGGATTATCGGCATCGTTTCCGACGATTTTGGTTTTGTAACGAGTTCCGCCCTCTTTCCGTACGTTCTGACGGATGAAAAGCCACGGTTGTATCCCGCCGTGACGCTGGAACTGGATTCTGCCGGGGAAGCGATTTTGCTGCAAATACTCCGGCTCCTGGTAATCGATAATAGTTCATTGTCCATTGGGAAAAAGGTCACTTGACGTGTATCTTTTTTGTGGTATAATGAAAATTACATGGGATATGAGGTTTTTTCAGAGTATCCATGCAAATAACTTCGACCACCCGCAAGGGTTGAGGCCATACGGACAGCCGGGTCAATTGCCGATCGGCAGGAATTGCCATTATTGATTGAGTGTATCGGTTGGGAAATTTTACGCCCGGCGAGAGAGAAACTCAATTTTATAAGTTGCTTGCAACTGGTGTTTTCGCACATCAACTTGTAAAACGGTCAATAAAGAGTAGTAAAAGTAAGTATTTGCTATATAGACTCTGAAAAGTTCATGGTCATGGGGTGGGAGATTGTTTCCATTTTCCTCCCTGGAAACCGGAGAGAGGGGAAACCCTGTTTCCGGGCGAGCTTGGACAGGAACGTTGACAGGCGGTGTGCGAGTGTGTGCCGCCTGTTTTTTTGTCCCTTTTTGAGGGAAAGGAGAGTACCCATGGGGGAGAAGCTCAAGCTGTATGGATTCAATAACCTGACCAAAGCGCTCAGTTTCAATATCTACGATGTCTGCTATGCCAAAACGGAGCGGGAACAACGGGATTATCTGGCTTACATCGACAAACAGTACAATTCCGAGCGTCTGACGAAAATCCTGACGACGTTGACGGATATGATCGGTGCGAAAATTCTCAGCATTGCGTGCCAGGATTACGAGCCGCAGGGAGCTTCCGTGGCGATTCTGGTGGCAGAAGGTTCCATGGTTCCTGCCGGTGAGACGTATCTGGCTCATCTGGACAAGAGCCATGTGACCGTGCATACGTACCCGGAGTACCACCCGGAGACCTGTTTGGCGACGTTTCGTGTCGATATTGACGTAGCGACGTGCGGAGAGATTACGCCGCTTTCCACGCTGGATTACCTGATTGGCTCTTTCGACTCGGACATCATCACGATGGACTATCGGGTACGTGGTTTTACGCGGGATATGAATGGCAACAAACTCTTTTTGGATCATAAAATTACGTCGATTCAGGAATACATTGCCCCGGAGATTCTGCACCGTTACGACGCGGTGGATACGAATGTGTACGCGGCCAATCTCTTTCATACCAGCATGATGATCAAGGAGATTGACTTGCAGAACTACCTTTTCAAAACGGACGTTTACGAGCTTCCGCCCAAAGTCCGGCTGGAAATCATGAACAATTTACGTCGGGAAATGATCGAGATTTTCAGCAGTCGGAATATTTATTCGCTTTGAAATTTTCGGGAAATTCGTCAAAAACGTCTGAGGAAATCATGTTGTCGCAAAAACAGGCTCCCATTTACGAGGCGTTGGAAGAGTTCCGACGGATGCGGATCGTTCCGTTCGACGTTCCCGGCCACAAACGGGGGCGAGGGAATCCTGAACTGGCAGAATTGTTGGGGGAAAAATGCGTCGGGATGGATGTCAACTCGATGAAGCCGTTGGACAATCTGTGCCATCCGGTTTCCGTGATTCGGGACGCGGAAGAGTTGGCGGCAGAAGCGTTTGGAGCGTCGCACGCGTTTTTGATGGTGGGGGGGACAACTTCGGCGGTGCAGAGCATGATTCTGTCGGTGGCCAAGCGTGGAGATAAAATCATCCTGCCACGGAACGTCCACCGAAGCGTCATGGGAGCGATGGTGTTGTGCGGAGCGGTGCCGGTTTATGTCAACCCGGAGTGCGACGAGCGTCTGGGAATTGCGCTGGGAATGCGGCCGGAAGCGGTGGAAAAGGCAATCCTGGAGAATCCCGATGCCAAAGCGGTTTTGGTGAACAATCCGACGTATTACGGGATTTGCTCCGATTTGCGGAAAATGGTGCGGCTGGCTCATTCGCATGGAATGCTCTGCCTGGCGGACGAGGCACACGGGACGCACTTTTACTTTGGGGAGGGGTTTCCTGTCGCGGCCATGGCTGCCGGAGCGGATATGGCGGCGGTTTCCATGCACAAATCGGGAGGAAGCCTGACGCAGAGTTCGTTTTTGCTCATCGGTCCCGCGATTCAGGAAGGGCACGTCCGGCAGATTATCAATTTGACGCAGACGACGAGCGGATCGTATCTGCTGCTGTCGAGTCTCGATATTTCGCGGCGGAATCTGGCCTTGCGCGGGAAGGAAGCGTTTGCGCAGGTGATTCAATTGGCGGAATATGCTCGGTCGGAAATCAACGCGATTGGGGATTATTACGCCTATGGTCGGGAATTGATCAATGGTGGAAGTATTTTCGATTTTGATGTGACGAAACTTTCGGTCAATACGCTGGATGTTGGGCTGGCGGGGATCGAGGTTTACGATTTGCTGCGGGACGAATACGATATTCAGATTGAGTTTGGCGATTTTGGAAACATCCTGGCGTATCTGTCGATCGGCGACCGCCCCCGGGAAGTGGAACGGCTGGTCAGTGCGTTGAGCGAGGTGCGTCGTCGGTTTGGCTCTCCGGGACGGGAACTTTTGCGGCAGGAATATATCGAGCCGGAAGTGGCCGTTTCGCCGCAGGAAGCGTTTTACGCGGAAAAGGAGTCGCTTCCGTTGGAAAAGACGGCGGGACGGGTTTGTTGTGAGTTTTTGATGTGCTATCCGCCGGGGATTCCGATTCTGGCTCCGGGGGAACGGATTACGAAGTCGATTTTGGCGTCGGTGGAGTATGCCCGCGAGAAGGGATGTCTGATGACGGGACCGGAAGATGCCCGGATTCAACGGTTGAATGTGTTGAAAGGAGAGGGCTGAGATGGAATTCTGGTTTTCGGAAAGGCATACGCCGCATGTCAAAATGTCGATTCGCGTCGATCGGCAACTGTACAGCGGAAAGAGCGAATTTCAGCGGATTGACGTGTTTGAATCCCCGGAATTTGGCCGTTTTTTAACGCTGGATGGTTACATGATGTTGACGGAAAAGGACGAATTTGTGTATCACGAAATGATGACGCACGTTCCGTTGGCAGTTCATCCGCATGTGCGGGATGTGTTGGTCATCGGAGCGGGAGACGGCGGCGTGATTCGGGAACTGGCGCGTTATCCTGAAATTGAGCGGATGGATATGGTGGAAATCGACCCTCTGGTGGTGGAGGTCTGTCGGGAATACCTGCCGCAAACGGCGTGTTGCCTGGACGATTCGCGGCTGCGGATTCATTATGAGGATGGGCTGAAATTTGTCCGCACGTGCCAGGATTGCTACGATTTGATTATCGTCGATTCGACCGACCCGTTTGGACCGGGGGAAGGACTCTTTACGCTGGAATTTTACGGCAATTGTTTCAAGGCACTGCGGGAAGACGGGATGATGATCAACCAGCATGAAAGCCCGTTTTACGCGGAGGATGCGTTGGCCTGCCAGAGGGCACACAAGCGGATTGTGGAGTCGTTTCCCATCAGTCGCGTCTATCAGGCACACATCCCCACCTACCCTTCCGGGCATTGGCTTTTCGGTTTTGCGTCGAAAAAGTACCATCCGTGGAAGGATTTGAACGTGGAAGTTTGGAAGAAGCGAAATCTGGCCTGTCGGTATTATACCCCGGCATTGCACCGTGGAGCGTTTTGTCTGCCAGCGTATGTGGAGGAGTTGTTGAAAAATGTGGAGTAAAAGTTCCGACGCATTTCTGGCATGTGAGGCAACGTTTGAGGCTGCGAAGATCATCCTTTTCGGAGCGCCGTTCGATTCGACGACCTCCTACCGTCCCGGTTCCCGCTTCGGCAGCGCCGCCATTCGCCGGGAATCCTATGGTATCGAAACGTACAGCCCGTACCAGAATCGAGATTTGACCGAGTGTGCGGTTTTGGACTGCGGCGATCTGGAACTCCCCTTCGGAGATCCATCGGCAGCCCTTTCCGTCATTGAAACGCAGACGCGGACGATTTGGGACGCGGAAAAAATCCCGTTTATGCTCGGCGGAGAACATCTGGTGACGCTCGGTGCTTTTCGTGCCGTGGCGGAAAAGTATCCCGACGTGGCGATTTTTCACCTCGACGCTCACGCGGATTTGCGGGAAGATTATCTCGGAGTTCCGCTTTCGCACGCTTCGGTCATCCGACGTTGTTGGGAAATCGTAGGGGATGGCCGTATTTTCCAGTTTGGCATCCGCTCGGGAGACAGAGAGGAGTTTCGTTGGGGAAAAGAGCATGTTCAGACGCGGATGTTTGATTTGCAGGGTTGGGAGGAAACGCTCGAAAAATGGGGCGAAAAACCGATTTACCTGACGCTTGATTTAGACGTTTTGGATCCGTCGATTTTTCCTGGAACAGGAACGCCGGAGCCGGGCGGGGTGCGTTTTGAGGATCTACGCCGTGTCGTGACCGGGATTTGTCAAAACGCTCGTGTGGTGGGGTGCGATGTTACCGAACTCAGTCCGCCGTACGATGTCAGTGGCGTTTCCACGATGGTGGCGTGTAAAATCGTGCGAGAAATGTTGCTGGCGTTGGGACATGAAGGGTAACATTTTCGATGGACTCCCGAAGCCCCTACCTCTGGGAGGGGTAGTCTGCGAAACAGACCGGGGTGGGTTGGTAGCCGTGCAGGAAGATGCTCCCGTGAATAAATTGTGATAGAACGGTCTATTGAATGACGATAGAACGATTCATGACCATTCTACCCCAGCCCACCCCGCCAGCCTGACGGCTGCCACCCCTCCCATGGGGAGGGGCTTTGGGGGGGAATATCCGAAAAACACATGTAGAAACAATATAAAAGAAAGGAACCTAATGAGTAAAGTCTTGATTATCGGCTGTGGCGGAGTTGCTTCCGTGGCAATTCACAAATGTTGCCAGAAGAGCGACGTTTTTGAGGAGATTTGCATTGCGAGCCGAACGAAATCGAAGTGTGATGCGTTGAAGGAAAAGCTGCAAGACCAGACGCAAACGCGAATCACGACCGAGCAGGTGAATGCGGATCACGTGGAGGAAGTGAAGGCGTTGATTCGGAAAATAGAGCCTGATTTGGTGATGAATATCGCGTTGCCGTACCAGGATTTGACGATTATGGAAGCCTGTCTGGCGTGTGGCGTTTCTTACATGGACACGGCCAATTACGAGCCGGAGGATATTCAAGAACCGATCTGGCGGGCAGCTTACGAAAAACGTTGCAAGGAAGCGGGTTTCTCCGCCTACTTCGACTATTCCTGGCAGTGGGCATATCGGGAACGTTTTGAAAAAGCAGGACTTACGGCACTTCTGGGATCGGGATTCGATCCTGGCGTGACGCAGGTTTTCTGTGCGTATGCGCAAAAACATCTTCTCGACACGATCGACACGATCGACATTCTGGACTGCAACGGCGGCGACCATGGGTATCCTTTTGCCACGAATTTCAACCCGGAAATCAACCTTCGGGAAGTCTCCGCGCCGGGTTCGTATTGGGAAGAGGGACGCTGGGTGGAAATTCCGGCGATGAGTATCCACCGGGAATACGATTTTGACCAGGTGGGACGGAAAGATATGTACCTGCTGCACCATGAGGAGATCGAGTCGCTGGCAAAAAACATTCCGAACGTTCGGCGGATTCGCTTTTTCATGACATTTGGGCAAAGTTACCTGACGCACATGAAATGCCTGGAGAATGTGGGGCTGCTTTCCACGGAACCGATTCTTTACGAAGGACATTCCATCGTGCCGATTCAGTTTTTGAAGGCTCTTTTGCCCGACCCGGCAAGTCTCGGTCCGCGGACGGTGGGGAAAACGAACATCGGCTGCATTTTCACCGGGAAAAAGGATGGGCAGGAGAAGTCGGTTTACATCTACAACGTCTGCGACCATCAGGAATGTTATCGGGAAGTCGGCTCACAGGCCATTTCCTACACGACGGGCGTTCCGGCGATGATTGGCGCGATGATGATGTTGACCGAGAAGTGGAAAAAACCGGGAGTTTTCACGCCGGAAGAATTCGACCCCGATCCCTTTATGGACGCTCTGAATCAGTACGGCCTTCCGTGGAAAATTCAGGAAAATCCGGTACTGGTGGACTGATGGAAAAGTTGCAGGAAATGCCTCGCACGCCGTATTTTCTGGTGGATGAGAGTTGTTTGCGCCGGAATTTGGAAATTTTGCAGTCCGTTGGAGAAGCGGCTGGTTGCAAGATTCTTCTGGCGCAAAAAGCGTTTTCCATGTTCTCGGTCTATCCGATTTTGCGGGAATATCTGGCTGGGACGACCGCCAGTGGCCTGCACGAAGCTCGGCTGGGACACGAATATTTCGGGGGCGAGACGCACGTTTTTTCCCCGGCCTATCGGGAGGATGAGTTTGACGAATTGCTCCGTTACGCGGACGATTTCGTCTTCAATTCACCCCGGCAGGTGCGGAAATATGCCGAGTACGCCAGAGCCAGGGGAAAAAGTGTGGGGCTGCGGCTGAATCCCGAATGTTCCACGCAGGAGGGACACGCGATTTACGATCCGTGCGCTCCCGGTTCGCGATTGGGGACGACGCTGGCCAATTTCGAGGAGGAGATTTTGCCGTGGCTCGACGGTTTCCATTTTCATACCCTCTGCGAGCAGAATTCCGACGCGCTCGAAACGACGGTAAATGCGGTAGAAGCTCGTTTTGGCAAATACCTGCATGGGCGAAAATGGCTCAATCTGGGGGGCGGACATCACATCACGCGAAACGATTACGACCGCCAACGGCTGATTCGGATTGTGCGGCGGCTGCGGGAAACATACCGGACGGAGGTGTATCTGGAACCGGGGGAAGCGGTGGTTCTGAACGCTGGTTTTCTCGTTTCGCGGGTGTTGGAAGTGGTGGAGAATGGACTGCCGATTGCCATTTTGGACACGTCAGCGGCGTGCCACATGCCGGACGTGCTGGAAATGCCGTACCGACCGCCGGTTCAAGGGGTGGGCGAGCCGGGCGAAAAACCTTACACATTTCGGCTGGCCGGACCAACCTGCCTGGCGGGGGATGTGATGGGGGATTATTCTTTTGAAGTGCCTTTGAAAGAAGGAGATACGGTGATTCTGGAAGACATGGCGCTTTACACGATGGTGAAAACGAACACGTTCAACGGGATGAACCTTCCCGCAATTGTCTGGCGGAACACGCAGGGAGAGCTTTTCCAGGTGCGGCAGTTTGGCTACGAAGATTTCAAAAATCGGCTTTCTTAAACGTATTTCCGCAATGTTTCCCGAATGAGAGGAATTTTGGAAGGTGTTACGCTCCACTCATTGAGTCCCATTTCCAACAAGATTTTGACCATTTCCGGTTCACCTGCCAGTTCCCCACAGAGACAGACCTCAATGGATGCCTCAGAAGCCGCCTGAAGGGTTCTTTCAATCATCCGTAACACCGCGGGATGCCGAGGGTTATAGAGTTTTCCCACGTCAGGGTGATTTCGATCCACGGCCAGTGTATATTGTGTTAAATCGTTCGTTCCGAGGTTGAAAAAGTCAACTTGCGCGGCCAATTCCGAGGCCATCATCACGGCGGCAGGCGTTTCGATCATAAGCCCTACCGGAACGTTTTTCTGAAATGGGAGCGATTCTGCCTCCAGCGATTCCTGCACCTGAAAAATCAACTGTCGCAGGAAAGTCACTTCGTCGGGGGAAATAATCATGGGAAAAAGGATACGCAGGTTTCCATTCATGGAAGCTCGCAAAAGAGCACGTAACTGCTGAAAAATCAACGAGAAATGAAGCGGATAAAGGCGACATCCGCGCATCCCCAGAAAAGGATTCGTTTCGGGTGGGAGCGAAATGCCAGGAATTGGTTTGTCACCACCGACATCGAGTGTCCGAATGAAGACCGGACCGGGAACGTTTTCCAGAAGTTGGCGATAGAAAAGGAATTGCGTCTCCTCATCCGGTGTTTCGGACATAAACAGGAATTCGGAGCGAAAGAGTCCCACGCCATCCGCCTGATATTGTCGGACAGCTTCCACGGCAGAAAGATCGGCAGCGTTGATTTTGAGAGAAATCCTGCGTCCTTGATACGCGACAGGGAGTGGCGGGGTGGAAATGTCAGGCATTTTTTTTCGGACAAGTCGCTTTCGGTACATTTCCTGAAGGGAGGAGTCGGGATGAAGCCAGATTTTTCCTTCCGAACCGTCCAGCAACAACAGGTCGCCAGTCCGCACTTTTCCGAAAAGACCGTCACACCCCATCACGGCTGGAATGCCGAGCGTTTGCGCTAAAATGGCGGTATGCGAAGTCGTCCCACCTCTTTGAGAAAGAATTCCCCGAAGGTGCGAATTCCTTTTTCCAATGAGAAAAACGGGGGGAATCTCCTCTCCCACGGCAATGAAAGGTTCGTTTTGGGGGATGGTCTCCATCGGGGCGGCAGAGGAAAGAATTTCTTGCAAAAGATTCTCCAATGCACGTAAATCTTCCGCACGTTGGCGAGCATAATCATCCTCCAAAGACTCCATTTCCAAAATCCACGGTCTTAAAACCTCCGAAATCGCTGCCGGCACCGACTTTCGACAGGTTTGGATTTGGCGGCAAACTTCCGTGTTCCATTCCGGGTCGTCCAACATTTCGAGATAGATTTCCAGAATCTCAGCAGATGTTTTTTCCGCGAAATTCCTTTGTTTTTGAAGATGTTCCGTCACTTCCCGACACGTTTTTTCCCACCGGGCAAGTTCCTTTTCCACCTCTTCCGGGGGAATGGTTTTGGAAGATTCCTGCCGCGCGGAAGAAGTGATCCAGACGGCGCGGGCAATGGCAATGCCATCCGAAACGGGAGTTCCCACAAGTGTTGGATTCATGGCATGTTCCATTGTTTGAAAAATGTTTTCAGTGTACCCAGAGCTTCCTCTTCATCGGTTCCATCGAGGTGAAAGGTGATGGTGTCTCCCTGAATCAGTCCCAGTTTCAAGCACTGAATCAGGCTTTTCGCGTTCCCTCGGCGTTCCCCTTTTTGAAGGATGATTTCGGAAGCAAACGGTTTCAGCAACCGCACCAATTCCGTTGCTGGACGAGCATGGAGACCGGAGGTAGCCTGGAGGGTGACGGAAAATTCTTGCATAAAAAGTTCCTTTCGTGTTTCACGCTAAAATATTTTGCCAATATTCCCAAAACGTATCCAGGGAAGTCGCTTTCCGCAGTTCCTCCAACAACGTTTCCTCTTCCAATAAAGCCATGATGGAGACGATCGCCTCTTCGTTCATTTCCTGACGATGGACAGCCGCAACGCAGAGTACAATATCCACCGGATCGTTTTCAGGATGTCCGAAAAATACCGGTTTTTTCAGCGTAACGAGGCTGAACCCCATCTCTCGCACGCCGATGCCTGGTTCCGCGTGAATCATGGCAAAACCGGGAACCAGAACGAAATACGGTCCATTTTGAGCCAGGTTCTGCTCAATAGCCGTGGTATAAACTTCCGTAATGCTTCCACTCTCCCGCAACAGTCGTGTCGCCAGGCGAATCGCTTCTCCACAGTCGCCAGCTTCCTGTCGCAATGCCAGCGTTCGATGTTTTTTCAGATAGGAAAAAAGCAACATGGTAAAATTGATAATTGATAATGGTTGGTGGTTGGTGGTTAGTGATTCGGTATAAGATGGCGCCGACGATGTTGAAATCGGTGTCGCCGAAGGTGGTTGGCATTCCTTCGATGGAGACACAGGAGAGTACCAGCAGTGGTAGGAGCGTGATGAGAATTCCATGGGCAAACGCTCCCACAAGGCAACCTCGGATGCCACCGGTGGCATTGCCAAAAACACCAGCCGTGGCACCACAGAAAAAATGGGGAATCACTCCCGGCAAAATCAACGTCCAGTGAAACCAGCCACAGAGGAGCAATCCCGCCAGGCCGCCGAGAAAACTGCTTAAAAAACCGAGAATCACGGCGTTCGGAGCGTAGGGAAAGACCAACGGACAGTCCAATGCCGGTTTGGCTTCAGGAACCAGACGATCGGAAATTCCCTTGAAAGCGGGAAGAATCTCTCCCAGAATAAGGCGAACTCCCTGCAAAACGATGAAAATTCCCGCCGCAAACAGAATCGACTGCATAAGGCAAAAAAGAAGGATATTTTGCTCACTTCCGGTAATTGTTTTCCAGCTCTCCAGACCACCATGCCGCCATACAATCGACGAAACAATCACAAAGAGCGGGAACATGGTAACGACAATGGATATGCTCGTTTCTCGGAAAAAGAGAAATGCTTTCGGAAAAGTAATCGCTTCTGTGGAACGTGAATTTTTGCCCACCAACTTGCCCACCAACGCGGCCAGACAATAGCCCAACGTACCGAAATGCCCCAGTGCAAAGTCATTACTTCCCGTAATTTTCCGCATTCCCCACTGAATCAGTGCCGGGAAAGAGGTCTGAAGCAGACCCAGCAAAAAAGCTCCCCAGAGAATGACTTGCCAGGGAGTGAATTCCCCTGTCTGCAAAATCAGAACCAGTAACGCGGCCATAAAAAGGGTATGATGTCCGGTGAGGAAGATGTATTTCATCGGTGTCAGGCGTGCCAACAGAAGATTGAAAAACATTCCCAGAAACATCACCATCGAAATCGGCATTCCGTATTTTTGAAGCAAAAGGGAAACGACCGCTTCGTTGTTGGGAACGACCCCTTGCAAACCGAATGCCTGGTCAAAGAGGTTGCCGAACGTGCCGAGCGAACGTGCCAGAACTTCGGCTCCGCACTGCAAAATGACGAATCCCAGAATCGCCTTGATCGAGCCTTGAAGAATGGCCGTCCATTCGGTTTTCTGGAGTAGCAGTCCCAAAAATGTGAAAAAACCGACCAGAAGTGCCGGTGTTGCCAACGTCTGGCGCAGCAAGTCTCCAAAAAAGTCCAACATGCCAAAATCTCCCGTGGATTCAAGGTGTGTCCGTTCGGAAAACGGAAAGTTTTTCTTTCAATTCGGCCTGATTCAGGATACTTTGAACCACGATTTTAGGTTCCCGATGAATCGCTGGAGCCAAATCCTGAGCCACCACGTAATAGTCTGCTGTCGAACTATTGGCGGTGGTGATGTCGCTGTGTTCAACCATGACATCGGGAATTTCCCACTCCTGGATGATTTTTTCAATCTGCATTTTCAAAATCATGCTACTTCCCATCCCCATTCCGCAAATAGCCAATATTTTCATTTTTTTCTCCCATTTTTGAGGATATTTTTAAAAGGAATCACGCGTGACGTAACAGGGTGAGAATTTTTTTCCACACACTTTGAAAACAGGTGGGAACAGAAGCCAGAAAAGCTCTCTTTTTCGAAATCGAAGGCTTTTCCAGCGAAGAGGGTTCTTCCATAAAATTATGAAAAAGGACCATCTCTTCCATCACTACTTCCACCTGAGCGTAAAGCAGAAAATCACGTCGAAAGCCAGCGTCTTCCGAGAGAAGTTTCTGCAATTGAGCCAATTCTTCCGGTTGGATTGTGTGGTCAAAATATTTCTGAATCCACTGTCGGGATTCTTTTTTTGCCGAATCATCCATGAATCATTCTCCCTGTATCCGTTTTTGAATGAACGCGACGAGTTTTCCGCGAATTTTTTGAAGTTTTTTATACAAAGCCATCGGTGTTTTTCCTTGTTGTTCTGCCACTTCGCGCAATTTCAGGCGTGAGGAATACGCTTCCAGAATCAACTTCCGTTCCCCTTCTTTGAGGCACTGGAGGGCTTCTTCCAGATATTCCTGAGGTGGCGACTTCTGTTGCCAGACGTTCACGGATTCATTGGCTAACAATTCCATCACGTTCTCATCGAAAAAAAGTTTATCGGCAGCCCTGTTCCGCCGCCATGCCAGAATCTGGAATCGGGCAACGGTGAAGGCAAGTCGCCTAAACGCTTCGCGGTCGGTGATGTGGGGGTATTTTTTCCACAAAGTCAGAGCCGTTTCCTGTAAAATTTCTTCCGTAGCATCGTAGTCACGCACAATCATTTGCACAAAGGTTCGGATTTGCGTCCGGCATTCCCCAAACATTTCCCGAAAAAGACATTCGTTGGACACACCTCCCTCCCCTTAATGCGAATAAGGGAGCGGTTTCAGAGGGGCAATACGCAACGATTCCAAAACATACCCAGGTCGCACCGGCAGTTGTTCCTGAGGGAGTTTTTCCAGACGCTTTAGCGGAACCTCCTTTTCCAGCACTTCGGAGGTATCCCGCAACGTCAGACTTCGTTTCTCCTGCCGGGGAATTGCCAACGTAACGGTGTGGCACTCCTGAAAACAGAGGTCGCAAAGGTCACGAATGACAATCGCGTCGAGCGTCAGGATTCCCTGAGAAAAATCGACACCCTCCAGCGAGATATTTCCCGCAAGAATCCGATTTTCCGTCGGAATCAGGCGAATTTCCAACCCTTCCGCCAGTGTTAGCGTATAATCGAGCAGGTGGTTGATTTTTTCCGGCACAAAAGTAATTTTGGCCTGCAAACGGTAATGAGGCGGGAGGTCTTCCCACGTTTTTTCCCGAAATTGCAGGTTTTTTTCCATCACCGTCGGCGTTTCCGTGGGAGGTATCATCTCTGGGACGAATTTTTCACCCAGACTTCCATTTTCTCTCTGAACTAACTCATGGAAAACCACATCCCCGCCAAAACCACGCTGAGATGTCCAGCCGCAAATAATCCGTCGTCCCTCTTTCCAGGGTGCGGTTTTCGGGACACGCAGAATTCCCCGCATCAGTTGATTCGACCCTTCCGGTATCCGCCATGGCCCGGTTGCTTTTTCCGAAATTCGGTACAGCCCACTCCCATATCCGGCAATGGTGTAGAAAAAGTCGCCCCACTGGAACCAGTCGGGACATTCCGGTTCACCGTGTGAATGAAGGTAGATCGGATCGCGCAACTGCCAGTTTTTCATATCTTGGGAAACAATATGCGCCCAACATCCCCGCCCACGATACGTGGTGGTGGCGTAGAGATGAACCAGCCCGTCTTCGGAATCATACAATGCCACAGGGTCACGCAACGAACCGGAATAACCTTCTGGGAGCGAGACCATCGGTTCCTGTTGTTTGGTAAAGTGAATTCCATCCGTACTGGTGGCGTAGGCCAGCTTCCCCCCGGCATCCAACGAACGATTGGCGTAAAGGGCATAAAAAATACCTTCGTGGTAAAAGATGGAACCGGTGCAGATGGAACCTTCATTTTGGCGAGTAATCGGCACGACAAAGGGTTGATGCTCCCAATGAATCAGGTCGCGTGACGTGGCTTGAATCCACTGGTGTGCCCCGAACCCATTCTTCGCTCCATGACGTTTTTTGTCGAGGAGGTAAACGAGATGGAAAACGCCATCATGCGTAAAAGGCATACAATCTCCCACGCCGTATTCATTGGGTGGACGCCAGTACTGCAAGTTTTCGCCATTTCCACGGTCGGTTCGCTGGCGGGTATCAATTTCCTCCACACCTCCGCAAAGCGACACGATTTCCTCTTCCGTCAGAGCACGATTCCAAATCGCGACCGTATCCAGAGAGCCGTAAAATTTTCCGTTTGCTCCCTCTCCAAAATCCTGTGCCCCGAAGAGCAGGGAAACGTCATTCTGTTTCAGCTTCCCCAGAACAAAATCTTCATCGACACACCGTCCGTCAACGAAAAGTTCCATTTTCGCCTCATTCACGCGACAAATTACGTCGTGCCAACGTTGGCTGGCCGTTTCGGGGGAACGCATTTCCGAAAACCATGCTTTGCCCGATAGTGGGGCGGTTTCTTGGGCCTCCCGATGAGCTTTATTTCCTGTCGTGCCGATTTCCACACCGAGATAGTCCTCGAACGCGAAAAGATTGTAACCCATCTTCGCATGCCCGCCATGTTTGGAAAAAATCGGAACACTTCCAGGAATGGTGCCAGGTTGGAGACGAACGTAGAATGTCATTTCGTTTCCTTCCAAATTCCACAGATCAACTCCTTCGGCATCCAGATACCCATTTCCGTGAAAACGTGCCACTTTCCCATCTCCGCCACGTTTTTGGGACGCTGCCAGAGCTTCACCTTCCAAAGGAACGTTCAGTTCCACTTCACCCACCACCTTCAACAACCGATCGGGATTTACCGATTCCCGAACGTCCTGAAAATGCCATACCGCCATTGCGTCTTCTAGTGGGGAAGCTCCACACACCCCTCCCCCTCCTGTCAGAGCCAGTAAAATCCAGCCTACAATATTCCTTTGTTTCATTATTTGTTACTCCTGAATGAGGAAAAATTTTTTGCCAAAATTGTTTGTCTATTAATTTATACCTTGAAAAGAAGTTTTTTGCCTCTTTCTGTGAAAATTTTCTGGATTTTGAAGTTAGGGGGATAAAAGATGGAAAAATTTTTGAAAAAATTCCCCGGTTGAGAGGTTTGCTACTTGCCAGGGGAATTTTTTTAAGGTAAAATGAATCAAAATGGTAGTGGTGGAGAAATTTTTGGAACATGTGGAGGTTTTTATGAAAAATCGGCAATTTTTGTTGGTAGCGGTGTTAATCTGCGGGGGGGGGGTATTATAGAGGGTCTTCAACAGGCCGCTACGTCTCAGGAAAATGAGACACAATGGATTTCTACCACAGGTGGCGATTTGCAAAGTGGTGTCAACTGGGCGGATGGAGTGGCATTGTCGCAGCGTACTGCTGGTTGGAAGGGGATTCTTTCTTTCGATGGCAGTCAGACGATTTCCAATTTCTACAATGAGAATGGAACCATCATTGAAGTGACTGGCGATGGTACCGTTATCAATGCTACGAACGTCCTAATGATTGGACATACGACGGCAGCCCATGCTATTTTTTCCGGGAATGCGGTTGTCTCGGCGGGTGGTTTATATTTGGCTACTACAGGTTCGGGAACCGCAGGTGAACAGGCAGGAAGCACACTCACGTTGAAAGACAATGCGGTGTTCAATATCCGTGGGAATTTTGTTCCAGGGCGAAACAGTGCAGGGACACTTTACATTCAGGACAATGCCGTTGTCAACTTTAATGGTGGCGGAGTCTGTGTTTTTGGGGAATTTAGCGACGGGGCGGTCTGTGAAATGACGGGGGGAGAGTTCAATGTCAATGTAGCTTCCAATGCCTCCGTATACGGTAATGGTTTGTATTTGGGGCGAACAAGCCAATTCAAGCAGTCCGGCGGAACGGTAACCATCGGAACTTCGGCACTTGAGCTTGAATTGCGTGTAGGGAACAACGCATCCTATTCTTTATCGGATGGAGTTTTGAATGTAAGCGGAATACTCTCCAAGTCGGCCAGTAATTTCAATTTTACAGGTGGAGTGCTTTCGGCGAGGACGATTCAGAACGGTTTGACGCAAGATGGGGGGATACTTTCGCCGGGGATTGACTGGACAAAAAGTGGGGAAATTGCCCTCGGGACGACGACGATTCAGGGGGATTATGCTCTGAATGACGGTTCGGTGCGGATCGAGATGACGAACGATGGTTGGGATGTGTTGGAGGTGACGGGAAAAAGTACGCTTGCGGAAGGGGTTTTGCTGGATTTGGTGCTGGCGGACGATTTTCTGCTTCAAGGCGGGGCGAGTTATGCGGTCTGGAACTCCGATGGCGGGTTTGCGTTGCCGGAGAATTTGGAAAATCTTTTGTCGCCGGAGGTTGGGTATTACTGGAATTTGTCGCAAGTGGGCAATTCATTGGTACTTTCGGTCGATTCCGCGGCCGTGCCAGAGCCGGGGACGTGGGGAATGTGCGTTTTGGGCGGGATGTTATTATGCCTTTGGAGGAAATTTCAGAAAAAGGGGTAAGTCATGAAACGGTGCGGGTTTACGTTGGTGGAGTTATTGGTGGTGATTGCCATTATCGGGATGTTGGTGGGGCTGCTCCTTCCAGCAGTGCAACAGGCACGGGAGGCCGCCCGGCAAATGCAGTGCAACAACCACCTGCGGCAGTTGAATCTGGCGGCGCTGAACGTGGAAAGTTCCACGCGGGCATTGCCGTCGGGTGGGTGGGGGTATCAGTGGACAGGCGACCCGGAAGGCGGGTTGGGATTCGGCCAGCCGGGGAGTTGGTGTTATACGCTTTTGCCGGCGTTGGAACAAAACGCACTGTTTCAAATAACAGCCGATGGCCAGCCGCCTGAAAGTCCCTCGTCCATCCAGACGACGAATTCCGTCCAGTTACATCAAACGCCCGTTTCGGTGTTCAGTTGCCCCTCTCGGCGGGCACCGAAACTGATCAAAGTCGGTGAGGGTGGACTTTACAATGGCTCTCGCAAAAATACGGGTTTCAAAGGAGACTATGCCGGTTGCTTTGGTTCTTTTAAGAAGGGACAGGCGTACTGGAGTAACCATGGTCCCTCAGCCAAAGAGGTAGCGAGCATCCGTACGGGAACCATGGGGTGGTACGACTATCCCAAAGCCCAAGAAGTCGGTTTTACTGGAGCGGCGGATTACTCTGGCACGACGTACAATCTTTCGCAGGTACGTATTGGAGAAATTCGTGATGGAACCTCCAATACGTTTCTCTACGGCGAACGTGGAGTCCAGCCGGAATACTACGAACCGGAAACAACCACCTGGGCCACCGACTATCCCGATTTTTGCAGTGAAGGGGACGCGGAAGTCTGTCGTTACACCCATTGCGGCACGTTTTCCGGCACCACGTTTACCAAGTCCAGCGCACCCTACATCCCACTTCAGGATCGTTCGGGGTACGGAGCCTGCCTTTCCCATTTCGGCAGTGCCCACGCCGGATCGCTCGGCATGGGCATGTGCGACGGTTCCGTCCAACGCATCCCCTACAGCATCGACCCGCAAGTATTTCACTGTTTGGGAGATAAGGCCGACCACCAGGCCGTGAATTGGTCGGGACAATAATGATTGAGGAATCAAAGTTCCTGAAAGGCAACTTCAGGTATGTTTTTTTCTTCGCGGTGTGGTATGAAAATACTTTCGGTAAAGTGTGTTCAGGTAGGGACCATTGGCAAATCCCACCCGACGCGCAATGACAGCAATCGGCAAATCCGTGTTCTCCAATAAATGAACGGCCTTGTTCAGTTGAACGCGGATAATTTCGTCGTGAATGGATCGATTGAAAATCTTCCGAAAATTACGTTCCAGGGTTCGACGGTGAACTCCCAGCTCTTTGGCAATGTGGGAAATCGTCAACCCCTGACACGCGTCACGATGAATGATTTTGAAGGCTTCCTGAATGATTTTGTCTCCCACCACGCAGGAATCTGTGGAACGTCGGGAAACGAGATAAAGAGAAGGTATCCGAAGGGATGTTTCCGATGTTTTTTCTCCTTGCATCAATTGGTGGAGAAGTTTTGTACCTTCATAACCGCAACGTACCGAATCAGGATGAACACTGGTCAAGGGAACGGGAGAGAAACGACACTGAATATCATCATCGTTCAGACCCGCAATGGCAATTTCATCGGGAACGAGAATCCCTATCCGACGACAGGCTTGGATGACGTAAACGCCGACCAGATCGTAACAGGCCATAATCGCACATGGCCGTGAGAGCGTTTGCAGCCATTCATCGAGTTGCGTATTGGTGCCAAAACCATAATGGGGCAGATGCTCCTGTTCCAAATCGAGCAAAGCGACGGGATATTCGTGGAGTAATTCGCAAAAAGCTTCTTTTCCACAATCGGAGTAATACTTTCCCTGGATTCCGACGTAAGCATAGTTGGTGTAAAAGCGTTCCCGAAAGTGCTTGACAATCCATTCGGTGTTGCGGTGAAAATCCTGAAATACTTCTGGTATTCCCGGTATGTGGTCGATTCCCATATTGACGACTTTGGCACGGGTTTTCAGGGCACATTGCAGCGTATCTGATTTCATGGAGCGAACAATCACCCCATCTCCATCCCATCCGGGCAACCATGCGGGAACCGGACTGTCCAGAGAACGTTCTTCGTAATAGATAGCCCAAGGCCCATGTTCTTCGATGTATTGGGAAATTCCCTGAATACATCCACGTGAAAAGGCGTTGGAGGTTTCTACTAAAATCGCTACTTTGTAATTTGCCATATTTTTTCTCGTAAAAAATCATTTCCGTAGGGATGAGAGGACAAAATAAAAGGATTTCCAGTTTCCGGGAAGGCGTATTGGGTACTGTTATCTTATTTTTATTCGTACCTGAGGGGGATTGCCGTATATTTAAATGATATTATGCCGCTATTTTATATACTTTTGATTGCATTCAAGAAATTTATGGGTTATGATGGACAGAGTGACTTTTTCAGAAATGAAAAAACGGGCAATCCTTGTATTCCAATAGAGGAGACGAAAGAGATGAAAAAGACGTATTTCACACGGTTGTGCCTTGCCGGAGCAGTCGTTCTGTTTCTTGCCGGGACATGGGAAAGTTCTACCGTACAGGCCGCAAAGACGTGGACAGGTGAGACCAGTTCCGAATGGGGAACGGCGACCAACTGGGATTCCAGGGAAATTCCAGATGATACCGAGGTTCTGACATTTCCGTATCTCACGGCGGGAAACTCGCTGAATTTCGATTCGGGAACGGTTTCGGCAGGTACGATGAATGTTCTCGACTACGATTCGGAAATACGGATGACGGGGGGAACGTTGACACTCAGCGGTTATTTGCGCGCGGGATATTCCGGGGCAACACGAACCCAGGGAACGACGCTTCCCACCATTTCCGTGACAGGAGGGACCCTTCATGCGAATGGCGGGATTGCCCTTTCCACCAATGCGTCTGGAGGCACGGGAGGAATTCTGAACATTTCCGGGACGGATACGGTTGTCCATGTTGGTGGATATTTCGCAATTGCCAGTGGTTGCGGAGACGGAACGGTGAATGTTCTGGGCGGAACGGTCAATATCCAGGGAGACGCTCTCTGGATCGGAGCCAGGAGCAATCATGTCACGGGAGCCAAAGGGACGTTCAACCTTTTGGGGGGGACGGTTCTCGTCTCTTCGGGCGACAACCGTATTGCTGGTGATCAGGATTCGGGCAACGGGACGCTGAATATTGGAGCTTCCAACTATGCCGGGGAGGGGAGGATAACTTTTACCCAACCGTTGAACAAAGGATTGGGAACCGCAACGTTGAACCTCTGGTCGGGAACGATGCGTGTGGAGACTTTCAACGCGGAAAGTGTTGCCACGAATTATCGGGGAGGTACTTTTCAGGCCAATTCGTATGGAGCGTCTCTGACCAATAACGGAACCTGTATGGAAATTGCCCATTCCGCCACCGCCGACTTTTCGACTGTCGGAACGATGAACATTGCGGGAAATTATACACAAAACAGCGGTTCTGTAACGTTCGACCTGGGTTCAGGAACGGCGGACAAACTGGTGGCCACGGGAAGTGTGACGCTCAACGGCGGAAAACTTTACGTGAATGCTCCGTCCGAGGTGACGGCAGGTTCGGTTTTCGACATCATGGATGGAGACAGCATTACAAAAGGGAACGCCGGCTTCGTTTTCAACAACCGAACCAACGACGCGGCCAACTGGAGTTTCAACACTACCGAGGGAACATTGACATATATTGGGAAACTGACGGACAAAACCGATTGGACGGGCGGAAATGTTTCGGCAGGTTCCCATGTGATCGTTACCTCGCCCCTCACGGTGGGCGCGTCGACCTTCACTGGCAGCAACCTGACGGTCAAGACTGGGGGAAACCTGACTGTCACAGGACGTTTCCATCAGTACGCTGGCGAGAATGTCGCTTCCGCTATTTTTCTTGAAGATGGCGGAACCATTGCGATGGGAGCCACCAATACCTGGTTTGGCCCCAGTTCTGCTGACAGTACGTTTTTCATGACAGGGGGGACGTTTACTTCTTTTGACAGCAACAGTGGATTGATTGTCAATCATGGTTCCGCCTATATCACTGGCGGTGTGGTAGGAACGGCAGGAAATACAACCCAAGGCCGTTGGCATATTGGAAACGCGGCGGGGAATAATACGGGAGCCTTGACCATCCGTGACGACGCAAACGTCAATCTGTATTCTCTTGACATCGGTTATGCTGGTGGAAAGGGGGGAAATGTGACCGTGGCAGGCGGTACGGTGAATCTTGGCATGTTATGTGTCGCCGGATACCAGTGTACTTCCAGTTCCGCCGAGGGGACAATCTGGATTGCCGGTGGCATCACGAAAGTCAAAAAAGTAACATTGGGAACGGTGGGAACGGGAACGTTCGTCCAAAAAGGTGGAGAATTCCACGCGGAGGCTTTCCAGGTGGGGGGAGAAGACGATTCTTTTTACCTCACCGGCGGAATGTTCTCGGCAGGCACATTTACCGGAAATTTCGTCAACGCGGGGGCCAATCTGGTGGTGGATGCTGATAAAATGACCGTTACCGGCTCATTCCAGCAGAAATTGGGAAGAATCACGTTGGACATCGGTACGGAGACCGAGATACAGAAAATCAACGCGATTTCGTTTGACATAGAGAATACCGAGTTGTACCTGCACTTTCTCGATTCCGCTCCCCAAACGGATACCACGTACCAATTTTTCACCTTTGAGGAACCATCGGCATTCCATTTTTCCTCCATTCTGTCGAATATCGCTGGTAATTGGGAGTATGATTCCCTGACCGGCGCGGTAACGTTCCAGGTGCCGGACACTTCCGTCCCGGAACCAGCTTCGTGGCTGCTTTTGGTCTGTGGTCTGTTGGGCTGGTTCTGGAGGCGGAAATGAAGCGAATGTTCCTGCTTATTCTCGGAGTCATCCTATTGGCAGGTTGTGACCGAATGCCGACGGGAAAGGTTTCAGGAACGGTCTGGTGGAAGGGAAAACCGGTGGAATATGGCCGAATCGAGTTTGTTCCGGCGGGGGACCGAACCCTTCCGACCGTTTCCGCCGAGATTCACGATGGAAAATATTCCGCCGAGGTTCCCTGTGGGGAAGTGGTTCTTCGGCTCTACAAACTGGAAAAGTTTCCCACCAGGTATCTTTATGGAAAGGAAATCCCGGATTCCCAGGCGTTTCAGAACGTCCTGCTGGTGGAAGATAACGACACCTCCACAAAGAAAATGACCATCCAAAAAGGAGTGCAAAATTATGATTATCCGTAAGGTTTCAGGTATCCGATTGTCCCGAACCGGGTTTACGCTGGTGGAGTTGCTTGTGGTGATTGCGATTATCGGAATGTTGGTGGGTCTGCTTTTACCAGCTGTCCAGCAGGCACGCGCAGCAGCCCGACGCATGCAGTGCGCGAACAAGTTACGACAGATTGGTTTGGCACATCTGAATTACGAATCGTCGAATCGTTATTTCATTTATGGTGCCCAACATGGTGATGGTATCACTTCCTGTCAGAAAAAGGCCGTTTTTGAGACCCTCGGGAACATCAAACAGGGTGTTTCCGGGAAAGGATACAACGGTATTCTGCGAGGTTGGACACTTCCCTTGTGGCCGTATCTGGAGCTGATGGGAAATTATCAGGGGTTCGATCAGGAATACAATTACACCGCACCTCGGAATTTGCCTTACTGCCAACCGGAGGCGATTTACTTTTGCCCGGACGATCGCCCCAACGCGACCTGGAAAGGGGATGGCGACTTGTATATTTCGTCCAAAGGAAACTATGTACTCAATTTCGGTTTTCTCAACCGCGAAGCCAGTTCGGGAAAATGCAACGTGGTCGATTCGGAGATGCGGGCACCGTTTGAATTGAATACCCGTCGTCAGGTGAGTGAGTTTCGGGACGGACTTTCCAACACCGTTCTCATGTCGGAATGCCTGGTTCCGGTGGCAGATGAGGCACGGGATTGGCGTGGCGGAATTATGGCTCCCCGACCTGGTGGTTCCCATTTTATGACAAACCACCAGCCCAACTCCGGTACGGATTACATTCTTTGTGATAATGCCCAATACCCGCTTCCCAACGTGGTGAGTGTCAATTCGGTTCCGTATTTCACGTCCGCTCGAAGCCGACATTCGGGAGGTGTCAATGCGGTTCGCGGCGACGGTTCGCTGGTGTTTGTGAGCAACAGTATCGACTCCGAAATATGGATTGCGATGGGAACGATCGCCAGGGGGGAAACCCTTTTAGGGATGGAGTAGTTCGTATCGGAAGGGAAATCTGTGGACGAATGACCAGAAAAACTTGCGAATATCATCAAACCAACGTCGTATTTTTACGGAAAATCAAATTTCATTCTCAAAATAAGGAGTCCTGCCATGTTTCGATGGAGAATCGGTCTATTTACGGTGGCGTTTTTTGCGATGGGAAATCTCTCCGCGGAAACTTTGGAAATACGTCCTGTTTCCGCGTGGACGTCGGCAGAAACGCCGGATGTGCGGACACTCGACAAGGTGTACGACGGCGATTGGAGTACACACGCGGTTTTTCTCGATGATTCCCGCGATGGAAAAAGTACTCAGGTTCACCCTCCGTTTGGTTCCACACCCGTAACGGCCACCATTGTACTGGACTTGGGAAAAGTTCAACCCGTTTCGGGAATTCGTATGGTTTCGCCAATTTCGTGGGCTTACCGCAATGCACAGCGTGTGACTCTCTTCAAGTGCGACGACCCGGAAGGGAAAATTCATCGACAAATTCTCAAAGCCCATCAGGAACTGGCTCCGGTGGCCTCTGGGAATTCCGCGTTTGTTGTCTGGCCTGAAATTTCCGCGCGCTACATTGGAATCCAAATCGAAGACTCGTGGAACAAGAATCACTCTCCAGGTTATTCCTCCTCGGCAATTCAATACGATTTGAAAAATTCCGAGTTTCGCTATCGTGCGTTTCCGCCATACCAGGGATGGAACGGTGCGATGGCCTTTTTGACCCAACGCGAAAATTACGACAAGGATTTTGCCGGTTTGGGGAAGTTTTTCAATATCCAGATTGCGGAGATTACCTGTTTTTGTGAAAAACCTTTCGATTTTGTGGAGCCAAATCCTCCAGAACTTCCCTTTCCTGAAGCACGGCTTCATCGAGACTGGATTCTTCAGGATTATGGCTTTCGCTGGATCGACTGTTTTCGTTCGGGAAAAAACGCGGAAATCGAAAAAGGAATGCTCGCCAAAGTGCTGGCAAGTGGTGCCTGTTCGGAAGAGATTACCACGCGAATGAATCAACTCCTTGTGGAAAACATCCCTGGAAACGATCCAAGATGGAAGGAACTCTATTTTCAGGCTTGTTGGGAGCGACGGGCTTTCCGTTTGAAATACCTGCGAGAAAAGACGAAGGAAATCGTTTACGTCAAACACTGCGTTTTGGGGGGATGGACTGGCAAATCCAGTACCGAAGAACTCTCCGATGGGGAACACGATATCCGTAATTCCGATTGGCGACCCGGTTCGCAACTCTGCCGAATCACCTGGGACGATAATGGCAAGTTGCGTCATGAAGTTCTTTTGGAAAAGCCAAACGGCCTGATTCGGGACCCGAATTTTTCGTTTGACGGAAACACCCTGGTATTTTCCATGCGGGATAATTTTGTGAATGACGATTATCATCTGTACCTCATGGACATGGAGACGCTGCGAATCCGTCAGATTACGTTTTCCCCGGAAGTCAATGGAAAAATCATTCCGTGTGCCGATATTGAACCAGCTTTCACCGCCGAAGGGAATCTGGTGTTTCAGTCCACTCGATGTGGCCATCAGGACGACTGCTGGATTCAAAGCGCGTCGAACATTTACACGTGCGACCGAAACGGACTTTTTATGCGGCGATTGGCTTACGATCAGGTGCATACGCATTATCCGCAGGTGCTGGACGATGGACGGATTATTTTTACCCGTTGGGAATACAACGACCGCAATCACACATTCCAGCAACCACTTTTAACCATGAACAGCGATGGCACAGCACAAACGGAATACTACGGAAACAACTCGTGGTATCCTTGTTCCCTTTTGCACGCTCGCGGAATTCCCGGAACGAATAAGGTCATTGCCCTGGTTTCGGGGCATCATGTCGTTCAAAAAGGGAAATTGGCTATTATCGACCCTTCGCGGGGGACACAGGGAGATGCTGGGATTGAGTTTGTCGCGGGGGCTGCGCCGGATGGAACGGAAGGCCGCCAACAGTCCAACGTATTTACCGGACAGAAGTGGGAAAAAGGGAAATGGCTCACCTACATTGACTGTTTTGGTCAGACAGGTAAACAGTATCAATATCCCTATGCTTTCGACGAGACGCGTTATCTGGTGACGTTCCTCCCGGAAGGATGCCAGTATATCAAAGGCCCCTTCAATCCGCCGTTTGGAATTTACTGGATGACCAGCGATGGAGAGCGGGAACTGCTCGCGTTTGACCCCACCATTTCCGCCTCGCAGGCCGTCCCACGCATCGTGCGGAAAACGCCCCCCCTTCGAGGAAGTCAGGTAGACCTGAAACAGTCTTTCGGACGGTATTACGTTCAAAATGTCTATTGGGGAGAGGGACTGAAAGATGTTCCACCAGGAACGATCCGAAAACTCCGTGTTGTGGCGCTGGAATTCCGTCCGACACGTATTGGCTGGAACTTCAACAGAGGAATGGGAGGCGATACTCCCGTTCAGACCCCCCCCTCCATTGGAAATGGTTCTTACGATGTCAAGCACGTTTTGGGAGAAGTCGATGTGGAATCGGACGGAAGTTGTTTTTTTGAAGTTCCCGCAAACAACGCTGTGTATTTTCAACTTCTGGATGCTCAGGGACGCTGCGTTCAAACCATGCGAAGCTGGTCTACCCTCATGCCTGGGGAAACGTTTGCGTGTCTGGGATGTCACGAAGATAAACGGCAGGTGGGAGACGTATCCCAGTCCAAAGCCACCCTTGCCATGGGGAAAGCTCCTCAAAAACTCCAACCCTCTGCCGGCTTCTTCCATCCCTTGCTGGAACGGCTGGAAAAAGAGGGACTTCTGGCGAATATCAACAATTATCTGGGAGTGAATCAGCCCCGCAAAATAGATGCCCATGCACCGACGGAGGGGTTCAGTTTTTCCCAGCGTATTCAGCCGATTCTGGATAAACACTGCATTTCCTGCCATCCTGGAAAACCGGAAGGAAGTATGCTGAATCTGACCGGAGCATTTGCCGAAATGGAAAACACTTCCCTGCGTTCCTTCTCTCACGCATACAAAACGTTGACCGAAGAAGGCCGGATGATTTCCTGCCCCGAAGAGCTTCATGACTTTCAGGAAAAGTATGGGAAACTTCCTCTCACATGCTGGTATCATGCCCAGGGGCCAGCAACCATGCTTCCCCCCTACGCCGCGGGTTCCACCCAAAGTCGGTTGATGGCCTATCTGGAACCGTCCCATTATAACGTTCAGCTTTCGGAGGAGGAAAAACGAACCATCGCCTGCTGGATTGATTTGGCCGTACCCTTTTGTGGAGCCTACCCCCAAGCCAATCTTTGGAGTGCGGAGCAGAAAGAACGTTATCGCTACTATCAGGAAAAACGGGAAATTTTTGCTCGGCAGGAATTGGATGGACTTCCACAAAAATAGAACCTCGGAAGTCAATGAGCCATTCGAGAACGTTTGGGTCATTTCGCCCGTGGATGGGCTTTTTCGTAGACGGAGAGGAGGGTGGCGGTGGTCAGGTGGGTGTAAATTTGGGTCGTTTCGAGACTTTTATGGCCGAGGAGTTCCTGGACGCTGCGGATGTCGGCTCCCCGGTCGAGGAGGTGGGTGGCGAAACTGTGGCGGAGCGTGTGTGGCGTGGTGCGACGATCCAGTCCCGTTTCTTTCAGGTACTTTTCCAGCATTCGACCAATGCTTCGCGTGGTGAGACGGTTGCCGTATTTGTTGGTAAAAACCGGCTTTTTCGACGTGTTTTCCCATTGCGGGTGTAAAAGTCGCACCGCCAGCCACTCCTGAAGTGCCTCTCCGGCAAAGGGACCCAAAAGTGCCAGCCGCTCTTTTTTTCCTTTTCCGTGGATGATGAGAACCCCTTCGTCGAAATCGAGGTCTTCGTCGGAAAGTCCTACCAGTTCACTGACGCGCAGCCCTCCCGAATACATCACCTCCAGAATCGCCCGATCCCGCAACCCGGCAGGCGTATTGGCTGGCGGCGCGTGCAGCAGACGATCCATGTCGTCGGTGGTGAGAAAATGAGGCAGTTTTCGAGCCGCACGCGGATTTCGCAGAACTTTGGCCGGATTGGTTTCCACCAGACCTTCACGCTGGCAAAATTTGAAAAAACTCCGCAAAGAAGCCAGGTGGCGGGAGATAGTCGCGGGAGAATATTGGGCTTCATGCAGGGCGGAAACGTAAGCTCGCAGTTCGGGAATCGTCACCGCTTCCGGCGGCGGGGATTTTCCACGTGTCTGGAGCAGATATTCCACAAGCCCGGTCAAATCCTCACGATAACTTTTGACGGTGTACTCCGAGGCGTTTTGCTCCACTACCAGAAATTTCAAAAAACGTGTGAGAGCTTGAATCATCGTGAGGAAATCCTCGTTTATTCCACCGATTCTGCGGGTTCCTGACTTTCGTTACGGATTTTCTGACTCAGAACGGCCGCGTCGTACCAGGTGAAACTCAATTCCGGGTTGGAGGCATACCGCGCCAGTGCCCGAAACGTCTGGGCACGATTCTCTTCGTTGAACAAAAAAACGTAACGTTCCGCACCTTTGACCAGCGCCAACACATGAACATCCTGACTCACAGCGATACTCTCCCTTATTTGAAATATCATTTCCGATTTTGTGCAGGAACATTGAGGAAAAAACGAAAAAAAGGGGAGAAAAAATGGAAAAATTTCCCACCTCTCCACTTGGAACTTCGCGTTTATCCTGTAAAATGATAAGGAAAGCAAACATCCTTGTTCCTGCATACTCTTTTATCGGCAAATTTTTCCTCGATTGTTAATTTTTTTCCAAATTGGCTGAAAATGAGAAATCCCACACGTGAAGTATCGATTGGTTCGGTTTGTATCGGAAATTATCATCCGGTGGTGGTTCAGAGCATGTGCGCAACCCCGACACAGGATGTGGAAGCGACGTTTGCCCAGGTGATTCAACTGACGGAAGCGGGGGCGGGAATCGTCCGCGTGGCGGTGGATCATCCACGAGATGTGGCGGCGGTGGAGGCGTTGAGTCGAAAAATTGCCGCTCTCGATTTGCCGTTGCGGGAAAAAATCAATCTTTCCGTCGATTTGCAGGAAAATTTTCGCCTGGCCGAGGCGTTGGCTCCATGGGTGGCGAAAATCCGGTACAATCCGGGGCATCTGCACCATCTGGAAAAAGATATTTCTTGGCGGGAGAAGGTTCGCTGGTTGGTGGAAGTGGCGCAAAAAGAGGACGTGGCACTGCGGGTGGGAGTCAATTGCGGTTCCATCGACCCGGAAAAAAAGACCGGGGAAGACCCTGTTTTTGCCAGTGCGTTGGAACATGCCGACTGGTTGGAGGAGTTGGGATTCGAGCGGTTTTGCGTCTCTCTGAAAGATTCCCACCCCGAAAATGTCCTGAAAATCAATCGGCTTTTTGCCCAAAAACGTCCCTCCATCCCGATCCACCTCGGCGTGACGGAAGCGGGCGTGCCGAGCGTTGGAATCCCGAAAAGTCGTGCTGCTCTGGAGCCACTTTTGCGGGAGGGAATTGGCGATACGCTCCGAATTTCGCTGACCGTACCCAACGAACGAAAGCGGGAAGAAGTCGAAGCGGGACAGGCACTTCTCGACGACGTTGCCGCCAACCGTGTCACCGTGCCGAGCGACTGGAATCAGGCGGGGCTGAACATCATCAGTTGTCCCAGTTGCTCCCGCGTTCAGAATGCCCGTTTTGTCGACTTGGCCATGAAAGTACACGAAATGACCACCTACGCCAAAGCGTATCCTTTTACCATTGCGGTCATGGGCTGCCGTGTCAATGGCCCTGGCGAGAGCGACCATGCCGACATCGGATTGTGGTGTGGGGCGGATCGCGTGAATATGAAATTACGTGGAAAACTCCTGGGAAGTTTTTCGTACGATACGATTCTGGAAAAAGTAAAGGAGACGCTCGACGATCTGATTCTTGCCAGGACGGATTCTTCGGAGTGAGCCTCTTTTCACGTTGCGTTGTGTGAACACTCCTTAACCATAATTTCCCCCGTTCCCGGAAGGATTTTTCATGCCTCCCAGACGTACCAGCAAGAGGACAAATCCCGACAGGAGAAGTAAGTAACCCAACCAGGAAAGTTCGCCGCAAAGAATCCATAAAATCCCTAAAATCATCAACCAGAAGGGGGAAGTGCGCACTTCGTTGAGCATCCCTGGGAAAAGGAAGAGAACTCCGAGGATGAAAATGGTCAAAAACAACAGCCCGATGGCGGTAAATAAGAAGGGTGGCCGCCGATCCTCCGGGAAAAAGGATTCGCAAAGGTAAAATTCCGAAGCGCCAGCCGTGTCAAACGCCAACGTTTGAGGAATCTCCGCCGGCAAATTTCCGACAAAAATCTGCTGGAGAGACGGACTGTTTCCTGGTGTTGACGGATGGGTTGGCGTGTCAAAGACCAGTTTTCCATCTTCCCGCAAAGTCTCTAATTCTTTTTGATATTCCAGTGTATCGGAAGAGGAATCTTTTGCCAGTTTTTGTTGTAAATTCCTGATGGCACACTCCCAGATAGGCGTCCAGAGCCGAAACCAGCGTTCCACTTCATTTTCGGCCTGCGTTTCCGGGGAATCCTGAAATGTATTCCGAAGTTCCCGATTGTGAGTTTCCATGGGGATAGAGGTTATCAGCCGATTTTCGGAGATTTTTTTAGCCTGCTGCAAAATTTCACTCACCGCTACCAACTCCATTCGCGGCAAGGGTCGGCCTGTCAACAATTCCAGTTTTCCCGATGTTTGAGCTGATTCTTTCCACAGTCGAACCGGTTCCTGATTCATCCGATAGAAAAAACAGATTCCCCGTTCGGTGGGGAGTGGTTCACCCAAAGAAGAAACCACTTCCGGCAAGGGAAGTTGAAAAAAAGTATCCCATTTCCCCTGAGTGAGGGAGCGGTCGGGAACGTCCCGCATCAGAAGTTGTTCCGTTTTCCCATGCGTCAGAATTTCCAGTCGCTGAAGAAAGGTGTTGGAGTACAGATAAATCCGAAAATAGCGATATTTCGAGGAGGAATTGTTTCCCAGGCTTTCCCCCGAAATCTCTTCAATCTGTACGGGCTGCGCATTCAGACGAAATTCCAACGGTTCCACACGTGCGTCCATCCGCACAATACAGGTACGAGCCATTTGCGGATTCAAATCCAGTGTGGTTAAGGCCAGAAATTCTTTCCGTGGGTTCCATAAAACGGCGTGGATGTTCCAGACAACCTGAGGATAGAAAGAATGATTCGTCAAACGTTCCAGACGGGCACTGAAATGTTTATCAACGATTCGATAAACTTGCTGAAGGTCTTTTTCCGAATGGTACTGCAAAGGCTTTTCCCCAGGCACCGAAGTCATTTTCACCGGAATCATTCCCTGCGTTGTCCAGGTGCAGTCTGGCGTCTCCTCATCCTTTTTCACAACTGGCAAAACCACCTCTTCCTGAACATCTGAAATGCCTGGAAACCGAAAAATCGGCAGTCGTACCAAGGTTCCCTTTCCCTCCAGTAAATTCGTCGACTCTTTCAGCTCACAACTCAATGTCAGCCGGGTTTCTCCCAGAAATGAGTGCAGTGGCCGGATAATCATCCGTACACGTTCGGGAGGTGCCTCTTCCTGAAACGTTTCCGTATTCCGGTTTCCCTCTCCCTGCCACGTCCTCCTATTGGCAATCCACTCCTCCGACAAAACAGGTTCCAATGTGTACTGCATGGATGGTTCCAGTAAAAAAGGCCCTTGCAAATACGCGGGAATTTCAATGGTCAACTCATCCAGAACCCCTTCAGACGTGTTCAGAACAATCTCCTTACGCAGTTCCCAACGTTCCTGAATCGATTCGGACGCTCCCGGTTCTTCTTTCGAGCGTTGTAAAAATGTGCAGGTATAAATTTGCGTCTGAGGCCGATTGGGGCGGATATGAATCGTTTCGGAAAGGGTTTCCTGGGGCAAAAGCGTTCGGCTGCTTACCAAACGGACGTTTCCGAACGAGGTGCCACTGTTTTCCGCAATGTAGGAGGCGGCTGCGGGGGTGGGACTCTCACTCGTTTTCTCCCACTCCACCAAAACCTGATCCGTTCGATAAAGATTCATCAGACGGGAGGTCACTCGCACATCCTCTCCCAAAAGTCGAATTTGCGGCACCGTTCGATTTCGCTCTTCCTTTTCACCATTTTCGTCTCCACGGATGTCGAGACTGCCGGTCAAAATAATTTGTGTTTGGTTGAAAGTGGTAGGTGTGGAGGAGGCAGGCGACTCGTTTTTTTCAGGAAAAATGGCCAGACGTTGGGAGGAAATGCGGGAAAAACGGAGTGTCTTCTGCTGATAACCTTCGCTGGAAAGGACTTTTTCCACGATCAAATCTTCCGGCACTTCCAGATGGAGCAGGGCGGGAATGGTCGAAGAAAAGGGGGCCTGCAAAACATACTGCACACGGAGAGTGTCCCAGTCGCACAGGCAGGACAACGTTTCCTGAAAAGAGGATATTTCGGGAATGGGGCGAACTCGCACGTTCCAGTGTGTCCGGCGGGAGTTGGCAGAAAGCGTATCATCCACCACAATGGCCTGCGACAATCGTTGCTGAACACCGGAAAAGTCGCTTTTTTCCATCGAAAAATCGTTCCACGCCGCCAGGAATTCCGGGATGGCAACGGCTTGCAAATGTTCGTTTTCCGGCAGAGAAACCTGTAACGTCATTTCGGGATAAATATTGATCCAGCGTTTCACCACACGGGTTTTTTCCGTATAAATCGCCGGAAAAAGGTAGTTTCCCGCCCCGGAAATCGGTTGGGAACGAAGCGGAAACGAAACCAGAATCCGTCCCTGCACGGGGGTTGGAAATGTCACCGTAATCCGATGGAAATTCCCCTGCGGCTCGACCAGAACTTCCGGTTGCAGAGCAACTGCCGAACTCCCTTCTGCCGAAACCACTTCCCGACTCGTTTCCTGGAAGAGGGAAACCTGCACTTCCGAAGGTTCCAGTCGCAGTCGGGAGTCGACCCGCCATTCCAGACGGTTACACCCTTTTTCGGGGCACAGAAACCGATAACGACACAGAACATTCATCCAGTCTTTCTCAATCGTCCACCAGTACAGTTCCTCCACATTGAGCGTCTCCTCCGGGGCAGAGGCGTAAGGCTTGTTCCAACGTACTGTCAATGTGGGGGTTGCTCCCAACTGGACGGTCCAGAGCCGGGTGTTGGACTGGTATGTCGAACGTCCGATGGCGGTGGGAAATTCCAGATTGGAAAATGCGGCGGGCGTTTGCAACTCCAGTCGGGAATTGGCAATTGCCGGGATGGCAAAACGGAAACCTGTTTGAGAAGGAGACAGCCCCGATTCTGTTCCCGTGGTGTTCCGAAGCAGTTTTTCGCCCGTATCGGACAAAATCGGCAGGAAGGAAATCTCCAACGTATAACGTCCCACTTCAGGAATGGAGAGAACCAGATGCTGATTTTCCCAATCGACCTGTTGAGGCGTGCCGTTGAGACGAACCGAGCCGGGAGAGAGATAGACTTCCTCCGACGTGACGGGAAAATGAATTTCGGTATGCGGCCGTAAAACTTCCACATCGAACGTCACCTTCATCGACTCCACCGACAAATCCCGTGGTGTCAGCAAATAGGCCAACGTTCCCTGATAGACGGCACTGTGAAAAAAATAGGCCTTCTGTTTTTCCGGCTCCGTGGAACGTTCCCGGTAGAGATTCCGAAACATCTCCAGAGGGAGGTAATATTCCTCCTGAACCGGTTTTCCTTTTTCGTCCAACGGAATGAAAACCCACGGAACATCGTTCTTTTTATCCTGTTTTTCCTGCGAAAAGAGGAACGAACTCCCCACCACTCCCAGGAAGAACAACCCCAGGAGTCCCCGTTGGAACAAAATCCTCATCTTTTCGTAAAATATCCGGGAAAATCGGTTTTGCTGGATCGTTTTCATACCTGCTCGTTTTCTCCCAAAATACGGATTCTTTTCTGGGTATTGTCCTGTTGTCGTTTTTGGTACCGAACGACGGAGTGCCAACCAAACGTCAGGAGTAATCCCAGGAAAAAGCCTGAAAAAACTGGTGAAAGGCTCAGCGGAACCAGCAACGCCAAAACGGCGGAAATCCCGCACAATCCCACCCGCAGTGGCCGCCAGGGGGAGAGCCAGTAAAACGAAATCCAAAAGGCCAGAAGCATTCCAAACCAGCGTGTGGCTTCCATCGCGTTCCCATTCACAATCCAGAGGGAGGCGGAATCGGTCTGTTGATAACAACTCCACCCCACCATCTCCTGCTTTCCTTCGACATCCTGGGAAATCGCTACCAGGGAGAGAGGTTCTCCCGACTCCAGCATTCGCCTGTTTACCTGATTTTCTTCCACCGGAGAAGGAATCTCCGCCAGATTGCCACTGGGAGTCCGATTGAAAATACTCTTTCCCAGGCGGAAATTGCCAAGAATACGGAGCAAAACAGTATCGTCCCCTTCCCGCTCACGATTTTGAAGCACAGGATTCAGAGGAACGTAATTGTCGGGAATCCACACCTTCCAGGAAGATTGCAGAACCAGAAAATTCGTCTTCAGTCGCGGCGGTTCCAACACAGAACAAACGCCCAGTGGAGAAATCTTGCTCACCCACTGAATAATGACCTCATGATTCCGTTGCCAGACCGGAAGCGAAATTCGCAGCGTGCGTTCCTTCTCCTCGCCCGACTCTTTCGTTTGCGTCCGGTGGGTGGCATTGAGAATCCGTTGACCATTGACAATCACGCCAAATAACGAAATTTCCTCCGTACGAATTTCCGGCAGACTCACCGTCAAAAAGTTTTCCCCAAGATTTTCGATCCGAAGCGTTGCCACATGCAAAGCGACCCCTCCGGGAAAACATTGCGTCTGGTACTCTTCCTTCCAAATCCATGCTTGCTGCGTCTCTTTTCCATTTTTCCATTGCAGCCGAAGGGAAGGGGAAATCGTATTCGTCAGCGACGATGGGGAATAGCGATACGTCCAGACACCTTCCGTGGAGGCGTGATGACCATTCCCTTCGGAGGAGGGCGAAAGAATAGGAACCATTTCCTCGGCCTGCACGAACAGGTCGTCCGTAATGTCGCGTTGGAGGGAAACCTGGCCGGTACATTGCTGTGCCTGCGGTAAATGCACCAAAGGTAGCTTGACGCCTTCGGGAAACCGGCTTGTCCACCACGCGCGAATCTGCACCTGATCCGCAGGTGGAATCAGTTCCTCATCTTCTCCATTGGAAAAATGTTGCGGAATAAGCGACTGGTCGGTCAGCAAAACCAGTTCTATCTCAAACGGTTCCTGCTGTGGATTGCGGAGTTTGATTTCCCACAATTCCGACGAATCCTGAATATCTCCACCCGGATTGTACGACTTTTTGCCCAGACTTCTCGCTTCACTTCCCAAGAGATTTTTCGGAAAATTCCACGTTACCCCCAAAAGTGACCCCGGTCGAATCTGCACCCGCACCGTATCGATCAGCGAACCTTGAGGGTCGCATTGGATTCGGTAAATCGCGTGCGGCGAAGAGGTCAGATCGTAAAAACCTTCCACCGACGCGGTAAACGCTTTGGGACGACGTTCCAGTTGAATCATCGGAATATCTTTGAAATCCTGCGTCGCGACCAGAAATTTCAACTTTTCGGGGAAAAGTTCCCGGGCTCGCGTCAGGGTTGCGGAAAAGGAGGTGAACTGCGTTTCCGATGGGGTGTTTTCCCAAAAAACATCCAATGAACGGTACGGTTCCAGAAAACGTACCCGCCACAACCAGGTCGTGCCCGCCAGAATCCACGATTCCCCTGTCTGGTATTCCGGGAAATAGACCGGCGTAAGCTGAATTCCGGTAAAGAGATAATTCTGCGGATATTCCAGCCGCCTGGCCTTGATCTTGAACGAAAGGTTCCGGTGGGGACGGACACTGTGAGCCAACTGAATCCGCAGTACGCAAAGTGAATCTTCATCCCATCCCTGCGGAAGACGAGTTTTTCCCTGTTCCGGCGTCAGACCACGCAACACCTGTCCCACCGCGTCGGGCGAAACGTCCAGATTCCAGTCCTCAATCACCCCTGATTCCAGCGTTTCAATCGAGTCGATCGTCCACGAACGGTTTACCAGCCCACGAATTTCAAAACATTCTCCATCCGCGATACTGGCGGTGATTTCCATTTGAGAGGCAATTTCGTTTTCCAGAAAATTCACTGCCGTCGTCGTATCCAGACGCACTCCGGCAGGCTGGTTCCGAATAGCCATCTGGACGGTGGCGTAAGGCGAAAATTCCTGAATTTCCACAATCACAGCGTTGGGATGGCGGCTTCGGCGATTTTGCAAAATTCGGCTCTCTTTCACATCCAAATCGACCACTTCCAACGGCTCCACCACTTCCACTTCCGTTTTCCCCTCTTTCCACAAGACGTCTAAAAGGCGAATTTTCGGCAGTTTCCGCAAAACCGCCGTCTCCTGAGAAGTGGGGGCGGGCATTTCCTGAATACCCTTCAATTCGAGAAGATTTCCCTGGCCGGAAATACTTTCAGGAAGCTCCACAATGGCCAGACGTTCGGAATCTTCCCCCTGAGTTTGGTAACTCCATTTCAGCATCTGGGATTGGTAGAGAACTTCCGTCAGAAGAAAACCTTCCTCCAGTTGGAATTGCAGCGTGGCATTTTTTCGCTCCGACGTTCCGATCGACTCCAGTGTCATCTGGCAGGTGACATCCAATCCTTCCTTATGAAATTGATAGTGATTATGCTGGGAAACCGCTACCGCAGGCCGTACCGCAGGAGTGATTTCCTCACGAACGGAGGAGGTCAATTCCAGTTCCACCGAAGGATTCCCCCCCAGATGGAATCGCCATGCTTTCCAGCCTTGAGGAACTTCGACATTTTCCCGGAGTTCCACCAGACCATGCCGAATTTGAGGCGTCCATCGTCCGGGGAGCTGCAAGTCCAAAACAATATTCGTCGCGGGCAAAAATTGAAGGGAAAAAACAACTTTTCCCGATTCTGCCATTTCGCCGCGTTGCGACCATTGAAAATCGAGCCAGCATTTTCCTTCCTGAAAGTCGCTTTTGAACAACTCCAATTCCCCACTTCCATCCGGGTAAAAATGGACACTGCGCATGACAGGTGCCGACGGTTTTTCCGATTCCGACGTTTGTGGGGTGGAAAGACGTACCCCGTAAACCTCGTTCATGGCAAACCGTACTTCGGGAAAACGCCAGAAAAGATGTTCCGGGCGAGATGCTTCCGGCAAATCGGGGAAATTCTTCTCAAAACAGAGCGTTCCCTCCCCTTCCAGAACCATTCGCGGACGCAGTGCTGCCTGATACGTTGCGGAACGTGCCAAAATTGCGGAATCCTGACGCATGGGGGAGGTGCCCTGCCCATAATCCTTCACCCAACGCTCAAATTCCTCCGCGGCAATAGGCCAATACGTGATGCCTCCTGTCGGCAGGTTATCCAGAAAAGATTGCGGAACGTAAACCCGACGAAAAGCCTGAAGTGGTTCCATTTTTTCTTCCGCACAAGCCAGACCTCCCAAAATCCCCCAAAAAACCACTCCCAAACAACTTTCCCAAACGAACCTTCGGAACAGACATTCCCTACCTCCATGACCAAAAATCAGGCGGTCGTTCTTTTTCTCTCGCAAATGATCCTGGAAATGCGGAAACATAACGCTCCTATGAAAAAAACGCAAAGGGCGAATGATTGAATTGATAATTGCCAACTTAACTGGTTTTGATTTTTCGTGCCACGGTGGCATCCTGGTCGGGAATTTCGAGTGCCTGTTCGTAGGTGATGGTTTTGGCTTCCTGCGAAACAGGGGATTCGTCCAATAGGGAGATGATGGTTCGTGACGATTGAACGACAGTTGTGTCCTCATCTCGCATCAGGGGATATTGCGGTTCCCGTTGTGCCAGCCGAAACAGGCCGCAGAGCGACGAAATCAGTAGCAAAACGCCACCCAGGGAAATGGCCTGCAATCCCAGCAGAGCCAAATCGGGGGAACGTACCACAAAGGCTCCCAGCAAAATCAGGAAAAGGAGCAAAACCATCGGACGCCGCATGAAGGCAAAATACAAAAACAAAACGCCCAGCCAGAAAACTCCCACGGCCAATACCACGACCAGAGTCGTCCGATTGACAAGGTAAAATGTCGCTCCTGTCGCCAGCGTCTCGCGTGACCCCATGCCGGCAAAGACGTAGCGGTTCATTTTCATCGGTGCCGGCGAACCCTGGATAGCTCCTGACCATCGTTCCAGAGAATTTTGCTCCCAAATCGGAACGCGACCCCAGAAACATTGATTCCAGCCCCATCGATATTCCATGGAGAATCCCGGCGGAGTTTTCAAAATATGCGTATCTCCCGGCAAAACCACCTGCCAGTACATTCCCCGAACCCACGTAATATCTTGCACGTAGGGGATTTCCATCTGAAAATTCCCTTCCTTGGGGAGTTTTTTCTCGAACTGGTAGCGAATTTCCACCGTTCGTGGAATATTCCGTGGTGTGGCGGGCAAAATCACCTGAAGGGAATTGGCGGAAAGCCGTTTGACCTCGGTTCCCAGTTGAGCCGGTTTGCGATCAATCCAGACCTCCGCACTGTCCGCCGCCGCACGTTGAGGAAGATTGATGGTAAAAGCCCGTGCCGGAACGGTATTTTCCCCTTCCTTTTCCTGGGGGACGCTGGCAAAAAAGGACTGATCCTGAACATCCACAATCGGTGGAAAGAGGAAAACGGCTCGATCCTGACGGGTTGTTCCGGTCAACCACGTTTGCAGCCAATATCGGTCAATAATCGTAATATCCTGCGGGGAAACCTCCTTCAAGTCCATCCCCAACGTAATCTTATTCGGCATTTTTTCCGATTTGCACAACATGCAGGGAATCAGGTTCCGTTTTTTCCCCGAATCGCTTTCCTGCGCAAATGTTCTGCGTGCCAGGAACGTTCCCAATTCTTCCCACGGCGTTTCCGAATCAATCGTCTGCGGCGGCAGAATCTGAATCGAATCTTCCGAGGCAATTTCGAGAAGATTTTCCACCACTCGACCATCTAACGACCAGGCCAGATGGAAATCTCGCTTCTGAATTCGATTCACCTCCAGTTTTTCCAGTGGAAACGCATACTGCAACGTGACGGAAAAAATTCCCATCCGCTCTTCCGGCAACAGCATCGTTACCTCCATCCACGGTGAGGAAGATTCTGTTGTCGGCTTAATCTTCACAACGGGCGGTTTGGAGGCCAGACTGGCGACGGTCTCCGCTCCCGGCACAGGAATCAATGAGGGGGACGGAACCGTTGTCGTTTCTCCTGCCACACCATTTCCCACACCTGCCCCCACTCCAGGAACCAACGGAACCCCCTTGGCTGCCAGGGGAGGAATCTCCGGTGGTATTTCTGCCGCGGGTGTTGTGGGAGAAGAAGCCAATCCCGTTTGGGGGGAAAGAGATGGGGGGGCGGAAATCTGAATTTCCATCTTTTCCGCACTCATTTCAGGAACCTGGAATCGTAACTGATTCACACTTCCATAGGCAACCGAATATTCAAACGTTTTTCGAATGCGATATTCCTGCCGATAAATTTCCAACTGCGTGTATTCTCGTACCGCAATCGTTCGCTGATGGATGTGCCGTTTGGCGGCAAATTGAGCCTCCTCCGACTCACAGCGATACAGCAGCATTTCCGGCGTTTCAGCAGTCAAAAGAGGACTCATGGAAGGGGCTGGCTGGCGTACCAGACGATAACATTTTTCACTTTCCGGCGTCAGTTCCACATTCGCGGCAGACAGAACAATCAGTTCTGAGGGCGTTGAGGTAATCACCACCGACGGAATGGTGGAAGAGACTTTTTTCGGGAGCGTAAAAGCAACGTCGGTTATCCCCTCCTCCAATTTTCGATATGCCTGAAACGTCAGCGTCAAATGTCCCCCCGAAGCCTGTACCAGAGGGACGGAAATCCGACCTGAAGCGTCCACTTCCAGCGAATCCATCGAGACCAGATTGTCTGGCCCGACAGACCGAAAAGCCCAGTCTCCCAGGTCGATGTCCAGCCAGGTGATTTTTCCACCGCGAATCGTGCAGTTCCACGTCGCTTCCAGACAAAGCTCATCCCGTTTGACCGTCACCACATACGACGGCTCGATATTCACTCGTGTGGTTCGCGTGATAATCCGTGTCCACAGGGGGGCGGGTTGGGAAACGTACTCAAAAACAGCGTCCCACTCCACTGTCTGCGAAATTCCCGGCACTGGCACCGTCGATACCGGACTCATCGGCAAGGTTTCCACCACAGGAGTTTCCGGTATGGGTGGGGCGGAAATTTCCGTTTCCACTTCCGTTTCACTCCCTTCCGTGGTACTGGCACTCCAAGAGAGGGAATAGGAAGATTCCCGACGGGAAACAGGAATCAGCGTAGGCGGTGTCTGGGAAACAGGCCGCCACGAATCGAGTGTGAAGGGGAGTTCCTCGTACCGATTGACCCCTGGCCCCGGCGTCCAGTTGGCATGTTGGCCGGAGAGGGTTTTGATGGCATAGTAACCCGACTGGCGAACGGCAGAAAGAACCTCAAAGCCGGAAATGTCGAACCAGTTGGAAATTTCACCCGTCTGCAAGGGGACTTTGGCATGAATGTCGACACGCTGCATTCCCGAAGTCCGTCGCGTTTTCAACCTCACCTCCACCAAAGGTCGATTTCCCGTTCCTTCAGGATTCCCCCCTGCCTCCTCTTCCGAAACGTACTCCACAGAATAGTGTGCGTTGGAAACGGGCACCAACTGGGCATTTTCCGGCAACCGTACGCGAAAAGTATCATGACTTTCCTCATTGAAAAGGATTTTCAACCGTGCGTCGTATTCGATGAGGTCTTTGCCGATGATGGTGAAAATCAACCCCTCCGCTTCCAGAACGGTAGGCGTATTTTCCTCCGGTTTCTGCGTCACTTTCCAGGAAAGAGAGTATTCCCCTCCCAACCGCATGGCCAGCAATTGAGTCTCTCCCTCGTCGGCATTGGAGGAACCGGGAACAAAATGAGCCGATTGCAAAAGCGTCCCGCCATTCATGGAAAAATGCGTCATTTCCGACTCCCAACGAGTCTGGGGAATCGACATTTTCAGTTCCGAAGTCGTTGCGTACGGAAATTGCAGGCAAAATTGACGATCCCCGGCTCCCGATACGATTGGCACGAGAAATGTCAACTCCAATTCATGAATACCCCGTCCCGTCACCCAAGCCACAAATCCGTTTTTTTCTGAAAATTCGACCCACAACCGTCCCTTTTCCGTGGGTGGCTGCGGCAGTGGAGGGGGAACCGTCTCGATATTTTCCGAGGAGGTGGTTTCCGCTGTCCGCGAAACAACATTTTCAGGCTTTTGCGCGGTCGGCGGTTCGACAAGATCGGCCTCTTTCGCAGCTTCCCTGGGATCGGAAAGTAAAATCCCCTCATCCAATCGCAGGGGAATCCGAACAGGACGATCCTGAAATGTTTCCACCTGAAATGTGACCTGCAACCGAACCGCCTCTTTTTCCACTTTGCCATCCGCCAGCATGGAATGAAAAACGTACTCCGGTGTCGGTTTGGCATCGTTTTTGTCCCGCTGTGTCACGACCGAGTGAAGCAACTCCTCCACCTGCTCCAGGCCAATTCCCGGAATGGCAATCCATTTTCCATCCTTTCGGGAGAGATAAAGCGGGATGGATTCCCCCAGGGCACGACGCTGAAACGGGAACAGGGTGTTCAGGGAAGCCTCTTCCGAGGGAGCCGTTTCCGTTTCTGTTTTCTCGCTACTTTTCAAGTCCGACGTTTCTTCCGTGAACGTAGGCGGAACCGGGGGTGTCTCTTCGGGAATGGAGGTCTCCTGTTTTTCGATATTTTTTTCAACAACAGGGATGGTTTCTGATGGTGCTTCTTGTGCAAAAATCATTCCTGCGAGAAAAATCTGCGACAAAACGATTCCGCAACCGATCGTTTTTCCTTTCTCCCATTTTTTTCTTACAAGGAACATACCTGCCACCTGCTGATTTTCAAAAAGTATCCCCATTTGGCTCTATTTTTAACCCATCTTTTCCATGAGTACTCTGATTGGGGCGTGAAATCCCTTCCTTTTCTATCAAGAAAACCTTCCTAATTGTATTATACCTCAAAAAAGGGAAAATGGGAGATGGGAGGCATGGAAACTTTGTAACTTTTTCCAAAAAGAATCGTTTTATAACAATTTTAATGATTTTATCTTTAAAAAATGACGATAATAACGATAATCCTGTCTGGACTTTTGGGACGAAAGTGATTATACTGAAGGCGGAAAGATTGCCTTCGGAAGGTATAATGAAGTATATCGGTTTTTCAGGAAACGGCAGTCAAATCCTTTCCGAACGTCCTGGCAGGGAGGATTACCTGCATTCCTGTCGACGAAGCGAAATGGCACCTGCCGAGTTGGACAAACCTTGTGACTTGGATGGAATGAAAAATGCAAGCCCTATTACTTTCATGTTTTTTACTGGCGGGAACCTATAACAGCACTTCCGTGAATTATGCTGCGGAAATGTTTGAAACGACCTCCCACGACTTTGGCGTGGTGGTAAAAGGTTCCAAAACAGAATTCGATTTTGTTTTCACCAATAAATATAAAGAGGACTTTGAAATTCAGTCCGTCTCTTCTTCCTGTCAGTGTACGACCCCTTCTTTTTCTCCGCGTGGCCCGATCAAGTCGTGGGAGAAAGGGGTGATTCATGTCGCTGTCAATACCAAAAATTTTGTCGGCAACAAAAACGCCACCATTACAGTGCGATTTTCCAAGCCGTATTACATGGAAGTTCAGCTTCATTCGTATGTTTATATCCGTACCGATGTGGATGTGGAACCGGGAGTCGTCTATTTCGGGACGGTTTCGGCAGGACAAAAACCGGTCATTTCGGTGAATGTCAACAGTGTGAAAGATATGAACTGGCGGATTCTGGATGTGCAGAGTACGTGTGGATTCCTGGCGGTCGATTTGAAACAGATTGCCCGACAGTATAACCGTGTTTCGTATCAGATGCTGGTTCATTTGAAGGATAACGCCCCTCCTGGGAATTTCACCGAGTATCTGGAACTGGTGACGAACGACCCCAATCCCCGCAGTTCCCGATTTCTGGTTCCGGTGGAAGGCCGAATTCGCCCGACGCTTTCGGTGAATCCGTCGCCGCTTTCCTTTGGTTTGCTGGAGGTGGGAAAGGTGACGGAAAAATCGTTGGTGTTGCAGGGAGCCGTTCCGTTCAAGATTTTGGACATTACCTCGGAAGACCCGAATATTTCCGCGTCGATTAAAACGTTGCCTCAAAAAGTCCATGTGGTGAAACTTTCGTATCAGGGAGATCGCCCCCGGAACATCAACGGTTCCATCACGATCATGACCGATTTGGAGGGACGTACCAACACGCAGGTGGCGTACAATGGCAAAATCGTTCCTGCTCCCGAAACGGAAAAATCGGAGGTGGATGTGCCTGTGGTGGAAGTTCCTGAAGAGGAAAATGCCGAAGTGGCTGAGAAAGAAGAGCCGAAAGAGAGGACGCCGCGGAATATTTTGCCGGAACCGGATGTAAAGACCTCAGACGAAGAGATTCCTTCGTTGGAGTCCCTTCCCGACGCATTGCCGGAAGTGGAATCTGCAAATGAGGAAAACGCGGACAATAAGGAAAATGCGGACGATAAAAAAGAAGCGATTCCCCCTGAGACGGAACTCCCTCCTGATGATCTGGAACCACTTCAGTTGTTGGACGACGAAGAAGGTTCCGGGGAACTTCAGGAAATGCCAGCCATTCCTGAAGGAACGGAGACGGAAGAGGTGGATTCTGTAGAAACAGACCTTTCGGAAGAGGCTGATAAGGCTGATTTGGAAGAAAAGGCGGAAGAGGAAGTCCCGGATTTGCTGGAAGAACTCCCGGAAACGGTTCCTGCGGAAACAGAGGAAACGCCTGCTTCCAAGGTTGAGGAGTCGGATGGGGAATTGCCCGATATTCCTGTTGTGGAAGTCGAGGCGGATAAGGAGCCGGAAGAATTGGAGGAGCCGGAAAAACAGACACGTCCGGCAGGTCGCAATTTATTGAAAAAATCTTCCCGATAGCCCTCCAGGAGTCGATCATGGAATTTTCTCGCAGCAGTCAGGCATTTGCGGAAGCGCAGCACTGGATTCCCGGCGGTGTGGACAGTCCGGCCAGAGCTTTCGGAGCGGTGGGTTGTGATCCGTTGTTTATCGAGCGTGCCGCAGGTGCGTACCTTTATGATTTGGACGGAAACGCGCTGATAGATTATATTGGTTCGTGGGGGCCGATGATTTTGGGGCATGCTCACCCGGAGGTAACGGCGGCACTCGAAAAGGCGATTCAGCAAGGAACCAGCTACGGTACTCCGACACTCCTGGAGACGCGGTTGGCACAAAAAGTGGTGGCGGCAATTCCCTCCATCGAAATGGTTCGGTTTGTCAATTCCGGGACGGAAGCGACGATGAGTGCGATTCGGCTGGCGCGTGGTTTTACAGGTCGCAATAAAATTGTCAAATTCGAGGGAAATTATCACGGTCATGCCGATTCCCTTCTGGTGGCGGCAGGGTCGGCAGCCGCGACGTTCGGCGTTCCGAATTCCCCTGGCGTTACTCCTGGAACTTCGCAGGATACGCTGGTTTTGCCTTATAATAATGCGGAAAAACTGCTCCAGACGATGGAGGATGTGGGAAAAGAGGTGGCGGGAATCATTTTCGAGCCGATTGTGGGAAATATGGGGTGCGTCGTCGCCACGGAGGAATTTTGTGCGGCTTTGCGCGAAGTGCGGGAATTGTATGGCATTTTGCTGATATGTGACGAGGTGATGACCGGTTTCCGGGTCGATTATCGCGGTGCGCAACACCTGCTGAAAATTCAGCCGGACATCACGACGCTGGGCAAAATCATCGGCGGCGGGCTTCCCGTGGGAGCGTATGGCGGGCTGCGAGAAATCATGCGGCAAATTCTTCCCTCCGGTCCGGTTTTTCAGGCAGGAACGTTGAGTGGCAATCCTCTGGCCATGACCGCGGGATTGTGTACGCTGGAGATTCTGGAAAAGACGAATCCGTATCCCTATTTGGAACAACTTTCCGCAGAATTGGCCGCGGGAATAGCTCAGGCCGCGAAAAAACACAATATTCCGCTTTGCGTCAATCGGGTTGGCTCCATGATGACCTTTTTCTTTCAGGAGGGACCGGTTTACGATTGGGAAACCGCATCCCGTTCGGATACCAGGGCTTACGCCCACTTTTTCCGGGAAATGCTCCATCGGGGAATCTACTTCCCATGCAGCCAGTTTGAGGCACTGTTCGTTTCGGCGGCTCATCGTGAGGAACATATCCGAGAGACGATCCACGCCGCGGACACCATTTTTGCCGAGATGAAAACGAAGTAACCATCCCTATCAGGGAACCGTGGCTCGTGTTCTGGCTTCCTGAATCAGGCTTCCGGCCCCCTTTTTTTTCAACTCGGCAGCCACCTGTTGCCCTAACAGAATGGGGTCGTCGCCGGTTCCTTCCGCATCCAACCACGTTCGGCCATCGAGAGCAATGACTCGGGCGTGGAGCGTTTTTTCTGAGGAATACGCACCAATCGGCGTTGTGCAACCACCGTCGAGAGCCTGCAAAAGAGTACGTTCGGCCAAGACTTCCCGTGCGGTCGGGGGATGGTGGAGAAGGTCTTGCAAAATGGCGATCGTTTCGGTATCATCAGCCCGCGTTTCCAGTCCCAGTGCCCCCTGTCCCACAGCGGGAAAAACGACTTCTTGGGGCAAAATTCCGGCAATTCGGTGAGCCAGCCCCAACCGTTCGACACCTGCGCGTGCCAGAATCAGAACGTCGTATTCCCCGGAATCGCACTTTTGCAGCCGCGTATTGAGATTTCCGCGAATCGGGCGAATCGTCCATTTTCGGTCATACTGGCGAGCCAGAGCGAGTAATTGTGCCTGCCGCCGCAGACTGCTGGTGCCCAGAATCGTCCCGTCGGGAAGGTGTTCCAGCGAAGTGGCATCGTGGGCAAAATGCTTCCCCGGCACAATTGCGTCCTCCACCACGCCACGCGGCGGAATGGCGGCCAGCGTCAGTCCTGGCGTCGTTTCTGTCGGCAAATCTTTCAGACTGTGTACGGCCAAATCGACCCGGTTTTCCAACAGAGCCACTTGGATTTCCTTGGTAAAAAGCCCCATACTCCCCCCAGCCAGTGTCGGCAGAGAGGAATTTTGCGGCAACCACTTATCCCCGGAAGTGGTCATCAGCACCACCTCAACCGCAATCCCCGCGTTTTTCAGTTGGTTGGCACACCAGTAAGCCTGCCATTGTGCCAATTGACTGGCACGCGTCCCTATACGAATCATCGAAACCAACCCTTATCAAATAATGATTAATGATTAATGATTAATGTGGAGAATGGGTTTTCAAGTCCAAGCCCCAACCTCTGGAAGGGGTGGCTGGCAAAAGTTGGTAGAGTGGGCTGGGTTGAATGGATATTGAACGTTTTATTGCAACTCTACTACCATCCAAAGGTGATCAATATTAATCACTAACCACTAATCATTGTTTTCTCCCCGCGCGAGCGACCACGACAACAGCGACGAAGGAGACTTTCCACTCAGTTTTTAACAAATGTGCCAGGGCATTGCAGGTGGCACCTGAAGTCACGACGTCGTCCACGAGCAAAACCCGTTTTCCTTCCCATGGGGAGGGGGGCGGCGTCAATTGGAAGAGGTTCCGAACATTCTCTTTCCGTTGGGAAAATTCCACACTCCGTTGGGAAAGTGTCATCCGCCGCACGCGAACTCGTCGATTTTCCAGGGGAAGTTCCAGCTTTTCCGCCAGCACCTCGGCCAGAATATCGGGATTGTTCATTCCCCGACAGTAACGATAAAACCAGTGCATGGGGACGGGAATCACGACATCGGCACGACACCGCCGAAGCCACTGCCGCCGATGTTCCCAAACCAGTTCCGCCACGGCTCGGACAAGCGGCTCTTTTCTCGCCTTTTTCATTTCCAGCACCAGATACCGCAAATTCCCCACATATTTCCCGAAAGGAATCACGCGGTCAAAATAGTTTACCTCATTTTGACAAAAATGGCAATGGTGGGCAAGCGGTGGACTTTTCTCCAGAAACGTCCCGCAGAACGGACATCCCACAAACGGTTCCGGCATCAACCGTTCCCGACACGTTTCGCACCACTCCCGCTCCGCACTTTCTTCCAGCAACCTCCCACAACCATAACACCGCCTCGGAAAAAGCAACTCAGCCAACGGTTGAATCGGAAAAGGAAACATTTTTAATGGTGAATGATATAATGGTTAATGGGTGGGGTAAGAATGCAGTATATTCTTAAAAAAAGGGGAGGAAAAGGGGGGGAAGGATGGTTTATTTTGCGATTTTGGGAGGATTTTTCCGGGCAACCCTTGACGGATGGTGGGAAATGGGGCAAAATGAGAGGTCATGAGGTAAAAAGATGTTGTGGAAAGATTTGGTATGGAAGTGAATGAGGTGGTATGGAGCGTCGTTTGAATTTGGCCGTGATCGGCGTTGGGGGACGGGGGAAAGAGGTGCTGGGAGGGGCTTTTGTCGAAAATGTGGTGGCAATTGCGGATGTCGATGAAGATTTTCTGAGAAAAGCGGCGTTGCGGTGTTGCGGTGAGACGAAGTTGTACAACGACTACCGCCGTCTGTTGGAGGAAAATCATACGCGGCTGGACGGTGTGGTGGTCAACACGCCGGATCATACGCATTTTCCGATTTCCATGCTGGCGATGGAGTATGGTTTGCATGTCTATTGCGAAAAGCCGTTGGCACACAGTGTCCGGGAATGCCGGCTCATGGCGGAAAAGGCACGGGAAAAAAAGGTTATTACCCAGACCGGAATGCAAATGCACGCTCTGGAAAATTACCGCCGGGTGGTGGAGATGATTCAAAGTGACGCGATTGGCACCGTGTCGGAAGTCCACGTCTGGTGTGGTAAGGGATGGGGCGGAAACGACGTGCGACCTGCGGAAACCCAGGAACCACCGAGGAATTTGCACTGGGATTTGTGGCTGGGAAATGCCCCGCAGCGACCGTATCACTCGCAGTGTTACCATCCGGCCAACTGGCGGCGTTGGTGGGATTTCGGGAGTGGCACGTTGGGAGATATGGGGTGTCATTACATGGACTTGGCGTTTTGGGCATTGAATCTCGACGCTCCGAAAACGATCCGCGCGACCGGGCCGTCGCTGGAAACGCAGACGGAAATGGCACCGTTGCGATTGCGGGTGGATTATGTTTTCCCGACGCCGCAAGAGGAGATTCAACTCACGTGGTACGACGGTGACGAAACGCCGGAAGTCCTTGTGAAAAACCAACTTCCGCTCTGGCTGGGAGGGGTATTGTTCGTCGGAAGTCGGGGGATGTTGCTGGCGGACTACACGCACCGGATTTTGCTCCCGGAAGCGGATTTTGCGAATTACGAGCCACCTCCGGCGACGATTCCCCCTTCGCCGGGGCATTTGAAGGAGTGGCTGCAAGGTATTCGGACGCAGGAAGAACCTTCCTGTCATTTTGGTTATACCGGACGTTTGACCGAGGCGGTTTTACTCGGCGTGGTGGCGTATCGGTGTGGCGAAACGCTGTACTGGGACGCTGCGGCGGGAAAAGTGATTGGCAACGAACGGGCACAAAAACTTGTGGAGGATGAACGATGAAACGATTGGGATGTTTTTTGACCGGGTTGCTCTGTGCGCTGGCGGCAGAAGCGGCGACCCTTCCCGAAGCGGAGCAGAAAGAGGGTTTCGTCCAGGTTTTCAACGGCGAAAATCTCGACGGCTGGCGGGGCGACACGAAAGGCTACACGGCCAAAGATGGGGTTTTGACCTGCAATCCGGGCGGTTTTCTCTATTTCCCGAAGGATTACAAAAATTTCGTCCTGCGGCTGGAATTTCGCGTCCCGGAAGGGGGAAACAATGGTATCGGCATTCGTTGTGTGCCGGGAAAAGACGCGGCGTATCATGGCATGGAGATTCAGATTCTCGACGACTACGCGGAAAAGTACAAGGGATTGAAACCGTACCAGTTCTGCGGCTCGATTTACGGCGTTGTCGCGGTCAAACGTGGAGCGACGAAACCTGCGGGAGAGTGGAACTGTGAGGAAATCGTGGCTGACGGCGGCAAAATTCGCGTCACGATCAACGGCCAGGTCGTGGTTGACGCGGACATTTCGCAAATCGAAAAAACGATCGACGGTCGGGAACATCCCGGTCTGCACAATCCTTCTGGGGCGATTGCCTTCTGTGGTCATGGCGACCGCGTGGAATTCCGCAATATTCGGATCAAAGAACTCCCCTAGCGTTTTGTTCCATTGATAATTTATACTTCATCTACTTGAGTTTTTGGGACTCCCTTCCCCAAGCCCCTCCCCAAGGTAGGGGTTTTTCTTTCGTTTTCCTGAAATTCAAAGTGGAAGGAGTACCAAATTCTCAGCCGATGTTTTCAATCTGGAAGTACTCTAATGGATGGGGAAAAAGGTTATCGGCGATTTCTTCGGAACTCGCCGGTCGTTTTTCCGAATCTTTTTTTGAACTGAAAACTCAGGGCACTGACACTGCGAAAACCACATAGAGAGGCAATTTCCGCCACTGTCAAATCGGTTTCCAAAAGAAAACGACAAACCCGTTCAAATCGGACACGTTGAATCTCTTCCAGAAGAGTACAGCGATAAGCTTGTTTGAAAGCCCGCTCCAGAGTGCTTCGTGACGCTTGACAGTGGGCGACAATATCCGCCACCGAAATTCCCAGCCAGGCATTTTCTTCAATAAATTCTTTCACTTCAACGATGAAAGGATCGAGTTTGTAGTGGATGGAGGTACTTCGGCGTTCGCACACACGCAGTGTCTGATAATGAAGCGTCTGTGGCGGAACCTCTTTTCCACGCATTCGTTTGTCGAGCAATTCGGCAGCAAGAAAACCTCCCTGTTCACAATCGAGAAGGAGGCTGGAAAGAGAGGGATCGCCCATCTGGCAGAGCATCTCATCGTCGTCCACACCCAGGATCGCCATTTCCTGAGGAACATTCCGTCCCGCCTCCTGACACGCATACAAAACCTGAAGACCACGGGCATCGTTGGCGGTCATGATTCCTGTTGGATGGGGCAGTTTCAGGAGCCAGCGTTTCAGTGCTTCCGTATCTTCCCTGGAATCCTGATCACGAGCCGAGTAACAGGAGAAAACGGAACAGTCAAAACCTTCTTTGGCAATTCTTTTTTCAAAAGCCAGACGTCGAATGATCGACCAGTTCACCTCAAAAGCCTGCTCGACAAAGGCAAAATGTTTCATTCCCAATTCCAGCAGGTACTCGGCTCCCATTTCGCCGATTTCTTCGTTATCGCAGCGAATTTGTATCTGGTTTTGAAAGGGCGGGTTCCATTCGCCGTAATCAATCAGGGCGACGGGGATGTTTCGGAGTGTGTCGGCACAGTGCAGAGGCAACCCGGCGTCGTTTCCTGAAATGATGCCGTCAAAATTTTCCCAGGCAAGATTGGTGGAACACGTTCTTCCCCGATTCGGGAGAAAAATACGCCATGGACCGTAGAGGCGTTCGTACCTCAGAATTCCACGCAATTTCTCCCGACAGGATTTCATGGAAAGTTCCAGTAAAATACAGACTCTCGGAATACGGTTTCTCATCTCGCTCATAAACTTGATTCTATAAAAGGTCTCCCAGGATAAAAGGGGGGACTACCCGTTTGACGCAAAATCAAAAAATATTTTACGCATTCTGCTTATTGCTATTCTGTCTACAGTGGAATACAATGTTATTGTGGGATGGGGTGAAAAAATTTTGAGTGGTTATTTTTTGAATTTCCGCAAAATCAAAAAGAGTCCGTGTGTAAAACCAACCAAAACAGGAAAATGGAACAGGAGTAGAATGTCATGAAACGCAGAGTATTGATTGTCTTTTTGACAATGTTGTTCGGCAGTGGAAATGCGTGGGTGGGTGCCGCCCCGGTCAGCTTCACAACCTCGTTTACGGCAGATTACGTGGAACCGACTGCCGCAGGTGTTTCGGGGAGTTTTTCCTCTCTGGATGAAAACGGAACCATTTTGGGAACGTGGAGTTTACGCGATGACGGAGGTACTGTGACCACATCAAAAGCCACCAATAACGAGGGGTTTGGCTATTATGCTTCAGGAGCGGGAAATGGGTTGGCAGGTTCGTTTCGCTCGGTCAATACCGTATCCGACACGTCATCTGGTGGAGCTTTGGGTAAACTGGCACCGTATGCTGTCAACGCTGATAGAACCTCGGACTATATTTTCACCCATCCATTGAGTACCTCTACAGGAATGCTTCTTCGATGGACGCCAGCAGAGGAAATGACGGGAGATTTACAAATCGTGGGCGATGTCCTTTCCAGCATTGTCACCAACACCCCTAACAAAGAGAGGGACGGAATCCGTTTTTCCATCACCGCCATGTATGAGGATAACGAGAAGGTGGAACTTTTTTCTCAAGTGACGGATTCGGATTTGAGCATGCTCCTAGATACTTCGGGTGGTACCAATATTTACAAGATAAATTTGGAGAATATCCTGTTTTCCGCAGAGGGTTTATCCTATATTGACTTTCTGATAAATGCGAGAAATAATCTCTCTGGCGACCTGACATGTTTGAACCTTTCCGTACTTTCTTCCTCTCCCCAGTCTTCCGTTCCCGAACCGGCTTCCTGGCTACTTTTGATTTTGGGAGTGGGAGGCTTGTGGGTGTATCGAAAAAAACGGAATCGTGTCTGATTGGTTGAGTAGGTCCTATGGATTCGTGAGAAGAAGAGGAATGAGTAGCGTCCAGAAAAATCCCGTTCGGGGAAGGCGTTCCTTTCGTTACAACCTTCCCTGCCGGGACTGGAGGCAAATTTCCTCTCACTCATCAAAGAGCGATGTGATTTCTTCGGAAGTCATGTCGCGGAGTGGTTTTTTGTCGGTCGGCGAGATGTTTTCGGAAACGGCGGGGCGACGTGTGCGAATGGCGGCATTGGGATTGGCCAGAAGTCCTTCGCCACGTGGAATGAAAGCTGGGGCGGCGGCAGGATTTTGGGGATTTCTTCGCAAAACGGATCGTCCGGCTGGAATTTCGGTCTCGGCCTGCGTAATATCGTGATTTCCAAGTCCCTGTGTCTCTTCCAGCCATTGCTGCATGGCCGCTTCTTCCATTTCTCGCTGGCGGCGAGTTTGACGACCCCAGAGTCCTCCCTCAGGATTACGCCGAAAAGGACGATTTTCATTCGCCATGCCGGGGAAGTTTTCACCAGGAGGAACAGCCACAGGATTGCCCGGATTTTCCATTCCCAAATCCCGATTTCGGGCAGAAAAAGGACGTTCCCCCCAGGCACGTCTCTGTGCGTAAGCCGAATCTATCCCAACGATTGTCACAATCATCACGGTCCATACAGCCAAAATTCCATTTTTTGTTTTCATAACGTAACACCTTTTCCTGTAGTCTTGGGGTAAGGATTCTTAAAGTTGTCCCCAGGGATTCTGCGAGGCGGGACTTTTCTGAGCGTTCTTCATCCGTTCTTCCGGCGTGGGAATCCCATCGAAAATCGTCAGGACGGGAATTTCTTTGCGGAGACGGTCTAAATATTCTTGTTTTCCTTCTTCTTTTTTCTGTTGGACGATTTTTTCCTTAATTTCCACCTGAGCATCGACGAACGGTTTCCGAATCAAGTCCTGGCGTTCCAGAACCCGAATGATGTAAAAACAATCGTCATCCTCAATAATATTTTCACTCAACTGTCCCACCGGCTGGGAAAAAACCGCGTTTTCCAACGGTTTGGAGGCCAATTCTCCCGGTTGAATCCAGTCGTGTTGACCACCATCCATGGAGGTTGCCTTGTGGGAAAACTCTCGTGCCACCTCCGCAAAGGGTTTTCCCTGAACCGCCACCATCGAGCCGATCCGAATGATTTCCCGGTAGGCATCTTCCCGTGAATGAAACCGCGACTTCCGAACCACCAGTTCTTCCCAACGCGCTTTGGGAGGTGTCTCGAATTCCTGGAGATGTTCCCGGTAATAATCCATCACTTCGGCTGGGGAAACGTCTTCATTGACCGTAATCGACTGCTGAAGCCACTGCTGGCACAAAACGATTTCCCGGAAGAGGTATTTTTGCTTCAGGATGGTCGTTCCCTGGCTTTCCAGCAACTTTTCGTAATCCTCCCGCAGCGTCACGTTCGCTTTCTTCATTCGTTGCGGCAATTCCTGGCTCTCAAATAGTTTATCGATCATTTCGATATTTTTCTGCAATCCTTCCGGGGGAATGGTACGTAAAATGTCGCAATAAATCAATTTGGATTCCACCGCCTGCTCCAGAAACGCCCGCGCAATCATCTCCCGTTGAATCGGAACCGCTTCGGGAGGCATTTTATCCTTATTCTCTTCCAGAATCCGATCCACCGAGTCCATAATGTCTCCGGCCAGAACCACCTGACTTCCCACTTGGGCAATCGTCTGGCCGTGGGTATAAAACTGGATTCCTTTTTCTGAAAGGGAGGATGTGTCTGTTTGCAAAGAGGGAATTTTCGTCAAGAGGGTTTCTTCGGAGGGTTTCGCCTGGGGAGGAAGAGGGGAAAGAGGGGCAACGTTTTCTCTGGTTGGCGCTGCCGCGGCCATCGAAGTGGAAGGTTGTACCGTAGAATTCGGTTCGGGATTTTCCAGTGCATTCAAATCCTGATAAACGGGCGTTTGCGGATATTGAGCCGGACCAAATGGATCGGCCACCTCTTTTTTTCCGTCTGCCGGGAGTTCTTTCCGAAGTTCCTCCTCCTCTTTTTTGGCCCACGGAAAACGAATCAGAAAACCTTTGTTACTTTTCGCTTCCTCCTTTTGACGGTTTTTGGCTTCCGAGTAACTTTCAAACTGTTCCCGACTAATTTCCGTGACGGAACTGGAGGAATCCTGGGAACTTTTGTCCGATTTCCACCACTGCGCAGCAAGCGGCGTGACGCAGATTCCCAGAAACAAAATACTCCAACCGATAATCCGATGTAAACCTCGCACGTTCCCATTCCTTTTTGGAAATCGCCTCATTCGTTCCCAAACCTTGGACGATTTTTCATTTGATCGCCAGGATACCATCGTATTATAGACAAAATTCTATCTTTCCCGCAAGAGCAATTCGACATATTTTAGCAAAAAATCGGAATCGGGAGGGGACTGAGCCGTTTTTTCGTCCAGTGGCAGGTAGGCACTTTGGCTGTCGGCAATGCGCAGACGAGCTTTTTTTCGCCCGACTGTGCGGCGTGTGAGCGGCTCGATCGCTTTGGATGAATAAAAATGAACGACCAGATAATTCTCCTCTCGCCGAATCGCGTAAATCAGCCAGGGATGTGCCAAAATCCGAATCCGATAGATTTTCAGCAGCCGCCAGAAGGGTGCCGGAATCCTGCCGAAACGGTCTTTCATCTCCCGGACGAAATCCTCTATCTGTGCCAGGGTTGTAAAACGGGAAAGCCGGCGATAAAGCTCCATTTTCACCCGCATGTCCGGCACATAGTCGTGCGGAATATACGCCGTGACAGGCAAATCGACCTCCACTTCCACCTTCTCACGCGGCGGGACTTTCTTCAGCTTCCGAACCGCGTTTTCCAGCATATCGCAATACATTTCATAGCCGACCATCGCAATTTGCCCACTCTGCCGGGTGCCGAGAATGTTCCCGGTGCCGCGAATTACCAAGTCCCGCATCGCAATGTGGAAGCCCGAACCCAGATGGCTGAATTCCTCAATCGCCTTGAGCCGACGAATCCCGTCCGGGGTCAAATTCGCGTTTTCCTTCACCAGAAGATAGCAGTACGCATGGTTCCGAAACCGCCCGACACGTCCTCGCAGCTGGTGCAGATCGGAAAGTCCATACCGATCCGCCTCGTCGATAAAAATCGTGTTGGCATTCGGAATATCGACCCCGTTTTCGACAATCGTGGTACTCACCAGCACGTCGCACCGATGAGAGACGAAATCCAGCATCACCTTTTCCAGCGACCGCTCCGACATCTGCGCATGACCAATCCGAATCCGCGCCTCTGGAACCAGACTCTGCAAACGTTCCGCCGTTTCCTCAATATCATGAACCCGATTGTGAATGAAGAAAATCTGCCCGTCCCGTTCGATTTCCCGTCGAATCGCGTTTTGCACCAGCGAATCCTGAAACCGCGTGACGTGCGTTTCCACCGCCATTCGCTCTCCGGGCGGCGTTTCCAGCGACGAAATATCCCGAATTCCCAAAAGCGACATGTGCAGCGTCCGTGGAATCGGTGTGGCGGTCATTGTCAGCACATCCACCGTTCGGCGAAAGCGTTTCAGAGCCTCTTTCACCTCGACGCCGAAACGTTGTTCCTCGTCGATGATGACCAGCCCCAGATTCTGAAAATGAACGTCCCGGCTAACCAGTCGGTGCGTTCCGATGACAATATCGACCGTTCCATTTTGCAAACGCGCAAGCGTCTCCTTTTGTTGGGCAGGCGTGGAAAAGCGGGAAAGCGACTCGACAAGAACCGGAAACGGAGCCATTCGCTGCGAAAACGTCCGCAAGTGCTGTTCCGCCAGAATCGTCGTCGGCACCATCACCGCCACCTGATACCCTGCCTCGACCGCCGTAAATGCTGCCCGCATGGCAACTTCCGTTTTGCCGAACCCCACGTCACCACACAGAAGGCGGTCCATCGGGCGAGGCTGCGTCATATCCTTGCGAATCGCCTCCATGGCACTTTGCTGGTCGGGCGTTTCGGTGTAGGGAAAAAGGGCATCGAAATCTTTCTGCAAGGGGGTCTCGATCGGAAACGCAATCCCCGGCCGAGCCTGTCGCACCGCCTGCATTTCCAGCATCTCCACCGCCAAATCGAGAACCGCTTCCGAAACGGCACGTTTCTGGCTCTCCCACGTTTTGCCGCCATACGTGGAGAGTTTCGGTGCCACACCGCCGCCGTTGATGTATTTTTGCACCAGCGCAATTTTCGAGACCGGAACATAGACAAGTACATGGTCGCTGAACTCCAGTACGAGATGTTCCTCCGCTCCACCATGGGTACTCTTTTTCTGCGTCTGCGTTTCCAACAGTTTCAGCCCGCGATAGACCGCAATTCCATGCGACACATGGACGACGTAATCCCCTTCGCTGAGTTCGGAAAAACTGTCGATCACCTTCGTCGTTTTCCGGTGCGACGACCGCCGGACTTCCGTTCGCTGAAACATGGCGTCCGACGTGAGTACCAACATCCGACTCTCCACCAGCCGAAAACCTTCCGAAAGCGTTCCGATTCGGAGATGGAGCTTCTTTTCCCGTGCCGGACGGGTATTTTCCAACAACATCCGCAGCCGCGTTTCCTCCGCCTCATGCGGACAGAGCAAAAAAACATCCTGCCCGTCGCTGAATTTTTCCAACTCTTCCCGCACTTTGGAAAAATCGCCTGAAAACCGCTCCACCGTTTCCGTCGCCAGTGAAAATTGCGGTCCGACGGCTCCCCTTCCCAACGTTGCCATCGACAGGAACGGAAATTTCATCACCGCCCGGAAAACCTCCTCCGGCGTCAGCAGTTTTTCCGGCTTTTCCTGTGCCTGATAGAACCGTTTTCCCTGCAAAACCGTATCTTCCGAATCCCAGAGCAAAAACAGACTCTGCCGCGGCAAATACGAGGTCAGCCCCACCTTTTCCTCTTTGTCCGTCTCCCGAAACATCGTTAGAAAAGAGGTGATTTCCACCTGTGAAAGTCGTTCCAGACTACGTTGCGTTTCCAGGTCGAACGTTCGGATCGACTCCACTTCGTCCCCAAAAAACTCCACCCGAACAGGAACGTCCATCTCCATGCCGTAAATATCGAGCAACCCCCCCCGGACGAAAAATTCACCTGGAAATTGTACTGCCGACGTGCTTTGAAAACCATGATCCACAAGCCATCCCGTCAGAAAATCGAGCGAAAACGTCTCGCCGCACGCAATCGAAAGCGAATCCTGCTGAAGCGACTCTTTCGGTGGGCACGGTTTCAGAAGTGCCTGAATCGGAGCCATCACAATCGCCCGTTTCCCCCCCACGCCAGCGTTCTGGAGCGTTTTCAAGACACGCAGACGTTCTCCAATCGCTGCGCTGGGGAGGAATGTTTCCCACTCGGTCGGCTCCTGCGGTTTTTCCCCAACATCGGGAATCCACGGAAAAAAAAGAGGCGTTTCCCGCGAAAAGAGTGTAAAATCCTCGTGAAAATCTTCCGCCGACTTTTGCGAAGGTGCCAAAACCACGATGTTCCAGTCCGGCAACCGTTGCACAATCGCTGCCGCCACCCCTGCCGCACTGCCTCCCCAAACCCCTTCCAGGTGCGGACCTTCTTCCGCCAAAAGGAGCGAAAGCAGCCCCTTCTCATCCAGAAAACGACCAATCCCTTCCACCACTTCAGGAAGAACCACCCCATCCTTGACTGGGGAAATTTTTTCCATCTCGCAACATCCTGTCTTACCGGAACCCTGGAGAGACTTCTTTCTCACCGGTTGAAAAAGCAGTCCATTTTTCCAAAGTATACCCGGTTTTGGATTTTTTGCAAGACATTTTTACCAGGTTATCTGGAATCGTGTGGCAAAAACATGTTCCCAACCGGTCATTCCCTCGTATTTTCCCTCATAATCGCTCTTCGCCAGAATGTAGTTGAACATCATCCGACAATTCCGATTCAAATACCAGTTGATTCCAAAGGCGTTCGTCAGCGTCGTTCCCAACGTCGCGTCTTTATAGCCACGTGCCAATTCTCCAATATCCGTCCAGGCAAACCGGTACGCCACTTCCCACGCTCCCGGCCCGGAAAAGACCCCCATGCCATCCCGGCAAATCCGCACGAATGGGCATTTCGGGTCCAAAACCGCAAACGTTCCCCCTTTTTTGTTGTAATTTCGGCTCTCTCCAGTCAGAAAATACGAAACCTGCACATACCCTGCCTGAGCCGTCACATCGCCGCATTTATCATCGTCCATCAGAAAAACCGCATGCTCCAAATCGATCGAAAACGCTCCCCGCACAATGCTCGACTCGATCAGAAACGCGTTGAGCGAATCCAGCCCATCCAATTCACCACTTTCCATCAAGGGTGTCGCAATCGCGTTGTCCGCTCGCAGTCGAATCGAAGTGCCGCGATCTTTCGCCCGTGCCTGATCGTATTTGCGAAAACTATAACTCCCGCCGATGTGCCAGAGATACTTGGAACCATCCGAGCATTCCTCGTAAAATGGGAGAAACGTCATTCGTCCGGTAAAAGCGATATTTTCCGAATCGCAAAAACAGTCCAGATTCGTTTCCGTCATACTCGCGGCAAAAAGTCCCGCTGCCCACGTCATTCGATCCGCATTGTGCCAGTTGTGCATCATCACGCCATTATTTCGGCCTCCGCAAATCGTTTTCATGTTGTTCAAATCCGACTTTTCAATAAACATCGAAGCGGGATACGGCACCAATTCCTCCATACTCCACGGTTCCTTGAAATTTCCCACACGATAACTAATGCCGCCAGGGAGATTGTAAAAACCCATGTAAAGATTTTTGGACGCGAATTTCCCACTCGCCCAATCCAGCGTGCTGTCATACTCGATCATATCGTAAAGCGTTCCCTTGATACCCAAACAGGCTTGTCGGAATTGCGTCCCAGAAACGTAGTCGCCATGAATCCGCTCATTCGCGTCGTTTTGCGTTCCTGCCGCGGCGTCGAAGAAAAATCGGCCAATGACTTTCGTTTGCGGCGTACGGAATTTTTTCTCTTTTTCTTCCTCTTTCTTTTTTTCCGCTTTTTCCTTATCTTCTTTCAGTTGGGTTTTGATCGTCTCCAAATCCTTCTGGAGCATTTCCCATTCTTTGGCAGGCACTTGAACAAAATCTTCCGACGCAGAAATCTCGGCAGGCTCGGCAATCGGCGTTTCTTCTGCCATCAAAGCGGAAAAACTACCCAACATAGCCATCCAGAGCGTCAGGGGAAAAACAACACGCAGCATAACATCATCCTTGTAAAAAAATGCGTGGTGAAATAAAGTGTAGAAAGAATTCCTCCATAAATTCTTCCCCTAACATCGACGTGGAGAATCAGAATAATCACTAAAAAGATTTTTACCGGATTCTTTTACACATCCATCCTATTTACTCAGGATTATCCAATCAGGTTTGATTCTTTGATAGAAAAAAGGAGAATTCTGCCGCTAAAACACAATGGTTTGCCGCAATAACATAATTGACATTGGGGGGAAGTGTGGTTATAATGGTAATTATCAGAAAGCGGATAAAAATCCGTTTCAGGCCGTCAAGGAGTTTTCTCGATTCCCCAGGAAAAGGAGAATGAAAATGTTTATTTTACCCCCCCCCCCGACTTTAACATTTTCAAAGTCGGTCGGGTAAGTATTCTTCTGGTTTTTCTGCTTCTTTCTCGAAGTGGTACGGGTGAGATTTTTTATGGCACGGATTTGACTGTGTCTGATTTTCCCCTCACCCTTTTGTCGGGGCAGACACTCTGTTTGAATCAAGCTGACCGTGAATTGGGACGCGGACAAACGCTTACGATTTCGGGAACCGGAACGGCAGGTTCTCCCCTTTCTCAACGAACCGACATTCCGTACGGCGTTCTTTGGTGTAATACTGGCACTCCGGGAACTGCACGGGGAGCTTTTGCGGGAAATGTGGTTTTGGCGGGAAATGCCTCTATCACAGCGGTGGACAACAGCAAAATCTGGCTGCGAGGCTCCGTAAAAGGAGACTACACACTCACGACGTATGCGTATAACCAAAGTTGGGGAGCCGTGCCCACGCTGGGGCAGTTGATTACGCAGGTTACGGAACCTCAATTTCGGGATGGTTGTGTGGTCGATTTGAAGAAATTGGAGGTGGCGGTAGGCGTTTTCTGTATCAACAACAATGGTCGGGCGGATGTCACGATAGAGGAAGGAATCGTTGTTCAGAAAGATGCCATGCTTCGATTTTGGGATGAATCCTCCACCAACGGCCATAAAATCCTTCAGCGCAACGGCAACGTCGGCAAAATTCTTTTGAACGGTGGGATTCTCCAGATGACGAACGATTCTTCTACCAACGCATGCGTTTACGAGATGAATCTGGAAGTCGGAGCCGATTCCCTCTTATTGCCGTACGCAGCCAATGGAAATGGAGAGATATTTCTGCGGGGGGATATTTCCGGGAAAACATTGACGGTGGAAGGTGGGTATTTTTATAATTCACATTCGGATACCGATCTGACGTTGGAGGGAGAGGTTTCTCTCCGCGGCTGGAACTGGAAGTCGGAAAAGAGCTTGACGACCACCGGAGAAACAACGTTTTCTGTCGATGCGGCTTCTTTTGAGAAAGGTTCGTGGAATATCGACAATACGTCTGTTGTTGGGACGTTGAATTGGGGGAAAGAGGCGGATACGCTGACGATTCTGGAAGGGGAAAGTCTGACGATTGGTGAAAGACTGTATCTGGAGGAAAAAATCGACATGGCAGGGACGGGAACGCTGATTTTCGAGGAAGGAGCGGGGGTAATCCTGGCGGAGGATTGGTTTCAGGAGATTCTTTCCCTGGGACCGGGGGTGGAAACGACGGTTTTGACCGCTTCCAACTTTTCGTTTGTGGATACGCTTCTGGCCGATTCCACGCAGGATTATTATCTGAATGCCGTCTGGAATGCCGGAACGTTGAATGTTTCCGTTGACACGGCAGCCGTTCCTGAACCGGCGACCTGCTGGCTTTTGGGAATAGGATTGTTTTTATGGAGTTTACGAAATTTTAAGAAAGGACGAGCAGAATGAAAAAAAAGATACTTTGTTGGCTGATTTTACTGGGAAATTTTTCTCTCTTGCAGGGGAAGGAACTGGGCTACACGATTCCCGTTCTGGATATTTCCCACATGAAGGAATTTCAAGTCCTGGTCGATCGGGATGAGAAGCAGTATTACGGCCATCCCACCACCGCTTTGTTGGAGGATGGAAAGACGATTTACACCGTCTATCCCGGCGGCCATGCCTGGGGAAAACTTTATCTGAAACGTTCGGAGGATGGAGGGAAAACGTGGAGCGAACATCTTTCCGTCCCGGCGAGTTGGGAACAAGTGGATAATTGTCCCACGATTTTTCGCACGGTGGACGCTGCCGGAAAGAAACGGTTGATTCTGGTTTGCGGAATGGTGCGTACTTGTCTGGCTATTTCGGAAGATGACGGAAAAACGTGGAGTGATCTGCGACCCATGGGAGATTGGGGCGGTATTGTGGCTTTTTCGTCGTTGATTCCGTTGAAGGAACCGGGACATTACATGGCGTTGTTCCACGATTTTACCGGAAAAGAGATGGGACTGGAGGGGCCTTTCATGGGCGAAACGCTGAAAAAGAACGTCGGGTATGGCAAACCGGGCGGACCGAAAGGTTTTATTCAGTTCAAAACGTTCACCACCGACGGTGGATTGACCTGGAGCCTGCCGGAGATGATCGGTTTCAACGATACGTACTGGCTCTGTGAGCCGGGAGCGATTCGCAGCCCCGACGGAAAACAGATTGCGGTTTTGTGGCGGGATAATCGTCATTTGGGAAATTCGTACATCACGTTCTCGAATGACGAGGGAAAAACGTGGACGGAACCACGGGAAATTTCTCACGGCGCTCTTACTGGAGACCGACACGTGGGAAAATATTTGCCCGACGGACGGCTTTTTATTTCTTTCCGCGACCAGGCAAAAAAAACGACAACTGGCGGAGATTGGGTGGCGTGGATCGGGCGGTATGAAGACCTCGTTAACGATACGCAAGGCGATTTTCGGATTCGACTGATGGAAAGTTATGGTGGAGATTGCGCATATCCCGGCGTGGAGATTCTCCCGGATGGAACGATCGTGACGGTGACTTATGGAAAATGGGAAAAGAACTCTCCCAATTATATCATGTGTGTTCGATTTCGGTTGGAGGATTTATTAACCCGTTTGAATGGAAAGTAATCGTCATGGATCGAGAAAGATGGAATGGTTTTACACTGGTGGAATTGCTGGTGGTGATTGCCATTATCGGGATGTTGGTGGGGCTTTTGCTGCCAGCCGTTCAGCAGGCACGGGAAGCGGCTCGTATCCTGCAATGTGGCAACCACTTACGACAAATGGGACTGGCGGCGTTGAATTACGAAACGACCGTCCGCGCATTTCCTTCAGGTGGGTGGACGTGGCGTTGGGTGGGAGACCCGGATCGCGGTTTGGGTGTGGATCAGCCTGGTTCCTGGACATATTCCCTCCTTCCGTTTCTGGAGCAAAACGCACTTTTTCAATCGGGAGCGGACGGGGACCCCGACACGTGTGGGGATGTGCAAAAAAAGGGGGTGGCGGTTTGTCTGCAAACACCACTTTCCCTTTTTCACTGTCCTTCCCGGCGAAGTGCCAAAACGTATTATTCCCGAAAGGCCTCCTCTTTTCGGAACGCTCTGACCGATATGACCCAGGTGGTCAAGGGGGATTATGCCGCGAATTATGGGGTTGTGACGCTCAGTGAAGTGAGCGGGGATGCTGCACCTTCCAGTCTGGAGGACGCGAAAAAACGGAATCAGGAAAACAACTGGCCAACGTATCCACAACAGGGGGTGATTTTCTATCGCAGTGCCGTCTCTCTGGCGGAGATTCAGGACGGGACGACGAATACCTATTTTGTCGGTGAAAAGTATCTTAGCCCCACGTATTACGAAGAAGGAACCGGTTCCGTGGAGTATTGCGGTGGTGACAACGAAACGCTTTATAACGGAACTTGCAACGATACGTGTCGGAGTGTTTATTACGATTTTGCGAATCCCGCCAGCCATTATGCTCCTTTGCAGGATCGAGAACAGTATGACCGCCACTCCTGCCGTTTCGGAAGTCCTCACGCGGGAAGTTTCGGAATGACCCTGTGCGACGGTTCTTCACAGCGAATTTCGTATGCTATCGAGCCGGAAGTCCATTATTATCTCGGAAATCGAAACGACAGACAGGCTGTCTCTCTGCCATAAGCGGTTCCTGACCGTTTCACTGGAAAGTTTCCTGGAAGAAGGAGTGAAATTATCCACGATCCACATCTTTTCCAGGAAATTTTTCCGAAAAACTCAAGTGGATGAAAGATACCTTGTCTCAATCTTCTGCGGAAACTCTTCCACGCTACTAACGGCTCCACCGATGTTTTCAAAATGGTAAACGCAGCAAAGCAATTCTATACCAGTGTTCCTTGAAATTTCCGGTTTTCCGCACGAAAGCCCCTCCCTTGGGGAGGGGTGGTAGCCGTTAGGCT
>JAUNBF010000116.1 GCA_030527185.1 Planctomycetia bacterium | reverse complement strand
ATTTTTGTCCAACCAAGTCGACAATTCTTTTTTTTGTTCCTGCGTCAAACTCGCCACTCGACGACGACAGAAAAACCGCTTTGTCCTGTCCGCCAACCATTTTTCCTTCGCTTTTTTGTGTTCGCGACGCAATTCGCTCAATTTTTTTCTGATAATACGTAATTTTCCATCTTTCAACCTTGAATTCTTGTCAATGAGTGCTATTATGATTTTATCGTCAAAATGTTAGGGTAACTTGGGGGAGGGGAATTTTATAAGAGAAGGAGTATATCAACTGGTGTTGCCAATAAACGTAAGAAGAGGCGGTAAAACCGCCCCGGAACGACGGAAAACGGGTAAGGAGAGGCGGTGTAGCCGACTGGACAGCTTGCGGTGCCCTGCTATATTGATCGACCAGCCGCCAACGAGCGGCGGAAAAAGAAGGGCAAACGTTACTATTGGGAGCCGCAGCTTGCGGTTGCGGCGCGGTACTGGTTGTGAAAATTGGGAAAAATGTTATAATGGGGTTTCTTGCTGAAAGGTTGGAAACGGGGGCGACCTGGATTCGACCGGGCAGTGGAAGTGTAGGGTTGCATGTCGTGGTTTGTCAGCATGCCACGTAAAAAGCCGACAAAAAAACAAATGCCAATAATAATAACTTGGTAATGGCTGCCTAAGAAAAGGCTCCCCGACTGAGAATCCGTGACGGACGGAGTTGAAAGTCGCGTATAAAAGTCTGTCTCGTTTCGGTTCACTGGAGGTACGTCCGAAATTAAAATTGGTTCCTACCTGGTTCTTCACACACCCTGTCGGTTGGGGGTGGGGAGGACGAGATTTTTAATAATCGACTACACATGTAGAAGCTCACATGGAAATGTCGCGGGACGCGGGTTCGATACCCGCCGCCTCCAATTTTTATGGTTTTCAAGACTTTTGGGGCTGCTTTCCTTTTGGGTGAGGCAGCCCTTTCTTTTTTTGCGATTTTGAAGGGGAAAAGAAGTATCGTCAAGGGTCTCAGGAATTTTCCGACAGGGAGATTGGGGCTTCATCGTCCTCTTCCGATTCCGCGTAGTATTCGACGGTAACGTTGGTGGAAATTCCGCCTCGTGGAGTGAAATCAGCCTCAATCTGCATCCATTTTGGCTCCAGGCAAGCTACCAGATCGTCGAGAATCCGATTCGTGACGTTTTCGTAGAAGATTCCTTCATTTCGGAAACGTTGCAGGTAGAGTTTGAGGCTCTTCAGTTCGATACATTTTTTGTCGGGAATGTACTGGATGGTGATGGTACCGTAGTCGGGCTGTCCTGTTTTGGGGCAGACGGAGGTAAATTCGGGACAGAAGATTTTGATTTCATAGTCTCGTTCGGGATAGCTGTTGTCGAAAACATCGAGGATGTCACGAAAGATTTCGCTCATGATATTCTCCTGTACAATAGAGGAAAGTTCTGTTTGGGTTCTTGTTTGCCGGAACAACCGTCATTTTGTGGGAAATGCTTCTGACCACCGCGAAAGGGAGGTAACGTGAAACCGGAAAACCTACCGAGTGATTATAGCAGTTTCTTCCGTTTTGACAAGCTGGCCGAAGAGGTGGCGGGAACAAAATTTTTCCGTTCTTGACGAAACGTTCGGTTTGTGCTAAAATGGTTGGAAATAGTTTGGAGAAGAATCTTCCCTTCCTGGGAATGAGTGAAAAAAGAGAACAGGAGATATTTCGTGGGATTCCATAGTATCGTATGTGTCAAACAGGTTCCTGATACGGCCAACATCACGTCCGAAGCGATGACACCGGAAGGGACGGTGAATCGAGGGGCGTTGCCAGCCATTTTCAATCCCGAAGATTTGCACGCGTTGGAGACGGCACTGGAAGTCCGGGACCGTTTTGGCGGGACGGTGACGGTCGTGTCGATGGGACCACCCAAAGCGGCGGAAGTGCTGCGAGCGTGTCTGTTTCGAGGAGCGGATCGGGCGATTCTGCTGACCGACCGTCGTGCGGCGGCAAGTGATACGCTGGCGACGAGTTACATTCTTTCCCAGGCGATTCGGACAATCGGAAATTACGATCTCGTTTTCTGCGGACGACAGGCGATCGATGGCGATACGGCTCAAACAGGCCCGCAAATTGCGGAAAAACTGGACATTCCACAGGTGACGTATCTGGAAGAGATGGTCGAATTGCAAGAGTGTTCGCAGGGGAAAAAGGCGAAAATCCGACGCAATACGGGGAATGGTTGGGAACTGGTCGAAGTTCGGCTTCCTGCCCTGATGACGGTTCTGGAGACGGCCAACGAACCACGTCCTCTGGCGGCCAAAAAAGTCCTGCGTTACAAGCACGCTTCCGTCCCTGCCGAAGTGGACGAAGCCAAAGCAGAAGCGTTGAAAGAACGTGGACTTTTGCTGGAACAGTGGACGCTGGAGGATATTGGCGCAGAACTGGATCGGTGCGGTTTTGCCGGTTCACCGACGAAGGTTTTTCGCGTGGAGTCCATCGTTTTGACCAAAGAAGGTTTTACGTCTGTAGAGCCGACCGAAGCTGGGATTGCCGGGCTGATTCAGGAATTGATTTCTGACCGCACGCTGGGCTAAATAATTGATAATTGATAATTAAAAGCGGCACAGCCGCAAGTAAAAATCTTTGGAAAGAGAGGTCTGGAGAGGATAACTCTTTCTATAGAAAGGTTTCCTCTCCACGGCGGTTGAAGTCTTGACGGGAAAGCGGCTATCGGCTTGCCGCAAGCCGCGCGGCACCTGGCCGAGAGACTTATTTTCAATAGCATTTTCCCTTTCCAACCTGTCGGGCTGGAATGGAAATTAGATACATAAGGAAGACCAACGTTTTATGACACAACCAAATCGAAAAGGCGAAGTGTGGGTATTTGCGGAACAGCAGGATGGCGTCCTGCATGACGTTTCGCTGGAATTGTGTGGCAAGGCACGGGAATTGGCAGACCGTCTGGGCGTGGCAGTCGGCGCGGTGTTGCCGGGTTACGACCTGGGGAACCTCCCACAACAATTGATTGCGCAGGGAGTGGACCACGTTTATGTGGTGGACGATCCCTCGTTGCGATATTATACAACGAATCCGTACGCGGCGGTGGTGGAGACGCTCATTGCGAAGTACGAGCCGCAGATTGTGCTTTACGGAGCCTCGCCGCTGGGACGGGATTTGGCACCGCGAGTAGCGAGCAAAACCCGTTCGGGTCTGACGGCCGATTGTACCGATCTGGATATTAGCAACGTGACGGATCCGCGAACGAAGGCGGAACATGCCAATTTACTGCTCCAGATTCGTCCGGCATTTGGTGGAAACATCATCGCGACGATCGTGAATTACGACTGGTGGCCGCAGATGGCAACGGTACGGGAAGGGGTCATGTCGCTCCAGGAGCCGGACGCGAATCGCAGTGGCAAAGTGATTGCGGAGACGGTGGAAGGGCTTTCGGAACTGGCGTCGGTGGTGCAGGTGCTGGAACGCCATGTGGAGGAGCGGAAAGTGAACCTCAAGGCGGCACGAATCATCGTCGCGGGTGGCGGTGGCGTCGGCAGTCGGGAGAATTTCGAGCAGATTCGTGAGTTGGCAGGCGTGATTGGTGGCGTTGTCGGAGCGAGCCGGGCAGCGGTGGACAGTGGCTTCATCGGCAAAGAGTACCAGATCGGCCAGACCGGGACGACCGTTCGACCGGCACTTTACATTGCGGTGGGAATCAGTGGCGCGGTGCAGCACCGTGCGGGAATGGAAGAGTCGGCCAAGATTATCGCCATCAACAACGATCCGGCAGCCCCGATTTTCTCGATTGCCCACTACGGGATTGTGGGGGACTTGAACAAGGTGGTGCCGATGTTGACGAAAGCTCTGCGAAACCGTCGTCTGGCGAGCGTGCAGTGAGTATCCATTAAAAATTCAAAGGAAAAAAACATGGGAAATTTTTATCTTGATAACGACGATATTCCGTTTTATTTCGACGTGATGGACATGCGCGGTCTGGCGGAGATTCAGGAAGAGTACGCCCAGAATGGCGACGCGGATTACGTTCCGCAGGATTTGGATGATTGCGTCGATTCGTATCGGCGGGTGTTGGAGATTGTGGGACAGATTTCTGCCGAAACGCTGGCGAAGAATGCGGAGCAGGTGGACGAGGAAGGGAACACGCTCAACGCCGACGGGACGGTGACGCTTCACCCGTTGGTTCGGGAGAATCTCGACCGGATGGCACAGGCGGATTTGATGGGATTCACGCTTCCGCGACGCTACGGCGGGTTGAATTGCCCGACGCTGATTTACACGATGGCGACGGAGATTGTTTCGCGGGGCGACGTTTCATTCATGAACATGTTCGGCTTGCAGGGGATTGCGGAGACGATCAACGCGTTTGCGTCGCAGGAGATTAAGGACGAGACGCTTTCGCGGTTTAGTTCCGGCGAAGTGACCGGGGCGATGGTGCTGACGGAGCCGGACGCGGGGAGCGATTTGCAGGCCGTGCGTCTGCGAGCCGATTACGACGAGGTGACGGGGCAATGGTATCTCAACGGCGTGAAACGGTTCATCACGAATGGTTGCGGCGAGATTCTGCTGACACTGGCACGGAGCGAACATGAAATCGAGGACGGACGCGGTTTGAGCCTTTTCATTTCGGAGCGAAACGAGTGCGTGAAAGTGCGTCACCTGGAGCATAAGTTGGGTATCCACGGTTCTCCGACGTGCGAACTGGTTTTCACGAACTGCCCGGCCAAGCTCATCGGCGACCGGCAGCGTGGGCTGATTACGTATGTTATGGCGTTGATGAATGGGGCGCGGTTGGGGATTGCGGCACAGTCGCTGGGCGTGGCGGAAGCGGCGTTTCGGCTGGCTCGGACGTATGCGCACTCCCGGTGCCAGTTTGGCGGACCGATCGAGAATTTGCCCCCGGTGGCGGAGTTGCTGACCGATTCGCGGGTTTCGATTGAGGCAGCCCGAGCGCTCGCTTACGAAACGGCAGCGGTTTGCGACCGGGAAAATAACGCGTTGCGGTTGACGGAGACGGTGGCGGAGTTGCCCAAAGAGCGGAGTAAGGAACTGAAACAGTTGACGCGGCAACTGAAACGGCTCAACGCCATGCTCACGCCGATGTCGAAATATTACGCTTCGGAAATGTGCAACAAAGTGGCTTACGACGCGATTCAGGTGCTGGGCGGTTCGGGCTACATGAAAGATTACGCGGCGGAACGGTATGCTCGTGATGCGCGAATCACGAACATTTACGAGGGCACGAGCCAGTTGCAGGTCGTGGCGGCGATCAAGGGAATCACCAGTGGTGTTTTCCAGTCGTATGTGGAAGAAATGGAAAAGCGGACGTTCGACGACGCGGAACTGGAGACGTGCAAGGCGCAACTTGTGGCGGCCAGGGAAAAAGTGGCGGAAGCGGTGGCGTTTGTGAAGGCCGCCTCGGTCACGTACACCGATTTGTCGGCACGTCGGCTGGTCGATATGGCGGTAAGCGTGATAATCGGCCATTTTCTTCTGAAACAGGCGGCGATTTGTGGTCGCAAAAAGACGGTTTTGCAATACTTCCTGGCACGCGAAATGCCGATGGTGGAGAAAAATCGGCAGCAGATTCTGGCCGGAAATCAATTGGCCGTCGATGCGTATCTGGAAATTGTGGGAGAAGTCCCAATGGCAGAATGAACCCATGAATTTAATGATTAATTGCCATGGTGGCGGAAATTTCTTTTGAAGAATTGGGACAGGCTTTCGCGCGTGCGATACGTGGGGAGCCTGTAGAAAATACGGCTTCCTTGCCTTTGGGGGAAGAGTCTGTTTTCGTGCCGGAAGGGGATGAGAATGGGGAATTGGCAGAAGACGAGGAGGCTTCGCTGGGTGTTTATGAGGACTCCGACCCATTTGCGTTTCTGACAGCGAATCCGTACTCAACGGAAATTACGGACGACGGTCTTGTTCCGGTATCGCCCCTTTCGGTACTGGAATCGATGCTTTTTGTGGGAAATCCGCAAAATCGTCCGTTGCGAGCCGAAGTCGCGTCGGATTTGATGCGAGGTGTGGAGGTTGCGGAAGTCCATGCGTTGGCTCAGGAACTGAATGAACGTTATGTCCGGGAACACTGTCCGTGGGAAGTCGCTTTCGTGGGGGATGGGTATGTACTGCGGTTACGTGAGGAGTTCAGCCCACTTCGGGAAGTTTTCTACGGCAAAATCCGCCAGGCCAAACTTTCCCAGTCGGCGATTGACGTTCTGGCAATCATTGCGTATGAACAACCGTTGACGCTGGAGGAAATCTCGGAACTGCGGGGGGCGAATTGCGCACCGATTCTGGGGCAATTGGTGCGACGTAATTTGTTGCGGGTTCAACGTGTGCGGCGCGGCAACAAAACCGTCTCCGAATATTATACCACCGAGCGATTTCTGAAACTTTTTGAGTTGGATTCCCTGGGCGATTTGCCCCAAAGCGAAAATCTGGACCGGGAATGAAATTGGACGGGGAGAGAGTTCCCTTTTTCAGAGGGATGGAGGGACTTGGAACCACATTTTTTGAATTTCCGGTTGCGTTGGCATGAAAACATGTTTGAAAATGTAGGGATCGTTTGTTTTGCGTCCTGTTACGCATTGGCGTGGGTGTTGGGACGGTGGAAGGGAGCCGAACGGTTGGCGTTGGGTGCGGGGATTTTTGCGCATACGGCGTATCTCTATTACCGGACGTTGTTTTACGAGCGTCTGCCGCTTTCGAGCCAGCAGGATTGGTTCCTGGTGACGGCGTGGGTCATGGCATGTTTGGCGTTGGGGCTGGTTTCGTCGCGGAAATTGCCGAGGAGCGGATTTTTCCTGCTGCCGTTGATTTTGGGGGTGATTGCGGTGGCCAGTCTTGCGGATAAGGAGAGTTACGCATTCCAGCCCGCGTCGGCCATTTGGGGTGGGATTCATGGCTTGTCGATGTTGCTGGCGACGGTGGCAATTTTTTGCGGCTTTCTTTCGGGGATGTTTTATTTGTGGAAAGCGGGGAGTTTGAAGAAACCGTTGCGTCGCGTGGAGTACTCCGCGCTGCCGTCGTTGGAATGGCTTCACGCGGCCAATCGCCACGCAATGAAGTTGGCAACAACGATGTTGGGGTTGGGCGTTTTGTCGGGAATCGTGCTGTTGCAATTTGCGAAATTGCAGGGGGAGGCGGTTCCGTTCTGGCAGGACGCGATGATTTTGGGGACGGTTTTGCTTTTGGTATGGTTTTTGTTCTCGCTTTTTCTGGGTCATTTCTGGAAACGTTGGCAGGAAGGGCACCAGGTGGCGTACCGGACGATCGGGAGTTTTGTGGCATTGTGCGTTCTTCTGGGCTTGAGTCAAGTGACGGAACATCGGCATAATCAGGCTCAACATCCCCAGGAACGTTACGGCGAAGCGAGGCCGTTTTCGGAAGGGAGCCAGCCGGACGATTCCGCGGGAGGGACGCCATGATTTGGATGGCTGTCGGGTGTCGGTATCGGGAATCGGCGTTGGATGTTCGGGAAAAGTTGGCTTTTTCGGAAGCGGAAATCCGTCAGGCACTGGCACTTTGGCGAAGTCGGTATCCTGAGTTGGAAGTGGTGATTTTATCGACCTGCAATCGGGTGGAAATTTACGCGGCAATGGAGATTTTCGCGTCGCCGCAGTGGCACAGTATGTTTCCGACAAACGCGACGGAGGGGGTGGAGCGTCTGGTGGAGTTGCTGGCCGAGTTTCATGGTTTTTCGGTGGAGGAAATTTCGCAATACTGTTTCCGCAAGACGGGTCAGGAGGTGATCCGGCACCTTTTTCACGTGGCATCGTCGCTGGACAGTATGATCGTTGGCGAAGGGCAAATCAGTGGTCAGGTTCAGCACGCTTACGCCCTGGCGGTGGAGTGCCAGTCGGTCGGGTCGCTGCTGCACGCGGCGTTTCAGCGAGCGGGGAAAGTGGCTAAAAACGTCGCTTCCGAAACGGCCATTTACCAGTATCGAACCAGTGTGCCGAGTGTGGCGGTCTCCTGTTTTGCCCGCCAGATTTTCGAGCATTTCGAGACGAAAAAGACTCTGGTCATCGGAGCCGGACAGATGGCGGAAGAGACGCTGCGCTACCTGCGGGAAGAGGGGGTGCGGAAAATCACGATTCTCAATCGGCGAGAGGAGAATGCCCGTCGGATGGCGGAGCTTTTTCAAGGGGAGGTGCAGCCGTGGGAAAATCTGGAAAATGCCCTGATTGAGGCCGATTTGGTCGTCAGCGCCACGGGAGCCACAGAACCGATCGTGACCCGCTCGCAGTTGGAAAAACTCCAGGGAAAACGGGATTATCGCCCCATGTTCATCCTCGATTTGGCCGTTCCGCGAGATTTTGAGGCGAAAATCGCGTCGCTTTCCAACATTTACCTATATACCGTGGATGATTTGGAAAAAGTTTGTGCCACGCACCGTGCCGCCCGTGAAAAGGACATTCCCAAGGCGGAGGGTGTGATTGCCCGCGAACTCCAGACGTTCATCATCGACATCCGACACCACAAGTCCGGTCGCGTTATCGAACAACTCCGCCAGCAGTGGCAAGTCCCCAAACAAAAAGAGTTACAACGATTGTTCAACAAACTCCCCAATTTGGACGATTCCCAACGTCGGGAAATCGAGTACGCTTTTGAACGATTACTGAACAAATTGCTACACTTGCCGTTGGAGTCGCTTCGGGATGAGGCGGGCGTGAGTCCTGCCGGCCAGCGTGGATTGTTGGAAGCGGTCAGGAAGTTGTTTGGGTTGAACCAGTTTAATTGATAATTGATAAT
>JAUNBF010000030.1 GCA_030527185.1 Planctomycetia bacterium | reverse complement strand
TTGACAAATAAGTAGTTGACAAAAAAAGCCAGTGTGTTACTCACTGGCAATGATTATACTCTTATTCAAATATCTGTCAAATTGGAACCGTATACATGTATATGGCAATTGTAAAATCTTGGAAATTTTTAGAAAATTTCTTCATTTCCTTTCTTGGGAATCCATGTTGTGTCCGATTCTTCCTGCTCAACGGTACTCCAACGATAGTCGCAATTTCGGCATTTTCGCTTGCGGCGAACAGCGGCTATCTGCTGATGGTGTATGTACTTAACGGCAGATTCGGTAAAATAAACTTTGGAATGCTGGCACCCGCATTTGGGGCATTGGTACTGCGACATTTCAGGTTCCTCGCTTTCGTTTTCGTTCTTCAAGTCGTTCCCGGAAGGTCTTTTTTTGTTTGGGCGGACGTGTATTTTCCAAACGGATTCCGATTGTTGGAACGTAAACGCAACCCGCGAAACTGGCGAGGCAAAAGCAGCCGACCAGACAATCGAAAAATTCGTTGTCGGCACCGGGGACGACAGTCCAGCGATTTCGCGTAACTCCGCGTGACGTATAGAGTTCGGAACGTTCACTTTCGCAAATTTGAACGGCAAAAAGTTCATGTTCGTGCTGTGGAGCGTTGAAAAGTGTTAGGCTTCCGCGTTCGCCTTTCGGGGTGCGGATGCGTTCGACGAGGTAATCTTTCCACGCGTTCACGTCGGAGTGTAATTCGTATGTTCGTGAGACTTTACTGAATTTGAACATCCAGCGTCTGGCGTTGGCCGAGGGATTGCGTATGTCTTCAAATGTGGTATCGTCGTGGGGGGTGTAGGTTTCCATCCCCATTCGTCCACCGGTGATGCCGAAACCGTGGTAGGCGATGACTTTTTCGGGTGGATATTTCTTGCAAACGTCGCGGACGATGGGCGAAATCAAGCCTTCTTGTGCGTCCATGGCGATATGAGAAAGGAGAAGTTCCGAGTTGTTTTCGTCGGCTCGGACGTACTTGCGGGAAATCAGGTCGTCGAGGAGGGTACGCAAGCCCCAAGTGTAGATGTCGTCAAGGTTTACTTTTTCCGCACCGCTTGCGATGTTCCGGGTCGCGAGGTACGATTTGGTCAAAAGCCGCCAGTCGTTGGCCTGCCTGCGTCGGTAGTGCTGGACACCGAATTGTGGAAAGGTGCCGTAGTCAGCGACGTAACAGCATGAAAAATCGAAGTTTACAGCAAGAACGACGTAGGCGAAATACTCTGCCTGAATGTCCACATAAGCCACCAATCGCTGGGCGTTGGCGGGAATGGTTCCACGTTCCAGGTCGAGCGTTTTTTCGGCGAAATCCTGCCAGCGAATGCGTCCACTTTCGGAATCGAGCAAATCCGCACCGATTTGCTGCATGTTCGACAAAAAAGCTCGGTGATTCTCAAATCGGAGGTTCATCGCGTTCTGAATCGCGGAAATTTCTCCGGGGTCAAAACGTTCCGGCCATGATACCGTAAATCCTGAATCCATCAGGGTTTGGTGCAATTCGTAGAAGGCGGTTGCGTCGCGGATGTCGCCATGTTTTCGGATGGATTGACGACGAATTTCGGCATACTGCGTCCAAAGGCGAGAGGTTTCGGTTTCTTGCGTGATGGCTTTGTCGTCCATTCCGTCCGGCCATTTCGTGACCATGGGGACGCGGATTCCACGCCACTCCGGTTTGAGTTCGGGATTGCCGTAAGTGTCTGCCAAATCGTGACTTTCGATGACCGTGCAGGGCATCAAAATCGCGATAGGTTCACCCGGCTTGGGTAAAAATCGGATAGCGTTGGCGATAATTTTGTCGAGCTTTCGGACAGTTGTCACCGAAGCCGCCGATTGGTCGTTTTGAACGTCGTCGAGGATGGCAAAGTTGGGGCGGATCGTCTCTAAAGTCAACGGGGGTGGGATGTTACCGCCACGAATGGCCGAGTTGATTCCGTCCGTGGTCAAAATCGTTCCGCAGGCCGTCGGCATCCAGAAGGAATCCTCTGGTTTGTTCGGGGTTAAGATGATTTTTCGCACCGATTCCGGGTCGTGTTCCGCGTACCAAAGAGCGGTTTCCTCCGGTAATTTCAGGCATGGAAAGCGCACTTCGTCCCGCGCCCAGACGATTTTTGTCGGGGTGCCGCGATAACTCTGGCTTTCGGCCACCGAGCCGGTGTGCTTGGTCTTCAAAATCGAAATCGGGAAACAAATTTCGGGAAAATCTTCCAGCAAAAGCGGACTGTTCTGGAGCCACGTTTTCAGCGTTTCGAGCGTCTCGATTGCCTTGTCCTCGTTTGCGGAAATGTTGTAACCCCAGCGAATTCGGCCATATAGCCCACCATGCAGAAATCCCGCCCGGCATTTCGTCGTTTTGGCCCCGCCTCGTGGAAGCAAAATCGCCTGTTTCCCGCCGTTGCGGATAGTCTCGGTGATGGCATTGATAAGCAAAAGATGGTACGGTGCGTTCGGCTTTTCACACACCATCGGCAGGTACGTTTTCTCGAACAGAATCTGGTCGTTTTTACAAGCGCTTCGCCGCTCCCAGTCGATGGTTTCAAACGGAATTTCGCCAATGTCGTTGGCCGCCCGTGTTGCCGCATTCACCCGTTCCAGGTCGGCTTTTCGTTTCTTTTCCTTTTGCTCTTCCTGCGAAAATTGACGCTGCCGCCCCACCGGTCGCGGCTTGTCATCCACGAGCCACGCGGCATATCGGAACAAATCAATCGTTCCCGTCGCAATTCTCGTAAACCGGCTTCCTGCATAGAGATAGTGCATCTCGACGTTCGGCGTTTTCAGCAGAGAAACGGCTTCGGGAATGGTAAGTTTGGTAATGTTCATTGCGCGGCAAGAAAAGCGACAAAGGTAAAAAAATTAATCGTTCCGTCCGGGTTCGTCGGGCAGCCCTGTTGCAGTATCTCCTGAATTTTCAAAGGGTTTGCCTTCCGACTTCCCGCTCGTTTCAACGCTTCTGTCAATTCTGCTATCGTCATGTTCGTCAGGGGTTTCGTAGTTGCAGTCATAATATTCCTCCATATTGATGTTCGGGTTGTTCAAAACCACAACATTTTGTATAAGCGACTGGAAAAGTTTGCACATTTGGGGTATTCCGTCCTTCGCGCCTTTGAAAACCGACTACCGCCATGTATACTCACCTTTGTACTGTCCCGTTCTGTAAGCCTTTTGTGCTTCGGGACTTGCGTAAAATTCTGCCTCGGTGATTTCCACAATTGCACAGCTTTTTTCCACGTTCATCCCAACCGCACCACAGCGCATAAGTTCTTCTAAAACCTTCGTTTCCATCTTGCCTCCCGAAGATAAAGTTTTTAACTTCTCCATTTATAAGGAGATACAATCTTCTTTCTTCGCCGTTCGGTTGGTTAAACGCTCCCAGCGGGTGAGAATCACATCACAGTAATGCGGGTCGAGTTCCATTGTAAAACACCGCCGTTTGAGTTGTTCGCAAGTGATGAGTGTGGAACCACTTCCACCGAAAAGGTCGAGTACGGTTTCGCCTGCGCGACTGCTGTTGCGGATGAGCCGGGCAAGCAATTTCACCGGTTTCATGGTAGGATGTTCCGCGTTCCTCACAGGTTTGTCCTCGCACAGGACAGTCGTGCTAACCCGTTCTCCCAAAAGGGTTTGGAGCAACGCTTCCAGTTCCGACTTCTTCATTTTGTGGATTTCCAACCCTCGGTCTTCAAACACGGTCGATTGCGATCGGTCGTCGACAAAGTGGTGGCTTGCGCCGTCCTTCCAACCATAAAGGCACGGTTCGTGTTTCCAATGATAATCCTGCCTGCCCAGAACGAACGTGTTTTTGTTCCAAATCAAACACTGACGCACCTTTAGGCCAACATTTTGCACCGCCGTCCGAAACCGCAGTCCTTCACTGTCGGCGTGCCAAATGTAGAATACGCCGCCAGGTTTCAGAACGTTTGACGCATTCCGAAACGCGGAAGTCAAAAATTCTAAAAACTGTGTATCGCCCATTTTGTCGTTCGCGATTTTTAGCCCCGTGCCACCTTCGTAGTCGACATTATACGGCGGGTCGGTGACGAGCAAATCGGCGTAAGTTCTGTTCATAAGCCGGTTTACGTTTTCAGTCAACGTCGCGTCGCCACACATCAACCAGTGTTCGCCCAACTGCCAAACGTCGCCGGACTTACAGCGAGTCTCAACGATTTCGGGCAAGTCGTCAAGGGTTTCGTCCGCTTCGACTTCGGCCAGCAGTTGCGAATCATACAAAAGCTCTAAGTCGGGGAACGTCCACATGTTCTGGAGTTCGTCAAAATCCCATTCTATGCGCAAAAGGTCAAAATCATCCTCCCCGGCCATGCGGTTAGCCTTGATGACGATTTTACGCAAAATTTCCGCCGGTGTTGCCGCGTCCAGAACGTCGCAGGTCAAACTTTTTATCTTCAACACCTGACACGCTTTCAAACGTTGATTTCCCGAAAGGACGATAAATCGACCATTTACGTCAAAAACCACCGGTTTCCAGAGCGTCAAAAACTCTGGATCATCCGTGATAGATTTTTTCAACCGTTCCATATCCTCCTCGCTGATTTTCCTCGGATTCTGCGGCACGTCCGGGATTTGTCCCATGTTCGCGTCGAGGTTTTTCAGCAGAATTTCCTGCGTCGTGAATTTCAACATCTTAAAAATCCTTTTTCGTTGTAATCATGATAGCACCTGGCTGTGGTTGGATGCCAACGTACACATATTCACGCGATTGCGTGCTCACCCATTTTCGTACCTTCTGGACACAAAATTTTCGAGCAATTTCACGGCCAAAATTGGATGCGTTGAGCGAGCGGAAACCGTTGCGAAAACACCAATCTTCATAAGTTTTGTATAAGACTGAACACGCGATATATCCATCGTCCGAAACCGTCAACATCTCCTCGAAAAATAGCAGTACCGGATTCGCGTCGTAGATATAATTTCGCTTTTCGGTCTCATTTTCAAGACATTCTGTAAACCGATTTTTATTGCGACGTAATCTTAACAATCCGGCCAGGCACCAATTGAAAATTCCGGCCGCTTCCTGTTCCCAAAATGCCACGTCACAAAACCGGTCGTCACGCTGACTTTCAGGAATGCTGTTTTTGAATGGAATCATGATTAATCGCCGCCAGATACCGTTCGATTTGTCCTGAAATTTTGGCGGGTTGTTGCAGCAAAAAATAAGCCTTGACAAAGGCTTAAAGTTGATTCCGTCCTTATTTTTACGGTCGCTGTTGATACTCATCCCCGAAACGACCGATTTCAATTTCCCTTCACAAATTTTATCCGTTTCACTCATGTCATCAACAATATTCACCAATTTTCCACGCAATTGCGCCAACGCGAATTTGTCCGAAAACATTTCCAGGGAAAGGTTTGCGACATTTCGTTCCCCCAACATCGCGAAAAAACCGGTCAACACCGCCGACTTGCCATTACTCCCATCGCCAACACAAAGTAAAAATTTCTGCAAGCTGGTGTCCGGCACAAGGCAATAGCCTAAAAAATCCTGAAAAAGATTCAATTTCGACCAGCCGCCATCGCTGTCTTGCAGGTTTTGTTCCACCATCGTACACCACGCCATGCTTAACGCGCCTGGGTCAAATTCGACGGGTAAAACATTTCGATGGAACAACATGGGGGTCATATCAAGTAGATAATCTGACCGTCCGGCAAGCAGTCGACCAACATGAACAATGCCATTTTTTACCGGTATCAACTCTTTCCAACTCGTGAATTCTTCAGGGGTTACGTCGCCTCGCCAATAGCAATCTTCCGTTCGATCGGTAATCACAAGCGATCGGAGGACATTCAGCACGTCGGAGACCAACCGATTCGTGACTTTTCGCACAAGTGGCGGTCTGGCGGTCGTTTGCGACGATTGCCAGAGTGTGAATTCCGACTGATAATCCTCTAAAAACAACGAATGACAAAACGCGGTAAGCGATGCCTGCAAATTTTCCGCAGGCAACGTCTCGTAACATCCGTTTTTCCATTGAAACCAAGTACCTTGTTGATAAACGAGAGTATAAATCCCTTCAAAATTCTCGATTTTACAACAGCGTTTTAAATATTCCGTTGCTATACGGTGTGGATCATCGGGCGCAAACTCCGAAATTTTAAGGATTTCCGACTTGACGCACTCCGTTTCCTGCACCAATCGCAGAAAATCATCGAACGAATTTTCCGTTAAAAAATCCTTCAAATCCTTCCCGTGATTTTCCGCAATTGCGTAAGGCAAAACCACATTTTTCACGCTTTTCGCCAGACCGTGCAAATAGCGACACCAGTTTTCCGCCCCCATTTGTCCCGGTTTGTCCGAATCGTGAACGACCGCCACGTCCACCCCCTCGAACGCCTCCGCCCATGCTTTTTTCGGCTTCTCTCCTGTCCCGCCAGAATTCGTTAAAACCAGTATTTTCAAGCGTTTAGATTCGGGAATCTTCGCTAAAAGAGCCGTCAAATCGGAGATTCCCTCGACTTTTATCACCGTCAAATTGTCGAGCGTCCCCGCTTCGCGAGCTTTCGCAATGGTGAGCAACGCCTCCGTTCCAACCAGCCCGGAAGTCGTCCCCGCCACGATTTTGTATTTCGCCGTCCCGATGATTTTTCCGCCGCGGTCATACTTCGGTAAATCGGTTCCGTCCGTCTGCGCAACGACATATCCAGACGCGGAAACCCTTGTAATATCGGGACTTGCGAAAACTGGAAAACCCACGCATGTATGGCGTTTTTGATACCGACAAAGCATTCCGCCCGCCCGTTCCACCGCGGTGCGATTCGTCAATTTCAGCCCGCACCACCGGTCGCCGTTCGCGTTCCATGGCAGAATATCGACCTCCGTTTCCGGCATTTTTACCGGTCTTCCAGCAGCATTTTCAATGCCAAATTTTTCTTGAAAATGCTCCAAAACCTCCTTAAAACTCCGAAATCCACCCAAAAGTTGCATCACATCGAAAAAATCCAACTTCCGGCAAGCTCCGCCCAAATCCGTGTAAAACCCGTTTTTTACGTTAATTGCGGCACTTGCGTTGTGGTCGTCACGGTCGATGGCGTGGCACGGAACCCACCCCTCGGCGTTTGGCTCCGTGCCATCAAACTGGATTCCAATATTGCGATATTCAGCTACAAAGTCAATTCTGGAGAGGATTTGTTGCTTTACGTCCATTTTTTCTGCCGTCTGTAAAATCTTCCCACGCGAATCGTAAAAAGTCGAATGTCATCCGTTCTGCATCCGCCCGATTTTGGCAAAAAAACCAGGGAATCCGATACCGTCCCGACCACGCAAGTGCCGTTAAAACAACACTTTGCGGATTTATTTGCGACTGCTCAAGCCCCTTTCGCACTTCCTCCAACGTCGCTTCCACAACGACCGCCACCCGTTCCATTTTCGCCATCCGCTCTACTTCTTTTTCAAAACGTTCCCGTCCGTGGATCGTTGATGAAAACAAGTCCTGCTTCGACTTCCGTTCGACGCAAACCCTTTTCTCAAAACCGATTACAGAATAATCACCCGTTTTCAGCGTCTGCGTCACAGTAAAAACCTGCTTTTCAAGATTCAAAAATCGGAACGGATTCTGCTCTCGCGTATCCACCGCAACTACAAACGGTGCCGTATCTCTTGATTTGTCAACAACTTGCGTCAACTCCAAAAACGGCTCATTTCCCGTCAGTTTCACCGTCCCCATAACATCCTTTCTCTGCCAATAGCAAAATACAATACCCGGCAATATCAAAAATCGTATCTTCCAGCGGTTCCTGCACTCTGTCCGGCTCACCTCGCAACAACGTTTCCAGTCGTGCAATCTTGTCCGACAAACGGACTAAAAGGGCTTCCTGCGGCGAAACATTGGACGCAAGAAGGGGAGTTCGGAAAGCTGAATTTCCATAATTCCGATTCTTATTCAAGACCGTCGTTTTCAGTTTATCACAAAGATTCGCCAGAGAATCCTGCCTTATCCCACGACCGTTTTTTGCCATATTGCCTAACGCCTGATTCGCTCGATTTTCGATCAGATGATTCCATTCCTCCGCTGCCGCTTCCGGTGTTGGATGATGTTGCGTTGCGTAAGTGCCTTTACAGTCTTCACTTACGCAAACAATAAAATACGATTCCCGATTCCGGGAAATTTCCGGCACCGTACCACACATGCAAGCTCTCAATCTCAATAGTTCACGCATTTCTTAATCCTCCTCAATCTGTGCCGGGGCATTGGCGATATTTTCCACGGCAATTTTTTGGGCGTTTGTGTAAATTTTATTCTTTTCGACCCATTCGTAAATGCCTTCTAATGTGTCATTTGCGTAAAAATATTCATCTTGCAAAATCAACCCCTCGATTTCGCTCAAAAACAATTCCACTTTTTCCGGGTCACGCTCGACGAGGTTTCCATCCTCCGGCATTGCCAACAAAGTTTCCTTTTCAGGTGCGGTTTTTTCGGTAGATTTTTTGGCTGCCTCCTTCCGAATCGCCTCCTCTGTCACGCCTGCTATTTTATCAGAAGAATTTACGAACGCTACTGCTCATGTAGATTCATTACAACGGGTTGCAGCCAATATCTATCTACCAAATATGAATTCTGGACAATTTCAAGGGTATTGCTATTGCTTTTATTTCAGAACTTTGTTATTAATGCTGTGTTTTGTTCAGGATGAACCCGATAAAAAGCACGGAAGCTATGCCAAACGAAAAAATAACCGATTTATTTATTGCAAATTTGCTTCAAGAAGCAAGTATTGAATTTACGCCAAATGGAAGTTTGATTGTTGAAGTAAAAAACGCCTTAAAATCTGCCTCTAAACGAAAAACTGGAAAATCAGGCTTTCCTGAATTTATTGGGCTTAGCAATGGTTTTTTACTTGTTATTGAAGATAAGGCGGACAGCAGCAAACAGATTCTTCTGGATAGCGATACTCAGAAATTGGATGAATCAATGTCTGCAATTTTGAGCTATGCCGTGAATGGTGCGGTTCATTACGCTAAAATCCTGATAAAAGAAACCACATATAAGAAGATATTCGCTTTTGGTTGTTCCGGAGATACTAAACACCATAATATTCAACCTGTTTATGTTACAGAGAATGGGTATCAGTTTCTTCCTGAAATAGATAATTTCGAAAACTTTTCTCCGACGAATATTGAACGTTACTACCGCGAACAAGTACTTCATGAACCTCCTGCAGAAGAAGTCGAACTGGAACAAATTCTGAAAAAATCCAAGGAACTGCACGAGGATTTGAGAAATTATGGGCAATTGGGAGACTCAGAAAAACCATTGGTCGTTTCTGCAATTCTGTTAGCATTATGTGATACGACATTTCATATCGAAAGTCTTATTGGTGATTCTGTAAAAACGGATGGTCAAATTATTTACGAAGCTCTTTCAACCTACATGGAGCGTGTAAAAGTTGCGCCTGGAACTAAAAAAGAGCGAATTCTTCATCAATTTGAAATCATAAAAGACCGAAATGTTTTAAACCGAAAACATGCAAAACTTGGAAAAACTCCGTTACGCTCGTTTACGGAATATCTGAAAAAGAACGTTTGGGATTCGGTACGCAATAATTCACCGGAAGATGTTTTGGGACGTTTTTACGGAGAATTCATTCGTTACAGTGGAGGGGACGGGCAAACGCTCGGTGTCGTCTTAACTCCTGCTCACATCACGGATTTGTTTTGCGAATTACTGAATATTCAGCCCTCTGATATTGTTTTTGACCCATGTTGCGGAACTGGCGGGTTTCTCATTGCGGCCATGCACCATATGCTGGCAAAAACGAGTGATAAAAAGTTACAAAATTTGATTAAGAAGGAGCGACTTCATGGTATGGAAGTACGCGAAGATATGTTTTCCATTGCGACAACCAACATGATTTTGCGCGGCGACGGGAAAAGCAATCTGGAATGCGGGGATTTTCTTGCAAAGGACGTGAAATCAGAACGTGAAGAAAAAAACCAAAAAGGATTTACCGTCGGCTTAATGAATCCGCCGTACTCACAGGCGAAAAACGAGGCGACGGCGCATTTGTCTGAAATCCATTTTATTCAGCATCTGCTCGACAGCATGGAGGAAAGCGGAAGGGTTGCGGTGATTGTCCCCCAGTCAACGATGGTTGGCAAAAGTAAACTTGACAAAAAAATCAAAGAAGAAATTCTGAAAAAGCACACGCTTGAAGGCGTTATTACTCTTAACAAAAATACCTTTTACAGGATTGGAACCAATGCCTGTATTGCAATTTTTACAGCATATCGTCCACACCCTCCAGGAAAGCACAGTAAATTCATCAACTTTGAAAATGACGGTTATGTTGTCAGTAAACATGTTGGATTGGTACGCACGGAACTTGCCAAAGAAAAACGCAAGAAACTTCTGGACTGCTGGCTTCATGATGCCGACGCGGAAAGTAAATTTATGGTCAAAACCACGGTCAAACCCAACGACGAATGGCTGCATTCCTTTTACTATTTCAATGATGAAATCCCCTCCGAAGCCGATTTTGTGAAAACCATGGCGGATTATCTGACATTTGAATTCAACATGATCACCCACGGACGTGGATATTTGTTCGGTTTGGAGGAAGTAAAATGAAAAATTTGAGCGAGGTGGAATGGGGAGTGTTTTTTATTGAGAATATTTTTAAAATTGCCCCAGGAAAACGACTTACAAAATCAGGTATGAAACAAGGAAAACGACCTTTTATTGGAGCTTCTGACTCTAATAATGGAATTACTGGATTTGTATCGAATGAAAACGTATCGGTTGATTCAAACATTTTAGGGGTAAATTACAATGGCAGTGTTGTTGAGAATTTTTATCATCCATATTCATGTCTATTTTCAGACGATGTGAAACGTTTCAGGTTCAAAAAAATTAAAGGCAACAAATACCTATATCTTTTCGTGAAACAAATAATTTTAATGCAAAAGAAAAAATATACATACGGATATAAGTTTAATGAAAAAAGAATGGAACGTCAAAAAATTCTTCTTCCCATAACCACAACCGGTCAACCGGATTATGCGTTTATGGAAAGTTACATGCGTGAAATCGAGAGGAGTTTGATTGAAAAATATCGTACGTATCTTGCTCAATTCATGCCTCAAATGTCAAGTTGGGGTGGGGTAAAATCTCTTGGCGAGAAAAAATGGGACGAATTCGAGATTGGGAAATTATTTGTTTTGATCCCCGGAAAATCAAAAGGGTTAAACCATTTGCGAAAATCAAACGAGGGAATTAGCTATCTTGGCGCAACAAATCAAAACAACGGTGTGTTATGTCAGGTCAATAAAGTTCGCAAATATGTCCAAAAGGGGAATTGTATTGCATTTATTAGAAATGGTGAAGGTTCTATGGGATTATCTGTTTACAAATGGGAAGATTTTATTGCTACGTCGGATATATCCATTGGATATAATTCAAAACTGAACCGATATGTTGGAATGTTTATTACTACAATAGCAGATCGAGTTCGCGGAAAATATAACTTTGGTTACAAACGTAGTGGCTCCAGACTGGCGAAAGAACGTTTAATGTTACCAATTGACGAAACCGGTCAACCTGACTACGCCTACATGGAATCCTACATGCGGCAACAGGAATACCGATGTATCTCCCGATATTTGGATTTGTTGAAAAGCCGTAATGTGAAATAATGTCTCGTCCAGCTCCATCACGTAGTCGGTCTTGTTCGTAGTGTCGCGATAACGTGGCACGGGCTGGCGAGAATCACCCGCACATGTTTCTTATAAAGCGCCGCCCTTTCGACCATGCCCAGAACGTTCCCTTCTGCCGCCCGTCCGAAGTTTTTTTCCGACTTCCGTTCCACCTGATCCAGAATCCCGCCGCAATCGTCCCACGCATTGGAGAGCGAATCGATCACAATCACATCCGCCCCTTGTTTTTCCGCAGCGGAAATCGCGTTTTGGTAATGATCCACATCGTGCTGCGATAGCGTTAAGTGCTTGAAATTCCACACTTTACCGTCGATATTCTCACCCGCGTACAGGGCTGCCGCGCCGTACTGCGTGTCAATCACGAACACCTCATCTCCCAACGAATGCCCCAACCGAAGTGCCGTAAACGTTTTTCCACTTCCTGCCGGCCCGTCCAACGCCATCTTCAACCGATTCTGCGTCCGCGCCGCAGGCCTGAATGTTAATCCTGGCATTTCTTCCTCGCTTTCTGGGATTTAATCATTTCTTCTCGTTCAATCCGTATTGTTTCCGGCGCGTCGATGGACAGTTTGATAACCCCGATCGCTTTTTGCACCCGAACGATGGATTCTCCGATTTTGACCGCTTCACCTGCTTTTCTTTTGACAATCAACATCTTTTCTCTCCTTTTTGTGTGTACAGTTGCCTCCCTGCACGTGGTAGCCATCCCTGCGGAGGATTTACCTCAACATTTTTTCGATGTTATCTCTTGCGGACGCGATTTCCGCCGCCCGTCGAAGCCGACGTTTTTCCTCTTCACTCGGATTCGCCACCGTCATTTCCGCAAAATCCAACGCCGACGCGGGGATTTTCCATCGACCGCCAACGCGCATTGCCCGGATTTTCCTGCTTGCGATCCAAGTCCTTACCGTTTCAGAGGTTACGCCAAGTTTCTTGCCCACCTCCGTCGGTGTCAGCAGTTTTTCTTTGAGTTCCAAAATATTCATGATTCGGAAAAATAAAAAAAGCGATACGCCCATGGAAATGCAACAACCACAAGCGTACCGCCACCCGAAAGGTTTTGTCATATTGTTTGTTGCATTTGTCCTTGTTCCTCGCGAACACCCTACACCCAAAAAGTATCTATCAGGGTATCTATAAACGGCTTATTTTCAGTTTACAGAATGCGTTTGAGCCGTTATTTTACGAGAGATAAATTTTTTTGGAAAAATTTTTTAAGAGTACGTTACGGAGTACATATCACGTGTGTATCTTTAACCTCCGTACCGTTCTTTCGCGTCGCAATAGGATGAACCGCGTTGGGAATTGAGAATTTTTCGCACTTTGACGTTTTGCTTGAGCGTCGATTCAGAACCCCCGGTTAACAGCGACAGTTCGTGGTACGTTAGCCGGGGTAATCTGCAAATCAATTCCGCAATTTGCCCCAGCATGGAATTCGTCGTCGGTTGCCGCCCGTGCAATTGACACCAAACCTTGTATTGCAATTGCACATCCGCAGTACTTATTCCCACCTCGACATTCGGCACAAAAACAAAAGTCTCCCGCAACCACGCTTCCGTTTCGGTAAGCCCTTTTCTCCGCCCGACACTCCATCGTGATTTTTGAGTAAGTTCCACCGTAAAACCTCGCGTTGTCTGACGCACCAGCACCTTCTTCCCTTCTTCCAGAAAAGGCACCACCCCCTCTAAAAGTTCGACAAACTCCTCCCTCCTACACCTCTCCCGCCACCCCACATCATACCGCCCCGTCCGACGGAGTGTGGGAAGGATTTCTTCAAAAATCCATCGCTCCAACTCTACAGCCTTCGGGAGATGGCTGGAACAAATAAGCCGCCAAACATCCGGCTCGGAAATGAAAATCATTTCCTGTAGCCCCCCACTCGTTTGAAGGGGGTAACGTTTCGTTACCCCCTTGCAATGGTCGTTAATTGCTTTTCTGGAATTGGCGTACTCCAATTGCTGACAAATATCCTTGCCGCAAAACCAGATTTCAAAGTCAAGAATCAGCGTCCGCACCTCTTGACTTTGAAATGAAAATGTAGTAATATTAGACGTGCAGTCCATGACTGTGCCTTTCTGCCGCTTTGCGGCGGTTGGTGTTCGACCCGCTTGTTTACTTTCCTAGGGTTCCAAGCGGGCTTTTATTATTTCTTGTTTTCGAGTTCTGTAATTCTCCTTTCCAATTTCTCGTAAATTCGTTTCAAATCTCCTCCGTCCGCATAATTATTCAAGGCTTCCATAACCACGTCCGTCATCGTCCGCCCCTCTTTTTCAGCCCTAATTCTTACACGCTCCCGAAGTTCTTTAGGACAATTCACTGTAATCCGAATCAAATCTTTTTCTGACATTCTATTATCACCTCCTTTATGACATATAAGTATTATATGTGTTATATTCATATAGCCAATAGGGATGTCACCTTTTTTTCAAAAAAACTTCAAAAAACGAAGAAAATTTTTTGAAATCCTATTGCAGTAGAAAAAGAAATAGAATAGGATTGTGGAAAATAGGCAGTTTGACACATTCGGAAATAAATCATGATTCTATTGACTCTGCTTTTTTTGTTGATCATCGTAATTCTATGTGGTGCGATTGTCTCAGTGAGTCAACAACAGGAAAAGGTATCTCAGGAAAATGCTCAAATTCAGGAGGAATTGAAGCGTTCCAATGCTTTATTGCAACGATTGCAAAAGTGGCAAAAATATGCCAATGCGGAAGCGGAACTGCAAAAATTAACGCAAAAAAGCAAACAAATTTATGCAAATACCATTGCAAAAGGGAATCAAGAGGCCCAAAACATTATTGAAAAGAGCCGCAAAGAAGCACAATCTATGGCGGCACATGCGACATCTTTAGTTTCTGAAGCAGAGATACAAAGAAAAAATATTATTGAGGACGCTCAAAGTCAGGCAGCTAAAATCGCTCAAGAAGCAGATGATCTGCTGGAGTATGCAAAAACGGTTTTCAGCGATGCCGAATCAAGGCGTGACCAGGCGTTGTTAGACCTTTCTTCCCACAAAGCCGCCATTCTTGCCCTCCGGCGACAAATTGAGGGATATGGGAATCAATACCTCATTCCTTCCGACAATCTGATTGACTGGCTTGCAAACGAATATCGCCATACCGAGCCGGGGATTGCCATGAAGGAAATTCGGTCTAAAATTAAAAAGGCGATTGCATTAAACAACGCGTCTGACTGCGATTATGCAGAGAATTACCGGAAAGAGGTTGCCAAACGGTTCGTCACAGATGCTTTCTGGGGAAAAGTCGAATCCGTAATGGCGAAAACGAAAAAAGACAATTTTGGAAAACTTCAACAGGAATTGAGAGACGCATACAATATTGTCAATTCCAATGGCCAGGCTTTTCGGAATGCTCGAATTCTTCCTGCGTTTTTAGAGGATTGTTTACTGCAAATAAAATTACTCTCCGCAGTCCATCAAGTAAAGGAACAGGAGAAGGAAGAGCAACGAGCCATCAAAGAAAAAATGCGGGAAGAAGAAAAAGCCCGCAGAGAAATCGAAAAAAACCTGAAAGAAGCAGCAAAAAAAGAAGCTGACCTGCAAAAAGCCATCGAACGCGAACAGATTATTATCCAACAGGCTCAGGAGGAAATGCGGAAAAGAATGGAAGCCGCCAATGATGAAAAACGGGCAGAACTACAGTCTGAATTTGAAACACAACAGGCAAAATATCAATTGGAGTTGAAGGAACTGAACCAAAAACTCGCCGAGGCGGAAGCAAAAAATCAACGTGCCCTTTCTATGGCTCAACAGACTAGAGCTGGAAACATGTATATCATTTCTAACGTCGGTTCGTTTGGCGAAGATGTTTTCAAAATTGGGATGACTCGTCGGCTCGAACCTCTCGATCGTGTTAAGGAACTGGGCGATGCTAGTGTTCCTTTTTCGTTTGATGTTCATGCCATGATTTACAGCGACGATGCCCCTGCGTTAGAAACAGCACTTCACAAAAAATTTGCATTAAATCAGGTAAATAAAATCAATCATCGTAAAGAATTCTTCCGTGTCTCCATCGGTGAACTTCGCCAAGAACTAGAATCTCTGGGAATCGAAGTGTCGTGGACAATGCTTGCCGAAGCCCGTGAATATCATGAAACCTTGGCTATTGAAAAAACATTTGAAAATGACCCGGATGCAAAAACCGCATGGCTAAATCGTCAGTTTGTTTTGGATTTGACTGACCTGCATTCCTCCGTGATTGATGATTCCGACGAAAATGAAGAAGACTTTTGATAGATTTTATTTATTTAGTACAACGGAACGGCTTCTTGTTGTACTGCCTCTGTATGCGAACATTCTGATTTGTTCGGAAGTTTCCGATTGCGACAAAATAATTCAAACAATAATCTAACAATTTAAAAGCGGCGTATCTGGCAAAAGTAGCTCCTCCACTTTTTGGAAACAGAAAAATTATCAGAATTTTTGAAAATAAGGTGGACATAGACCTGCTTCCAAACATACGTAATAACTTACAAAATAAAAGTCCAGACGACATTCTTTCACTGGAAAAATCCGGCCATAAACGTAAAATAGCGGCCAAAAGAAGATTTTCCCGACGGAAATTGTCCACCTGACTATAAACGGCATGACTGAAACTCGTTTGGAAGCAGTTATGCCACGAACAAGGGAAGTTTTCCGCTCCCTTTTCTACTTTATACTATACCATATTTTTTCCAGGGTGGTAAAAATTTTTTAAAAAATTTCTAAGATTTCTTGAAAAACTCTTGCAATTTGAAAAAATTTCAAGTAAAATTTGTTCCTTCCCCCATTTTAATTATTTTATTGAGGCAACGGCGACTATGATTGGTTTAACAATTCTTTTGTTATTTCAAAATACGTAAAATAAAAATTACAGGCAGCATGTGCAAAACAGGGCATGAAATCTAAAAGCAAAAAAGCCAGTTTGGAAATATCGCCTTTTGACACTGTAAGCCTATTATTTACTTTACCGTAAAACCTTCCAATCGAACTGAAATAAATCTGTCAAAAATCTAACGTGCGGCAATTTGGCATTGTAGCCAAGTTGTTCATTTAGTTCCTTTCCCAACAACATTAATTTTCCTTTGTCCAGTTTTGGGATGTCCCCCCATGGACCTACCAGTCCTATCAATTCCCTTACTCGCTCTATACTTTTAAAAATTAATTAATTATACCCCAATAATACCCCTATTAATATTATTATTTATTTTATTTTTAATGTCTGACTTGAAGAATTGATAGGACAAGGGGGGCGGTAAATAAAACGATTTTCATAAGTATCGTAAAATACGATGTTTCAGAGAATCGATTTTATCCCCCCATGATCGATTTGATAGGTCTTTTTTGGGGACATGGGGGGGCAATTTACCTATTTTAACAATTGAGTATTTTCCAAAAAATAAAAAATATTTACGAGCGATAAAATTGTCGTGCGTAGGTCGATCGGGCGGTGAGAATTGAAAATTATTGCATGAAAAGAACCTATCCACCGTACAATTATCTTTTTTCAACAGCATTGATTAACTTTTCAATTTCAATCCTTCCTTTAGCGTCGCGTTCACGCACCATTCTCGCGGCTTTTTCTACGGCGGAGTGGTCGTAAAGTCTTGTGATATGCGGGGTTGCGTGTCCCAGAGCGGTGCTTGCGGCAGCTTCGTCGAGCAGGAGACTGATAAACGTCGCGGCCGCGTGGCGGAGTTGGTAGGGAGTCCAGCGAGCGACGCATTCCCCGTTCGCGTTTGCCTGTTTGATGGCACGTTGCACAGCAGCGTTGTACGTATCGCGAGTAAAAGTCTCCGCCGCCCGGTTTCCTCCGAGGTGCCACCCTCTCTGTTCCCACGCCGTGCGAGGCGAAAAGAAAACCCGCGTTGGCTCCGTTTCGACAGCATATTTGTGTAAAATGGCGATTTCAAACCGTCCGAACGCGATGACTCTTGTTTTGCTATGGCGTTTTGTTTTGTGCTGAAACGGCTGGTAGACCCAGACGTCTTCGTCGCGTCGCGTGAACTGCTCGAGCGTCATACGAAAAAGCTCCGACGGTCTCATCCCGGAAATGCGTTGCAGAATCACCATATCCCGCACAATCGGGGTCAGAAACGGCAGCGTTCTCACAACATCCTCATTTTTCACATCCTCACGCGGCGGATTGTCACGAGCTTCGCCCAGCTTGAGCGGTTCGAGCGTCTGCAATCTGGCGACGACCTCGTACGGCACCATTTCCTGCGACACGCCCCACGCGAACATCCGCACCACCCATCCGGTGAGCTTGTTCACATAATTCCGTGTCAAATCACGCTCCACCCAACATTGTCGACACCTTGCCATCGCGAGCGGCCCAAACTCCGCAAGCGGCATCTCCCCAAACGCCTCCAACACCGTCCGGCACATGATTTTCACTTTATCAAAATGCGAATGGTCTTTCATTTTGACAAGATACTTTTCAATCAATTCCAGCACGACCATTTCCTGCCGCCCGCCCGCCACGCCCACCGCTGGCGAATCCTCCATCAGCTTCCGTAACAACCGTTCCCTGGCAGTTTTCAAGTTCCGTCCGAGATAAATTTTTTTCCTTTGAATACTACAGTAGTACTCCCCTTTAGAATTTTTTTTGATGGCAGGAATCCCATCAGGATTTCTCTTTGGCATTTCGACCTCCTTCTATTACGAGGGTCTAAAAAGGGGGTATACCCCCTTTTTACGGAAAAACCGAAATGCGAAGAACAAGAACAAAAAAAAGGTTCTATCCCGTAAAACACGGACTGAAACCAATCTGGGCGACACAGGACTCGAACCTGTGACATCCGCCTTGTAAGGGCGGCGCTCTAACCAACTGAGCCAGTCGCCCGCAGTGGTATGTATTATGACGTTTTTTTCAGGAATGTCAAGGGCTGTGGGAATATTTTTTCTCGAAGGAAATATCTTCCATTACGTTGCGCCGCGCTTCATTGGACGACGCAACGTGGGTGATGGGAAGGATTTACTTTACTTTTTTCAACTGAATCCGGCTGTCCGCAACGCTGCAACCAGTGCCGACGGGGTGAACGATCAGCGGGTTGATGTCGAGTTCGGCAATTTCCGGGTGATTCACCGCCATGGCGGAGAGCCGCAGGATGATTTCTGCCGTCTTCGCTATGTCCGCTTTCGGCGTGCCTCGGAAACCATCCAGAACGGCAAACGAACGGATACTGCGAATCATGTTGTCCGCCCAGTATTGGCTCATGGGAGCGAGCCGGAACTGCACATCTTTGAGCACTTCCACCATCGTCCCACCCAGCCCGAACATCATCAGCGGGCCGAATTTCGCGTCGCGGTTGCAGCCGATAATGACTTCGACACCTTTGGGAGCCATTTCCTCGATCAGAATCGAGTCGATTTTCGCTCCCGGCACGTTTTTCGCAATGTTGGCGTAAATCTGGTCGTAACCGGCACGGGCACCGTCGGCACCCTGGATATTGAGGAGGACACCACCTGCGTCGAACTTGTGTTTCACGTCGTCCGACATGACTTTCATCACAACGGTGGAACCCCACTCACCGACGATTTTGGCCGCGTCGTCGGCACTGGTCACGGTGGCACTCTTCAAAAGCGGCAGCCCGTAGCACGCGAACAATTCCCGGCATTCGGCCTGAGTGAGGTACTGCGCGTCCTTGTCGCCCAGCTTCTCGGCAATGAGTTTCGCACATTTTTCCGGGTCAATATCGCTGAACGTCGGGATTTCCCGGTCGGTGATTTTGGCCTGCTCCGCCAGACGATACGCAGCACCCAAGGCACGGACGGCATCTTCCGGGAACGAATAGTTCGGAACGCCCGCTTCCCGTAGATTTGCCACACCCTGCTTCACCATGGCCGCTCCCATGAACGCGGTGACGACGGGAATGTCGAGTTTTTCAATCGCTTTGGGAATGGCGGAACCAACATTGTCGATGTCGGTCATCGACTGCGGTGTGAGGATGACGAGTCCCATATCGACGTTGGCATCGGAGAGAACCGCTTCCGTGGCGACTTCGTAACGATCGCTTTTCGCGTCGCCAATCACGTCGACCGGATTTCGCAAAGAGGCAGCCGCAGGAAGTTTGTCCCGGCAGGCATCCTTCGTCTCGTCGCTCAACGCAGAGAGCGTCAGGCCGAAACGTTCGGCGGCATCGGTGGCCATGATCCCAGGTCCGCCAGCATTGGTGATGATTGCCAGACGGTTCCCTTTCGGGAGGGGCTGGTTGCAGTAAAGGGCAGCGTAATCGAACAATTCGGCAATCGTATCGACACGCTGAACACCACTTTGCATGAGGAGTGCCTGATAAACCGCGTCGTTTCCGGCCAGCGAACCGGTGTGGCTGGAGACCGCTTTGGCTCCGGCTGCCGAGCGACCGCTCTTGAGTACCAGAATCGGCTTGTGCTTTTCGTAGAAGATTTTCGTGGCAATTTCCTGGAACTTCGCACCGTCGGTAATGTCTTCGAGGTAGAGGGCAATCACCTTCGTTTTCTCGTCGTCGGCCAGGTAGTTCAGAAGATCGACTTCGTTGACATCCGCTTTATTGCCGAAACTGACGAATTTGCTGAAGCCCATTTCCCGCTCTTCCGCAAAGTCAAGGACGGAGGTACACAGTGCCCCGGACTGGCTGATGAAGGCCAGCGAACTGGCTGCGGGGGTTTTGGCCGCAAACGTGGCGTTCATGCAGAAGCCTTCTTCCGTCGTCGCGATTCCCAGGCAGTTCGGTCCGACCAGAATCATGCCATATTCCCGCACTTTGTCCCGGAACGCGATTTCCAGTTCCGCCCCTTCATGGCTCGCTTCTTTGAAACCGGCAGAGATACAAACGAGTGCTTTCACCCCTTTTTCGCCGCATTCTTCCGTCGTCTGCAACACGAAGCGGCTCGGCACGACCACCACAGCCAAATCGACGTCGCCGGGAACATCCTTCACCGAAGGATACGCCTTCACGCCCAACACTTCCTGTGCCGTCGGATTGACCGGGTAAATCGGCCCTCCCTTGTACGTTTCCAGAAGATTTTTCAGAATATCGTTCCCGCACGTCTTCGGTTTCGTCGACGCCCCAATCACCGCAATCGATTTTGGATAAAAAAGTGCATTCAGTTTGTTCACGTCCGCCATGTTCAGCTCCTTCAAGATTTTGTATGAATCAGAAAAAATGTTCCCCTGATTATACGCCAGAATCCTCTTTTAGGGAAGTACCCGCCCCACTCTATTCTACTCTTCCAGAGGGATGGCCGCCGTTAGGCAGAAGAAAAACATGCTTTTTCCCTGACGGCGGGGTGTTCCGCGGTGAAATCACTTCCCTATTTCCAACCACCCCCTTCATTTTTTGCGAGATTGTGCCATAATGACAATGCGTCGGTATTTTATCTCTTTGGGAAGGAGGACAGGGATGGTCACAGAAGATTTTCCGGTACTGGTTCTGGGAACGCACAATGCCAAAAAGAAGCGGGAAATGGCGTTGCTTCTGGCGGCAGAGGGGTGGGAGTTGCGAAGTCTGGCAGATTATCCCCAATCCTTGGAGGTGGAGGAAACCGGGACGACTTTTGCGGAAAATGCCCGGCTCAAAGCGTCGGTTCAGGCACGCCATCTGGGAGTGTGGGTCATCGGGGAAGACAGCGGTCTGGAGGTGGATGCACTCGATGGCCGCCCAGGGATTTTTTCCGCACGTTATTCCGACCCCGGAGCGACGGATGAGCGGAATAACGACAAACTTCTGGAGGAGTTGGCAGGCCTGCCGTTGGAAAAACGCTCGGCACGCTACGTCTGCCACATTGCCCTGAGCGACGCGGAAGGGAATATCCTGGCCGAAGTCGAACGGAACTGTCGGGGACGGATACTTTTCGAGCGATCAGGCCATCATGGTTTCGGTTACGATCCTCTTTTTGAGATTGTGGAGTACCACCAGACGTTCGGCCAGCTTTCCGACACGGTAAAATCCTGCCTCAGCCATCGCGCCCGAGCCATGCGTGCCTTTGTGCGGGAAATTTCCCGACTTCTGCCTGAAAGGAAGCCGCCGAAAGAAGCTATTACCTCGAATTTGACCACTTTTCGTTTTGGGTAAACGTTGGCAAACAGGGAACAATCAAAATTTCATCCTCAAACCACTGTGCCGTATAATATTATATATAATATTATACGGTTCAGTGGAGATGCGTTGCAATCACATTATAATTCCAGGAAAGAAACGCAGAATCAGGATGATTGGCTGGAAAAAACAGAGGAGAGGGACAGAGCATGAAGGAAATACCATTTTTGATATACCGTACCCCGCAGGACGACGTGAGGGTGGATGTGGCGGTAAAAGACGAGACGATTTGGCTAACGCAAAAAGCAATGGCGGCTTTGTTTGGGGTAGAAGTTCCAGCCATTTCCAAACATTTGGCAAATATTTATACTGAAGGAGAGTTAGCACCTAATTCAACTGTTTCCAAAATGGAAATAGTTCAACAAGAAGGCACGCGAAATATAAAACGGAAAGTAGATTTTTACAATCTGGACATGATCATTTCCGTTGGCTATCGTGTCCATTCGGCACGTGCGACGCAGTTTCGGATTTGGGCGACGAAGACTCTGAAAGAGTTTCTGATCAAGGGTTTTGTGCTGGACGACGAACGGTTGAAGCAGGGAAAGATTATTTTCGGGAATTGCTGGATCGAGTCCGTTCCATCCGAGCCAGTGAACGGCGTATTTGGCAGCAGATTACCGATATTTTTGCCGAGTGCAGTTGGGATTATGACCGATATTCCCCTGTCACACGGGAATTTTACGCGATGGTGCAGAATAAGTTTCACTATGCTATCACGGGTCAGACGGCTGCGGAGATTATTTCTACCCAGGCCGACCGGAAGAAGGAAAACATGGGGTTATCGACGTGGAAGAATGCTCCTGATGGACGGATTCTCAAATCGGACGTGACGGTGGTGAAAAACTATTTGTCCGAAAAGGAAATTCGGCGTTTGGAACGTGCGGTGACAGGTTTTTTTGACTATATTGAGGACTTGATCGAGCGAGAGAATACTTTTTCCATGGAAGAATTTGCCGCAAGTGTGAATGCGTTTCTGGAATTCCGAAGATACAAGATTTTGGAGGAAAAGGCCAAATATCCAAATCGGAAGCGGACCGTAAAGCTCAAAAAGAATACGATGAATTTAATAAAACGCAAAAAATTGTCTCCGATTTCGACAAAGTAATCAAAAAACTGGCGAAACAGGAAGCCACGGAAAACAACGATTGAAACACCCTTTCATTAATCATTAATCACTAACTCATTCATCATTATTTTAAGGTTTTTATTATGCCAGAGATGTATTGGTCGTGTACGATAGCGGCGATATTGATATTTTTAGGGATATTTGGGAGCAAGGTCTCGTCGTTTCTCCAGATTCCTATCTTGCTGGTCTTTTTGATTATTGGGATGCTGGCGGGGTCGGACGGACTGGGGGGGATTGTGTTTGAGGACTATGCGGCGGCGGGGAATGTGGGGACGATCGCATTGATGTTCATCCTCTTTTCCGGCGGTTACGACACGTCGTGGCAGAGCATTCGGAAAGTGCTGTTCCGGGGGACGCTCCTTTCGACGCTGGGGGTCTTTCTCACGGCAGTTTTTATCGGGCTTTTCACCGCATGGTGGATGGAGTGGCCATTGCCCTATGGACTTTTGCTCGGAGCGATTGTCTCTTCCACGGACGCGGCGGCGGTTTTTGCCATTTTCCGTTCCAAAAGTGTCGGTTTGAAGGGGGATTTACGTCCGATTCTGGAATACGAGTCGGGAAGCAACGATCCGATGGCAACGTTTTTGACATTTTTCATGATTCAGATGATTGCCACGTCGAGTACCTCCTACCTGACGCTTTTGCCGCAGTTTTTCCAGAAGATTGGCGTGGGGGTGGTGGTTGGTTTTCTGGTCGCGAAAGCGATCGTCTGGCTGATCAATCGGGCAAAGCTGGAATACGACGGTCTGTATTATGTGATCGGGATTGCGACCGTTCTGTTGAGCTACGGCACCAGCGAAATTTGCAGCGGCAACGGCTTCATGAGCGTCTATGTCAGCGGGCTGGTTTTCGGCAATTCGCGGTTCATCTACAAACATGGTCTGGGGCGATTCCACGACGGGATTGCGTGGCTGATGCAGGTGGTCATGTTCCTCACGCTGGGGCTGTTGGTCTCGCCGAACCGGATGGCGTGGGACTGGTCATCGGGGGTGCTGATCGCGTTTTTCATCATGCTGGTGGCACGTCCGTTGTGTGTTTTCCTCTGCCTGTTGGGAAGTTCGTTCCACTGGCGGGAGCAGCTCCTGATTTCCTGGGGCGGAATTCGTGGTGCGGCACCGATTGTCCTGGCAATTTTCCCCTGCCTGGCGTTTCAGAACACACCGAACGCGGATTTTGCCCTGACGATTTTCCACCTGGTCTTTTTCATCGTGATTTTGTCGGTGTTGATTCAGGGAAAGACGCTCATGCCACTGGCACGTTGGCTGGGTGTCGACGAGGTGGCACGAGCCAAACCGCGAGCCCCGTTGGAATTTGAGGAGACCGGCCGTTCCCGAAGTCGGATGTACGAGTTTGAAATCACTCACGACTCTCCCATTGCCGGAGCGGAAATCAAAAATATCGGTTTCCCGGGCGGAGCGTTGGTGTACCTGATTCGTCGCGATGGCCTGTTCGTCGTCCCGAACGGCTCGACGGTCATTCAAGTCGAAGACGAGTTGATGATGATGATGGAGCCGGAAATGCTCCCCGAAGTCGCCACCCTCTTCGGAAACAACGGAAATCAATGATTAATGAAGTAACGATTAATGGGTCATGTGCAAGCGAAAGTTGAGTACGGGTTGACAAATTTTTGGGGAAAGTTACTGTAACGTTATTTCAAAATATGTTTGTTTAGGAATGGGAGGAGTCATGGTTAAAAAGGTGGTCGTGCGGAGGAGGCGGTTTGGAAGGAAATGGTCGCGTTGCACAGGCTGGGGTTGTCTTGCAGGGCAATTGCGAAGCGGTTGGGAAAATCCAAAACAACCGTGAAAAATGGGGGACGCGGGCGGAAAGGGTGCGAGTGGAACGGGTGGATGGGACCAATCGCGGGACGTGTCGCAGGGTTGCGCACAATCGGATTGATCTTGAGATCGAGAACCAGATTGTGAAAACGCGAAAATTCCTCAAGGAAAAATCGATTTCGGGGGAATGTGGGGCGAGGGTGATTCGGAGTGTTTGGGAGGAAAACGGTTGTAGTGATGTTCCGTCGGTGCGAACCATCCACAACGTCCTTCGACGGAATGGGCTGCTGGACCGGAACCGACAGCGACGATTTCCCACGCCACCGCCGGGGTGGATGATTCCTGAAGTCAGGGACAAAAGGCGGAGATGGATTGTTTCGATTACATCGAAGACCTCCGTAGGAAGGAGTTGTCGGAGTACATTGACGTTATGAATGTCCTTTCCATTCATGCCGGGCTGGTTCATTTGTGGGTGGGGAACATGATGAGTGCGAAAACGGCTCTGCGGATTTGGGAACACTGGAAACGGTTGGGTTGTCCGGCGTACATCCAGTTCGACAACGGCACGGTTTTCAGCGGTCCGCCCAAACCGAATGGGCTGGGTCGAGTTGTTCGTATGTGCCTGGAACTTGGGACTTCGGTCGTTTTTTCCATTCTCAGAGAAACTGAGCCGCAGGCTCGCGTGGAACGTTTCAACGGTCCGTGGGAACGCACTCTTGGGAACCGATTCGAGTTTCAAACATGGAACGGTGGCACGAAAGTGTGAACGAATACGACGCCGCCTGCCGTCAAAAACATACGCAGCCAACATCCCTTGAGCGGTTCCCAGTCCCGCCGGATTGGCAACCGACGTATCCGCAAAATGTGACGTGCAAAAACCCTATCTTCGTCGAACCGATGAGCATGGTTTTGCCGATTTTCCTGGTTAACCAGTGTTGGCGGATCCGAATTGGACGGACTGCCTTGTTCGCTGTGAAGTGAACTTAACGCACGACCGGATCAACCTATACGGCCTGCAACGTCGTTTTCCCCACGACCAGCCATTATTAAAAACGATTCCCTACCCATTTCCCCGGCGGAAATTTTTAGTGGAACCCCTTACCGAATTTCCATAATCACTAAACACCTTTATCCCCCCCCAAAAATGCAAGCCAAAAGTGACCACCCGTTGACAAAAATTTTCCAATTACCCAGTCACCTTTTGCTTGCACTTGACACATTATCCATTAAAAAAGCCTGACAACGGTGGGAAAATCCGTCGCCAGGCTCTCGCGATGAAACGTGCTTTCTATACTTTCTAACGTTGACTCAATTTCAAATACGTCTTGGGAGACTTCTCTTCTGGTACCTCGCCGGTGGGAGCCAGGCTGGATGTCTGCCGATTCGTCGTCGCCTGCAACTTACGGGCGGGTGGAGTTGGAATCACCTCCACGGGCACTTGCGGCGGGGCGGTATTCAGGATACTGCTGGTGCCGCTCTCCGATTCCAGTTCCGGCAATCCCTGCGGGAAAAGGTTCACTCCTGCGGCATCCCCTGCCTGCGGAATCACCGTGTTGTCTTGCGGCCCGTAAATCACGCCACTTTGCTGCATTTTCTGCATCTGGACGTTCGGGTTGGCCGGGTCAATCATACCGGTGTGCTGACGGTAGGCACCTTCCGAGATGACGTTCGGACGGGTGAAACCGTAATTCAGGTAATGGCCTTTTTCACGCATTTTGGCACGTTTCTGAGCGTCGAAGTATGCCTTGGAAGCCCACGGACCTTCGGTCAACATCACGCCGTCGTATTCCAACAGCGACCCTTTCTGCGTATGAATGTCCACAATCGCCAGGTTGTAGTCAATCACCGAACGGAAGAAGTCGATTTCCGCTTCTGCCAGACGACGCTGGGCATCCAACACGATATTGAGCGTAATCGTGCCGGTTTCGTAGGCGGAAGTCGTCGCTTCCACTTCCTTCTGAGCTGCCACCCGACGATTGAAGTACGTCTGGCTCAACACATAGTTGTCTTCCAAATCACGAACCGCGTGTCCCAGTTTATGCGTCACTTCCAGTTCCTGCTCCTGCAACAGTGCCCGGTTACGTGCCAGCACCAATTCCGCGTTGCGGACGGCCGAATGTTCACGTCGGAACCCAATCGGAACGCTGAATTCGGCTCCGATCAAACCACTCCAGAGACCGTCGTGCGTCATTTGTCCAAACGCACTGTCCGCTTCGCCCGTCGGGTTGAGGAACGTCTCATCCGCTCCGGCAACACCACCGCGTCCGACCAAATCCAACGTCGGGAGCAGGAAGTTCTTCGAGGCCAGCAATTCCAGTTCGGACTGCTTGATAACCCACTTCTGACGACGCAGTTCCAGGTTGCGAGACAACGCTTCCGCATGGGCTTCCGTCCAATCAAACGTGATTTTTGCCACACTCGGCTCGTCGCTGGGTCGGAAAAGTCGGCCATCGGCACTCGTCAAACCAATGATGTATCGCAGGTTCGCTTCCGCTTTATACAATGCGTTCAAGGCCGATTCGACGGAACCTTTGAAGAGGAAATATTGCTGCTGTGCCTGAGCACGTTCCTGAGCACTACCACCCCGGATACCCGCTTCGTATTTTGCCTGAGCCTGCCGCCATGTTTGCAGGGCACTGTCACGTCCCACCACCACCGAATCCAATCGGCGATAGGCAAAGTACAGTTCCCAATATGCCCGTTCAATATCGGCGACCAGATTCCGAATGGAGGTCTCAAAATCCACCAGCGACATATCCGTTCGCAATCGGGCAATCATCACACCATTGTAAAATCCGGGAATCGCACCCAAACCAGCAATGCGGGTAAACTGAACACCAGCGGAACGGAGCAACGGCTGACGGAATTCGGTCTCCAGTCCTACATTATAATAACCATCCACCGCCACGGTCGAGGAATTCGACCAGATATAGTCGGCATTGAACCGTGTCGTCCATGTCGCACCGGTCGCGTTCGTTTTCTGCAACTGCGTCTGGAAGTTTCCCCCTTTCGTCCTCAGGGGTGCCAGCCCACCGTTACTTGCCAGGTTCTCGATGGAGTTGTTCCCCTGGAAGTACAACGTCGATGACCACTGCGTGTCAAAGTCGGCCAAAACCGCTTCCACACCGTAACGACCATCCGACTCGGTGATGGCCGGATTGTAAATCGTCGAGGCTCCTGAAGGATTGGCGGTCAACGCCGACGGAGAACCGCTCGCTCCATTCGGACCGTAGGAGATACCTCCCAGGTTCCTCACCACGGTGCTGTTATACAACCCACAACGAATCGCTTCCTCCAGGGAAATATCCACGATTTCCTTTCCCTTGGAGTTGTTGATCGTCAACGGAGCTTGCGAAGCCTTCACTTCTTCGATTGTCTCCGTCTCGGTGTCGGGGAACTCAATTTGCGTGGCCATATCCAGATATGGCTCAATCGGCAGCGTCTCGTTGTGCTTTCCCAAAAACAACGGCAACTGCGGATTACAACCTCCTGTCACCAAAGCAGCGGCCAGGAACATCATCCCGCCCCACTTTCGCAATAAAAGGTTTCCTGTTGGTTTCATGTTACGTTTCATCGCTTGGTTCCTACTTGAACTTGCTAAAGTCCATCGGTTAAAAAAATCCCCTCTTGTAATTTTTCCCAAAAGAGGGTATTTTGCTTTTCGCTGAACAAATCTACAGGATTCGCCACGGAAAGCATCCCATATAATCGTTATCGTCAATTTAATCGTTAAACTTTGAAAAATCGGAAAAGTTTTTGAAAATTTCTTAACAGGAAAAGTTTTCTCATTCTGGCAGAATCTCTCATCTTGCCTATTCTCCTGTTATTTTACATAGAAACAGCGATTTCGATAAATAAGACAAATAAAGGGGGATGAAAAACCGAAATAGGGAGAAAGATGTTTCCTTTCCCTATCGATCATTTTCCACTGTTCGACTCCACGGGTTGCAAGATTTTGGAAATGAGGTAAAATGGATATTTTAGTATAACGATGGCATATCCCGTTCCCTTTCGATGGAGTTTTTATTGATGCACGTTTTCAGGCTTTCCGTTTTGACGATTCTGGCTCTCTGCATGGGATGTTTTTTCCTGACCGGTTGCGGAGATGGTTCCCAACATCGAGAATTGTCCAATGTTTCTTATGATCCCACCCGTGAATTGTACGAGGCGTATAATCCGTTGTTTGTCCAACACTGGAAAGAGACGACGGGAGAAGACGTGGAAATCATCCAGGCTCACGGCGGTTCCGGCGACCAGGCCAAAAAGGTGATCAACGGTCTGGAAGCGGATGTGGTGACGCTGGCGCTGGCGTATGACATCGACGCGATTGTGGATCAGGCTCAGTTGTTGAAAGAGGATTGGCAGGAACAGTTTGCCAATAATAATTGTCCTTATACCTCCACCATCGTCTTTCTGGTGCGGAAGGGAAATTCCAAAAATATCAAGGACTGGGACGATCTGGTACGGGAAGATGTGAAAATCATTACCCCGAATCCGAAAACGTCGGGAGGGGCACGCTGGAATTATCTGGCAGCATGGGGTTACGAACTGAAAAAGACGCTGGGGTCTCTGGAAGTCCTGAAAGATAGCACGAAAACTGCCGAAATTGAGGCGGCTCAAAAAGCGGCATTTGCGTTTGTCCAGAAAATGCACAAAAATGCGTTGGACATGCCCTCCGGTGCCCGTGGAGCGACGAATCTCTTCGTCCGCAATGGTGAGGGAGACGTTTTGCTGGCGTGGGAAAACGAAGCACTTCTGACGGTGGTGGGACAGAAAAATACCGAGTTTGAGATTGTGGTGCCGAGCCTTTCCATTGTGGCGGAGCCGCCGGTAGCTCTGGTGGACAAAGTGGTCGATAAAAGAGGAACCCGCGACCTGGCGGAAGCGTACCTGAACTACCTCTACAGCAAAGAGGGACAGGAACTGGTGACGCAAAACTTCTACCGTCCCAGCGACCCGGAAATCCTGGCGGCACACGCGGAGATGTTTCCCGCTCTGGAACTGATTCGGATCGACGATGTTTTCGGCGGCTGGAAAAAAGTCCAAAAAGAACACTTTGCCGAAGGTGGTGTTTTCGACCAAATGATGAAATAATTTATAATTGATAATTGATAGTTGATATTTGGTGGTTTGTGGTTGGTGGTTGATAAATGGTTTTTTGGAAAAAACGTAAACAGCGAGTGTTGCCGGGATTCGGATTGACGATGGGGTTGACCCTGGTCTATCTGAGTCTGTTGGTATTGATTCCATTTTCCGGCCTTCTTCTGAAGGTGAGTGGAATGACGTGGCAACAGTATACACAGACGATACTCTCCAGTTCCGTGCTGGCCTCGTTTCGGCTGACGTTTGGAGCGTCGTTTCTGGCCGCGATGATCAACGCCTTTTTCGGATTTATCGTGGCGTGGGTGCTGGTTCGTTATGAATTTCCGATGCGGCGGTTGGCAGACGCGATTGTCGACTTGCCCTTTGCCATGCCGACAGCCGTTTCGGGCATTGCGCTGACAACACTTTATCAACGTATCGGCGACATGATCGGTTATCGGATTATTTTCACGCAGTTGGGAGTACTCATTGCGTTGACATTTATTGGTTTACCGTTTGTGGTTCGGACGCTCCAGCCGGCGATTGAAGACATTGAGCGGGAATTGGAGGAAGTTTCTGCCAGTCTGGGAGCCAATCGGTGGAAGACGTTCTGGCGGGTCATTTTCCCCTCGGTCTCTCCAGCCTTGATTACCGGATTTGCCATGGCTTTTGCGCGGGCTTTGGGGGAATATGGTTCCGTGATTTTCATTGCGGGAAGTATGCCGGGACGACGCATTGTTTCGCTGGAGATTGTCGAGCGTCTGAACGAAAACTCTCCCGAAGGGGATTTGCGAGCGGTGGCGGTCGCGGTGACGATGTTGGTCGCGTCGTTTGTACTATTATTTTGTATCAATTTACTGCAAACCTGGATGAATCGGCGGTATGTCGATAGTAATTAAACGTTGAAATGAGTAGCCAATCGATCACACGAAGTAACACGGACGAACCGCCCCTGGTCAAATGGGGATTGATTACCATTGCGGTGGGGTATATGGTTCTTTTTCTGGTTTTGCCGTTGATTCTCGTCTTTTATCAGGCGTTCGAGAAAGGTTTCGGCGAATACTGGGCGGTGCTTTCACGACCGGATACACTGCGAGCCATTGGGATGACGTTGACGACGGTAGTGATTGCGGTTCCGCTGAACATCCTTTTCGGTCTCGTCGCGGCCTGGTGCATCGGCAAATTCAAATTTTTCGGCAAAAGTTTTCTCATTTCACTGATCGACCTGCCATTTGCAGTTTCACCTGTCATTGCAGGGTTGCTCTTCGTGATTCTGTTTGGATTGCGGAGTCCGTTGGGAATCTGGCTGGACGAACAGGGGATTCGGATCGTCTATTCCACCGCGGGAGCGGTTCTGGCAACGATGTTTGTCACGTTTCCCTTTGTGGCACGGGAACTGATTCCGATCATGCAGTCGCAGGGAACGGAGGAGGAACTGGCGGCACGGGTTTTGGGCGGAAATGGCTGGCAGATATTCTTTCGGGTGACATTGCCGAATGTGAAATGGGCGCTTCTGTACGGTGTCATTTTGTGCAACGCCCGCGCAATGGGAGAATACGGAGCGGTTCGGGTGGTATGCAGTGGTGGAAAGATGAATACCATGCCTCTTTTGATTGAGGAGTTGTATCACGGCTCCAATCCGGTGGCGCCATTTGCCGTTTCCACCCTTTTGGCACTCGTGGCGATTCTCACGCTGATTCTGAAAACGTTGATCGAGAAAAAGACACTTAATGAACAGGAATCACGATAATCATGAGTATATTGTAAAATTAAAAAATAATAGCGGCGCAGCCGCGGCCAAAAGTCTTTGGAAAGAGATGTCTGGAGAGGAGAACTCTTTCTTTGTCAAGGAAAATACAGTGTTTTCCACAAGAAAGGTTTCCTCTCCACGGCGGTTCCGTCTTAACGGGAAAGCCACTCTCAGCTTTAGCTGTGAGTCGCGCGACGCCTGGCCAAAAGACTTTTTCAAAGAGCATATAAACCTTCTAACCTGCGTGGTTGGAAGGAAATTCCCGACTGGTATATTTAACGTTTACTGACCCATGAGTATTGAAGTACGTCATATCACGAAATCGTTTGGCAATTTCCTGGCTTTGAACAATGTTTCCCTGTTTATCGATTCGGGGGAACTGGTGGCGCTTTTGGGTCCCTCCGGGTCGGGAAAGACGACGTTGCTGCGGATTATCGCGGGGCTGGAGGAGGCGGATGAGGGGAGTGGCCCTATTCTGTTCAACAATCAGAACATGGAACATTACAAAGTCGGCGACCGTGGTGTTGGCTTTGTTTTTCAGCATTATGCCCTTTTTCGCCACATGACGGTCTTCGAGAACGTCGCGTTTGGTCTGCGGGTTCGGCCACGGCATTTACGGCCCGACAATCCTGAAATCCGACGTCGGGTATTGGAGTTGCTACGGCTGGTACAGTTGGATACGCAGGCCGAGCGTTATCCCCATCAGTTGTCCGGCGGGCAGCGGCAGCGTGTGGCCTTGGCAAGAGCGCTTGCGGTGGAGCCACAGGTTTTATTGTTGGATGAGCCTTTCGGAGCGTTGGATGCCAAAGTTCGCGTCGAGTTACGGCACTGGCTGCGGCGGTTGCACGACGAGATTCACTTGACGAGTGTCTTTGTCACGCATGATCAGGACGAGGCGTTGGAGTTGGCGGATCGTGTGGCGGTGATGAGTGCGGGAAAAGTGGAGCAATTCGCGACGCCGGACGATGTTTTTCACAATCCAGCGACAGAGTTTGTGATGAATTTTCTCGGCTCGGTCAACCAGTTTCGCGGGCGGATTACCGGCGGACAGATCCGGCTGGGAGGACAATATGTCATGGACGCTCCCGATGTGGAAACGGAGGAGGCGAAGTTGTTCGTCCGGCCACACGATCTGACGCTTTCGCGGGTGCAGATTCCCAACTGCTTCAATTTGCGGGCAAGAGTCCTGAAAATCCACTCCGCCGGAGCACGGGTTCGGGTCGATTTGACGACAGGAACGGAAGATGTGCTGGTTGCGGAGATTACGCATTCGGAGTTGACAACACTTTCTCTGGAACCAGGGCAGGAAGTTTTCGTCAAACCTTGCAATATTCGGATTTTTCAGCAGAAAGAGCATGAAAATGAGGAGGTTCAGGAGGTTCCCGCCACTTCGGAAAATTTGCCGTAATCTTTTTCTGCCCCCCTTACGCAAAACCAGTTTTCGGGTTATAATACAGTGTATTTTTATTTTTTTACCAAAATACTTGGAAAAATCAGGAATGGAAGGGTGTCCCGGAGAACCAAATCGGGAAATCTTTCGTACTGCGAATACACTTGAATTTGGGTGGATAACCGCTCCTTTTGTATTTTCTTCAGGTTGAGTGCCATCGGAATCGTTTGCCGGATGCCTTTTTCAGCCTTGGACGGAAATTAACAGTGTGTGTATCGTAGGGTGTCGTATGCACCCGCCATTTCAATATTTTTCATTTTTTTCATTCAAGGAGATGGTACGATGAAGAAAATCGTCAACAAGAGGGGTTTCACCCTCGTCGAGCTGCTGGTGGTCATTGCGATCGTCGGTATGCTTATCGCATTGCTGCTCCCGGCAGTGCAACAGGCACGCGCCGCGGCTCAACGTATGCAGTGTACGAACAAACAGAAACAATTGGCTCTGGCGGCACACGTCTATCATGACAAATACAACCGTCTTCCCCCCGCCGGGCATATCAAAAAGACAGACGGCGATTACGACGGTTGCAGTTTCCTCGTCGATCTCCTGGCCAACATTGAACGGGCGGACTTGTGGGATCGGGTGAAAGTCAATGAAATGTTTGGTAGCATTCAGGATGAAGACAAAAACCAGATCGAACAGGTCGGTTATGAAAGCGTCCCCGCCTTCCTTTGCCCCAGTACGGGAACCACGCCTGTTTGGGATGAAACGGAAGAGTATTCCCCTGCCATTACGAATTACAAAGCCGTTTCCGCGTCTGTGTTGGGGATGATGCTCGATCCAAACACAGGAGAATTTGTTTCCGGTGGCGGAAGAGGTGCTACGTATGATGATAATGCCACCTCCCCGGACGGTGCCACGTATCTGGGTTCCAAGACCAAATTGGATGGTATTAAGGATGGAGCTTCCAATACGCTTTATCTGACGGAAAGTGAAGAACAGTTCTATTCCCGATGGATTGCTGGTGCAGAATGCTGTGTTTATACGATGGACGAAGTGAACGGCCCACGCATTCAGGAAAAACCCACCAATAGCAATAATGGTATCACGTATGCCTATCCTGAAGGTTATGATGACGCTCCCAATAAATTCGATGAAGAATCGGGCGTGGAAGAACGCTATACCAATTTGAATCGTGATTATACCGTGGACCCATTGAATAATCCTTCTATCATGCAGTCGGATAATTGCCCCAGCGACGGTTCCAATGCTGACGACGATGAACAGAAAGGTCCTGGTTCGGCACATAGCGGAGTGGTGATTCATGCGTATGTGGATCAGTCGGTACACAATATTTCTACAGAAATTGACCCGGCGGCGTACTTCTTCCTCACGACGCGCAACGGCGGCGACCCGGCGTATAACGTGGAATAATCCCTTTGGCAATGTCGTCCAGTTTGAGAAAACAGAGACGACGATGGAATTTTTTTACCCGTTACTCCTGATAGTAGCGGGTCTTTTTTTATGAATCAGTACGCACGAAAAGGTGTTGTGGGATTACTGCGTCGGGGAACGTCTTTTTTGGTGATTCAGCGTTCTGCGGAGGTGGTAGCTCCTTTGAAATGGTGCTTTCCCGGAGGCGGAATCCAGGAGGGAGAGACGGAAGAAGCGGCCTTGAAGCGAGAGTTTCAGGAGGAACTGGGCATTTCGATCCTTCCCCAGGCACGAATCTGCGCATCCGTCACGCCGTGGAACGTTCATCTTTCCTGGTGGTTTGTGGAAGCCACGGACGACGCATTACAGACCCTTCACCCCGATTCCAGAGAAGTACAGGCCGTCCGATGGATGTCGCTGGAAACGTTGTACCGCCACCCGGACGCACTGGTGAGCAACCTTCCCATCCTGGAGCAACTGATGCGGGAAGAGAAGATTGCGTTTTCAGGGAAACACTGCTGACTCGGCACGATTTTTACGGTTTCGGTTTGGTAAGCTCCTTTTGCCAGAACTGGATGTAGGTTTCGATACCTTTCAAACCTTTCAATTCCGACTCGATCGTTTTCAGCCAGCCTTGAATCGTTTCGGCAGAGGCGTCGGGGTTGTATTCGGGATAATCGAGCGTCGCCATTTTCCGAGCATATTCTGCCGTTGTCCGCATCGGTTCGAGGTAGATGATTTCCAGCCGTTGAGGATCGAGAGCGGAGAGTTCGGGAGCTTTTTCGGTCAAAAGTGCCGCAAGTCGCTCCAATTCCGCAATTTTTACCAGTGCCTTTTCACGGTTCGCCCGATCTTTCAGACGACACGGCCAACCTTTATTGGGGCCAAAAATACGAACGGGCAAATCGAATAATTTTTTCAATTCGACGAGCGTTTCATCAAATTTTTGAGCCGATTCCGCCATTTCCGGTCCGAAAACGTAGCTATAGATCGCTCTTTGCGTTTTTTCCCAGTCATGCGTTTCGGGTGCCCATGCCCAGTAACCGAACATAGCCACGAGATACTCTTCCGGCCATCCCCCTCCAATGCACCAGAGCATGACATTGTCGGTAAAATCGGTCACGTTTCGGACATTGTCATAGGCAGGATGGTGCCAACCGTAGGAAAGAGGTTGCAATTCGAGGTAGGCCGGACGTGGAATCTCGGCAGGGTAGTCGCTCCAGGTATAAGGGGTGTTTTCCACGGTGGAAACGGTTGGTTTTTCGACGTGCCCTTCCCGCAGCGTGACGGCAATGTTGGCGTTGTTCAGGAAACCAGGTCGCAAATGAATCAGATTATGCCACCAGGCCGGAGGGAGTTCCAGCCCCAGCGACTGGCACATTTCCCGGTCTTCCGCACAGGGAACGCGGGTGAAAAACCACTGAATCGACGCAAAACCGGGGATTTTGGCCGCTTCATGGTTGAACGGCGTATCGATTTTCTGGTAGTCTCCCAGAGGAGGCGTGTAGGCCAACTTTCGACCGGACAAACCATGTTTCTTCCCCAGTTGCAGGAAATTCGCAATGGCTTTTTCCGGCTCGTTTCCCTGACCAATGTCGTCGAACGAGAGCCACAGCCCGTCCACCCCCAGTTCCAGGAGCGATTCAAACGTCTCGTTCACATCCTCGTAAAGTCTTGTTTCGTCCAGTTTATCGAAACCCGCGATAATTCCCCCCGCGTTTTTGTTGCTGGCCGCCGCGACGCAGCCGTAAACGAACATCCCCCGTTTTTGCGACTCGCGAATCATCTTCCCCACATTCTCCCGATCCAACGCTACGCCCGGCGGAAATCCCATCGGAGCGGCACGGTCGGGGTAGTAGATGTTGACTTTGTAGTTGGGATTGTCCCGAACATCGGTGTAGTTGATTCTTGCCCGCAAATAAGCGTCGAGTGTTCCGGGGAGAAGATTTTGCATCAGGACAAAATGAGGCCGCCCGCGCCATGCCAGACTTGGCCAGTCGCGAATTTGAAAAAGACGCATTTCAACGCCACCTTGCGACGTTTTTCGCATGAGGTCGAAAAGTGCCTCACCACCGTAGAGAACCCCCTGCCCATCGACACCATGAACGAGCGCATAACGGCTATTTTCTTTCTTCTGAAAATCGATCGTAAAACCATTGGCCTGATCAGGGAGTGGGAGAGATGGAAAAGGAATCTGTGTTCCCAGAAACAAAACCGTATCGATATTTTCTGGAACGGTCTCGTGCGTCACGACTGGGATCGAAATTTTGAAGCGATTTTGGAGATGTTGCCGCAAACGTCTGGCGGCGTATTCTTCCTGCGGCGAAGCGGACGGCAAAAGGGCAATCACCGTTTTTTCCGGGATTATTTCCCAAGTCTCCTCCATGTTTTGCCACCATTTGGGAATCGGTATCACGGGAGATTCCTCAACAGCCGAAACTTCCAGAGAAAAACTTCCCGCCAGGAATCCCAGCCAACAACATCCGTAACATCCGTAAAACAAAAATCGATTCAACATGTTCTCTCCTTTTTTCGTTCTTTCATGGAAATTTACGCTGAAAATCTCATTTTAATTTTCTCCCCCGCTTTTTTCAAGATACAAAATATGAAACCAACCGTATAAAATTGTCAAGTGACCGTGGAGATGGATAAGATGGATTGCGGTGGGAGGTGACGAATAAAGAACCACGCAAAACGGCGATAATAAATGCGGCACAAGGAGCTACTAAAAATCTTGAGGAGGGGGGAGAGGTGATTTTGGAAGTAGAAAGGAGGTTTCCAGTGCCAAAACACCCCGTCGGCTGCGCCGCCACCCCTCTGGAAGTGGGGAATTACTAAAGTGGCATCCCTCTAAAAGAGGAGAATTCGGCCATTTTGCCAGGAGGGAATTACTGTGGAATTTTGGTTCTCTCCACGATCGATCGATAACTGCTCTTGCTTTTTCGGACTATTTTTTGTATAAGGAGGGAAAACAGCGATCTTTCCACCCTTTTTCAGGATACCGCGTATGAAGACGTATGATTCCCTTTCCCGTAGAAAGAATTTTTTCCACCGATATGGAAAAAGTTGTAAGTCCCTTTCTTTCCTCATGTTAGGGATGGTTTTACTTTTCGTGGCCGGTTGCAAATCCCAGACGGGGACGGTGTTGCAACCGGGAAGTCGGGAACTTTCAGGAAGCCACGCGGCGGGGCAGGAAGTTTTCAAGCCGTTGGTGGAAGAATCGGTTGCCAGGCTTTTGACGGCGGAAATACAACGGGAAGGGAGCATTCCCCGCGGCAGCAAACGGATTTGTTTTGTGGGTGTGGAAAACCATTCCGCCGAAGAATTGGCCGATTATCGGGAACAGCTTTACGAGATGATCGACACCTCCATCAGTTCCAGCGGCCAGTTCACCTCGGTGAGCCGTCGGTATGTCGAACCTGCCATCCACGCGGGGCGTTATCGGATGCAGGATTTGTTTCTGCCGGAAAATCAACGAAAATTGCAGGCCACCCTGGAACAAAACGGCCAGCCATTCGATTACCTCCTCTTTGCCAAGCTCACCAGTGGCACGACGCGAGATAATCGGGATTCGCAGCGGGATTACCGCCTTTCGCTGGAGTTGATCAACATTCATGACGGCTCTTCCATTAAAGAAGGTTGCGAATTGAGCAAGGGATACAACGTCTCGCTCGGAGCCAAAATGCGGAATCGGTAACTCCATGAAAAAAACGTGGTTGACATGCGGGCTGATGATTATTCTGGGACTGGCGGTTTTGGGCTGCCGGTCGTACCACCGGAATGTCCAGAGCGTCCATGCCGACTTTTATCGGAACGATCTTGCCAGAGCGTCGGAGGAATTGTCCAAGCAGAAATCGAAAAAGGTCAATCGGAAAAATGAAGACCTGATGAAACTCGAAGAGTCGATGTTGCACATGTGCCGTGGAGAGTTTCGTCAGGCGGAGAGTCTGCTCCGGGAAGTCCGAGACCGATTCGACGCGTTGGAAAATGCTCGACTTGCCAATACCGCACAGAAAATGGCCTCGCTCCTCTCCGACGATAACGCTCTCCCCTATGCGGGCGAAGATTACGAAAAAGTGATGATTCGTGCCATGCTGGCGATCAACAGCCTGCTCCTCGACGGGGAAGATGCCCGTGCGTACGCGAACCAGATCAACCTGAAACAGCAGGAAATCATGGCTCGCAGCGAAGTCGACCCGGAGACTGGCGAAAAAGTGAAAAAATCGTATCGAAATGTCGCGTTGGGACCGTATATCTGCGCGATTCTGAATCAGACTTCCATGATGGATCAGATGGAAACCATCCGCGAATGGACCAAAGTCTGCCAGTGGGCACCCGATTTTCTGCCGGGAAAAATGTTGCTGGAACACGCGAAAACGACGCCGCACAGCCGTCCTGGCAACGGCGTTTTGCACATTTTCGTCATGCTCGGACGCGGGCCGAGAAAAATTCAGGTCAACGAGCCTGTCACGCAGTTGTCACTGCTCCTTGCCGACCAGATCGTCTCCGCCACGTCGAAGCACTCTGTCCCCCCCACCATTGCCCCGGTTCCGATTCCGAAAATCGAAACCAAACCCTGTCGGTATCGGCATGTGGACGTTTTTCTGGGAGAGAAACTCGCTTCCCGGACGGTCACGTTGACCGATGTCAACCGGATGGCACGGGAACAGTTTGAAGTCAACAAACCGTGGATTGTCGCACGGGCAGCGGCTCGGCGCGTCGTGAAAAAAGCGGGCATTTACGGGATTAAGGAGGCGTCCGGCGTGAACTCCACGGGCGGCGAAATTCTGCTCGATTTGGCCGGGATTGCGTGGGAACTGGCGGAAGAGGCGGACACCCGTTGCTGGAGTCTGCTCCCTGGAGAAATTCAGGTAGCCCGTATCGAACTCCCCGCAGGCACCCACGAGATTGGCTTGCAGGGAATCACCCCTTCGCCCAACGACAAAACGTCGCTTTACCGCCAGACCGTCACCCTGGAGGATGGCCGAAACAGCTACCTTTTCCTCTACCTGGCAGACGATGGCCTGATCGGGAACATCCAGTCCCAGACGCCTTGACACCAGTAGCCAGCCATTCCTTATCTATCTGTTTCGCAATGGGAAAAGTTTTATGGAAATAGTTACGATTCGTCCGCCGAAAGTGAGGGTGGAAGTACTGCCGTTGGGGTGGAATGTGGCGTTGCATCGGTCGCCGAAAGTGGAGATTCAGACCCCCTCTTTGGGAATGCGATCTCCGTATGTCCTGACGGTCAAAATCACCCCTCCCAATATTGCGGTACGGAGCTATTTCTTTGGCGATCCGGCCATTTTGTGCACGCTTCCTAAAAAAGAGGAGAAAAAGCCTTCCCCCCAACCAACCGAAACGGCATTCTGGAATGAGGAGGAAATTCCCGGAAGTGCGTTGGATGGGGAGGAAATGGCGGCCGTGCAGGTTCCCCAGGAAGACGATTTTTTGCAGCAGAAACCGGAGTTGCCGGATGGCGTGACGTCGGAAGAGATGGAGATGGTTCCGTGGGACGAAGGAGAAACGGACGAGACGCTTTCCGAATGCCAGGAATTGGAAATTCCGCCCGAAACGGTTGCTGAGCCAACACGTCTCCACCCGCCCAAGGATATGATCAAGCTGGAAGACAGGCTCCGCTATTTGCTCCAGCCGCCGTTGGAACAGTTGTATTCGGACAATCAGTTGGTCTTTCCGTTCGAGCCATTTCACTATCAGTGGGAAGGAGTTTCGTTTCTCTATTCCCGCGACGCGGCGATCCTGGCAGACGAAATGGGGCTGGGAAAAACGATGCAGGCAATCACGACCGTTCGGCTCCTGTTGCGAAATGGCGATATTCGCAGTGTGCTCTTTGTCTGTCCGAAACCGTTGGTGACGAACTGGAAACGGGAGTTTGAAGTCTGGGCACCGGAAATTCCTGTCCTGGTGATTGAAGGGGACCAGGTGCGTCGGCAGTGGCAGTGGGGCTTGCGGGAGATTCCGGTCAAGATTGCCAACTACGAACTTTTGCACCGCGATCGGGATTTTTACGCTCCGAAAAACGGGTTTCCGCAACATTTCGACCTGGTCGTTTTAGACGAGTCGCAGCGTATCAAGAATCAGCGAAGTGCCACGGCGATCGCTGCCCGCAGTATTTCCCGAACGCGGAATTGGGCGATGACGGGAACGCCGATTGAAAATTCCCCCGACGATTTGGTGGGCATTTTTGAGTTCCTTTCGCCGGGATTCCTCAACAGCGACATGAAACCGACCGTGCTGGGGCGTGCCATTAGCGACTACGTTTTACGACGGACGAAAGATGTGGTGCTGAAAGACATGCCGCCGCGACTGTATCGCGACGCGGAGTTGTATCTGACTCCCGAACAGCAACAGACCTACTCTCTGGCTGAGTCCAAAGGTGCGTTGCGGCTGACGGAAATGGGGGATTCCGCGACGATTCAGCACGTTTTCGAGTTGGTTTTGCGATTGAAGCAGATTTGCAATTTCGACCCCTGTACGGGAGAAAGTCCCAAACTCCAACGTCTGGAAGCGGATTTGGAAGAGATTGCCGCCAGTGGACGAAAAGCGATCGTCTTCAGCCAGTGGACGGACACGATTTTTCGGCTCAAACAGGCTCTGAAACGGTTCCAGCCACTGGAATATCACGGCAAAATCCCACACCGACTGCGGGACGGCGTGATTGACCGGTTTCGGAATTCTGCCGACCATCCCGTTTTGCTGATGAGTTACGGTGCGGGAAGTGTAGGGCTGAATTTGCAGTTCTGCAACTACGTTTTTCTCTTCGACCGTTGGTGGAATCCGGCGATTGAAGACCAGGCCATCAACCGTGCCCATCGAATTGGTGTGCGGGGGGCGGTGACGATTACCCGTTTTCTCATGCTGGGAACGATTGAGGAGCGGATTGATAAAATCCTCCAGGAAAAACGAGACCTCTTTGAAACCGTCCTTTCGGGATCGCGGGAAAAGAAAAAGCTGGGATTGACGCAGGAAGAGGTTTTCGGCCTCTTCCAACTCAAATGTCCCAAAGGCCCCATTCAGGTGGGAAAAAACACACTCTGAATGAAAGACTAGACACCGTGCCTCAAATTTAAGATGGCTAAAATATCCAAAAAGAATCCGCTAAATTTAAGGAATTGTCGATAACTTTGGTGAAGGAGTAGTCCGATGGTGATGGATTGGGGCAAGTTCACGGGAAGTGAGAAGTTGGACGTGAGAGCTTTCCAAGTGGATGATGGAGGGACGCGGGGGGAAGGTTTACATTCATAGCAGCGGGAAAAAGGACGTCATTCCGGTGCGGTAACACGTTTCGGGGAGTTCAAGATATGATTCCCCTGCGGCCTCGTGCGTGTGCCAAAAGTCACCTATGTGTTTCGAGCCATTAAACCGTCGTTCCCGCAAGCCGCAACCACATGACAAACCAGTCGCAAACCGTTGAATTTCAACATCTTGCCAAATTTTCCGATACGCTGAAAAAAATGACAATCCGTGTTCTCGACAACTGTGGCTGAACCGTAGTACAACCTGCGAAAATCCTTCTGCTGCGACCTCCTCCCCGTTGCCGTGAAACGCACCAAATCACGACCAATGCTGCAACTTCAAAGAAATCGAACAAGCTGCCCCAAATCCCATTTCTGAATAACGTGGGCATAAATAGGGGAGCGCAATGCGTTGCAAAGAATTGCAAGGAAAAGAACGAATCTTCGCAAGTGCTTGAAAATAGAGAACTTGTGCGCATGAAAAAACCAGTCTGCGTTTCTTTGCAAACCGGTGAACTACATTTTTTCAGAAGAATTCCAGGGGAGATTTTCGGACAAATCCAGAACTTTCCCTATTTCCAACGTTAAGAATTATCCACAGATTACGTAGAAGACACCGATATTTCCGTTCCCACTTTTTTCGGCGGATACTGGAAACGGGGAATTATACTGATTTTACTTTAAATTTCAGGAAAACCAAACCCCTTCCCGAGGGTGGGACTTGGTGGAGTGAATCCGAAAAAACTCAAATAGATGGAGTATATCACCGAGAGCGAAGGATCGCCTTGTTTTCGATGGGGAAATAGTTTATAATGTTTATGATGTAGGAATTGGAAACGAATATTTGGAAAAGTAAGGAGACCTACCATGTTTTGGAGTGGATTGTTGACGTTGATTTTTAGTGTGACGCCTATTGCCAATGAAAATGGAGTGGCGGTACTGGATACGTTTGGACAGGAGTCGCTTTCTGCCTGGAGAGACACCAGTGATGGCAACATGCCGACGGAAAAAGTGACCAAGGGATGGAAGGTTAGCAGCACTTTTGTGAAAAAACCATCTGTCCTACGGGTTTCGATAGACCGACAGGTGGACTGGAATCTGGAGAGCTGGAATCGGTTTGAGTTGGACGTGGAAGTGGAAAATGTGGAGGCATTTGGCGCTTCGTCGCTTTATTTTCATTCCGGCGATGGATGGTATTCGTGCGGTGGCTTTACCCCTGTCAAGGAGGGAACGATTGTTTTCGAGAAGAAGGATTTTCGCTCGGAGGGAAAACCCGCAGGTTGGGATTGTATCGATAGGGTGCGGATTTCGTTTTGGAAAGGTGGCGAGTCCGACGGCGCGATTACTTTTTGCCAATTTCGAGCCGTTCAGAAACCGATTTTGTTCCTGACAACGCGCAACGCGGAAGGGGTCGAATTCTGGCGAGCGAGAAGGAATGCCGCGATTCTTTCGGGAACGTTGCAGGATGTTGGGATTTTAGCGGACACGCAATGTCTGGAAAAGGATCAGTCGGAAGAGGATTGGGAGAAGGTTCTTCAACCTCGGAAGATGCTGGTGGTGGCGTATGCGCCGTACATGCCTGCGGAAATGCGGGAATTTTTGAAAAAGTATGGAGAGAAACATGGCAAGCCAGTTCTGTTCATCGAAAAGGATTTGGAGAAAGAGAAACTGGAAGTAACCTCTTTTTTGGAATGGATCGGTTCGCATCCCCCGTTGAAAAAACAGATTGTCGAGCAGATGGTAGCCAATCTGGGTGTTGTTGGAGGAGTAACTCCCCCCCGAATTTCGGAAATCCAGACGGAAGTCCGGGAGGTGTTTGAGAAGGAATGTTTTTCTGCCGGACTTCAGAATTGCCTGAAGAAACAACGGGAATTGTTGCGGGAAATTGCTTTGCGGACGCGGGAAAGTGATACGTTGAAATTCCGGGCATGGTGGAATCATGACGGACAGGGAGCTTACAAAGGAGACTGGCCACGGACGGCACGGGAATTGAAAGCGGCCGGATTTACCGCCGTTTTTCCGAATTTGCTCTGGGCAGCGTGTGCGGCTTATCCGAGCGACCTGATTCCTCAGGGGAAACGTTATGGCGAGGAGGATTTGCTCAAGGCGTGTGTGGAAGCGTGCCACGCGGAAGGCTTGGAAGTCCACGTTTGGAAGGTCAATTTCAACATGCAATACGATTTGACGCCGGAACTGCGGGAAAAGTACCGTCAGGAAGGACGATTGCAGAAAAATCAGGAGGGGGAGGAGTTCCCATGGCTCTGTCCGTCCCATCCGGCCAATTTTGAGTTGGAGTGGAAATCGATGGTGGAAATGGCGGTCCGGTATCCGATCGACGGCGTTCATTTTGACTACATCCGTTATCCTGGCAGAGAGACCTGTTATTGTGAAGGTTGTCGGGAACGTTTTGAAAAAGCGATTGGCAAAACCGTGGCGAATTGGCCGTTGGATGTTATCCGTGGGGAGGAGGTGAAACGTTTCGAGTCCTGGCGATGCGACCAGATTACCGCCATTGTCCGCAAAACACGTGAGGAACTGAAGAAAGTTCGTCCCGAAACGAAGGTTTCCGCGGCAGTTTTCAACAGTTACCCCAACTGCCGATCAAGTGTAGGGCAGGATTGGGTTCTTTGGGCCAAAGAGGGTTATGTCGATTTTCTTTGTCCGATGAATTATACGCAGGATACACGAACATTCCAACGGATGACGGCTCGGCAACAGACGTTGGTTGGGAAAGATTTTCCGCTCTATCCTGGCATTGGCGAGTGGCGTTTGACGCCGGATGGTGTGGTGGAACAGATTCGGGAGGCGGATTCGCTGGACTGCCCCGGATTTATCATCTTTAATTTGACAGAAATGGCGGCAGGGAAGATTTTGCCTCTTTTGACACCGTAAGAGTAAAATTTTTTTCCGAAGAGTCCCATCCCCATTGTATTTTTTGTGGAAATTCTTTACAATGACAGTTTTGTAGAAGTCCAGAAATACGACCCAACGAAGGAGCCAGCCATGGAAACCAAGTGGAATTTTCCGTTGTCGAAAGAAGCCTTTGCCGCCATGATGGATGTATCGGCAGTCCAGACCCAGAGTTCTTATGAGGATGCGAAAAATACGGTTTTGACCGCGGATCAATACGATGGTTCGGCCGTATTTCTTCTGGGGGAAATGATGTGTCAAATGTTGCCCGAAATACAACGAATCAACGAGCGTCGCCTTTCGGAAGGAAAGCGGGCATTGAAGATTGGAAGTGTTGCGGGCTTCCCCGACGGCGGCAGCATGACGGAAGTCAAGGTTTTTGAGGCTTCTCGAATGGTGGAATTGGGCTGCAACGAAATCGACTGTGTGATGAATGTGGGAATGGCTCTGGTGGGGCGCTGGGACGTTGTGGAAAAAGACCTGCTGGCAATCCGCAAGGCGACGGAGGGGGTTACGCTGAAAGTCATTTTGGAGACCCCCTACCTGACCGACGAACAGATTGTCACGGCCTCGCAAGTCGCGGTGGCTGCCGGGGCTGATTGGATTAAAACGTCCACCGGTTGGCCGGAACATAAAAAGACGACGGTGGAAAATGTTCGTCTGATGAAACAGACCGTGGGCGACCAGTGCCAGATCAAAGCGGCAGGCGGAATTCGGAATTGGGAAACACTCACAGCCATGTATGAAGCAGGTGCCCGCTTGTTTGGAATCAGTTACACAACCGTCCAAAAACTGCTTACTCAGGAATAAGCCATGAAAAGATTTTTTTGCCTGCTCCTTTTGTTGTGTGGAATGTTTCCGGCGTGTGCCTTCGGGAAGGAAATGTCGTTCGTTCGTCAACTTCGGCTTCCTGAAGGACAAAACGTTCTTTGTGTGGAGTATCCCTGCGATGCCCATCCCAATACTTCGTTGGAAATTCGGGTGTTGGACAAAGAGACGTTGAAAAATCCGCGTCTGTGCAAACCGATCTATTTCCAATCGGATAAAATGATGTTGCTCAACGATCTGGATGTCTGCGTCAACGATGAGTTCAACGCCTGTTATTTGGGTGACGAGAAAGATATGTTGAAGCGGAAGATGGAGCTTCAGAAAGCGAATCTTCTCTTTCTGGGCTGGGAGTCGGCGTTGGGACCTCGGGAAGCGGCCGTTTTGTATGAGCAGACCAATGAACGGACGGGAAATGTGGAGAAAACGTGGATTTTTCCTGATGCCACCCATGTCTCTTTGGGAAAAGCTCCCACCAAACGCACTCCCTACGATTCGCGGATGTTTGTTTACGAACTGCTTCCCCCGGAATTTGACAAGCCATGCGACTTGCAGATTTGGCTTTTGCGTGGTTCGGAGGTTCTCTTTTCAGAGAAATTTCGCTGGGAAGGACGTTAATTTCAGAAAGGAAAGTTCGTTTAGTATTACACTCATTCATTGCAATGAGTGTATTTACCCATTTTTCATGAAAAGC
>JAUNBF010000115.1 GCA_030527185.1 Planctomycetia bacterium | reverse complement strand
TGCGAAAAATTGTCCATCCATTACCTCGCGAGGATTGAAATCGCTTTCATTAAACGGTGTAAAAAAACATAAAAATATTGGAAGCACAGTGCCTAGTCTCCGAGAATTTTCATTTCGTCGACGCAAAAACGGAGTTTTAAATGTGATTGAGTATAAATACTGAAAAACAGGAGGCCAGTGTAGCCCTGGTACCTGTTTTGAATACTACCGTCCCCGCATGAACTACCGGAAACGCCTTTCCGAGGGGCGATCCATCGGCAGCGGACAAGGTAGAGGAAGTTTGCAAGAATCTGATAGGTCGCCGCTTAAAACAGACCCGTGCGTGCTGGCGAGTTGGTCGTGTCAACCGCATGGCTACTCCGTTATGTACAGTAACGACTGGAACGATTGGAAGCGGGTAATGTACACGCAAAAAATTTGATCGTGCCCGTGAGGCATCGCTCCCTTGCACGAATACTCAATTGAGAGTATAATGAAAAAATGGTGTAAAAGTATCGTTTTCCTGTTTTGTTTTCCATGCCGATGTCACCTCATTTTCGTAAAAGAATACAGTTCCTCCGTCTTTTCTGGTTCCGCATGTGGCCGCATTTTCGCAGTGTACAATGGTGGGTGGAACACGCGTGGAGTGTGAAAACGCACGTTCTTATTGGCGTAACGGCCACGATTTTGCTGATTCTTTCGCTGGCTGGAGCCATTTTTTATCAGTGTCAGGTCTCCCGATTGGCCAACCAGTTTTTACGATTGCAGGTTTTGGGGCCGAGGAATATCTTTGTGGAGACGAATGTTGTCTCGGGAGCAGAAATACTTTCGCCCCCCTGTTTTTATCATATCGAGACACGATCTCCCTATGGTGAGGCGATTGGGCAGGTACAAATGGAAGTCGCGTTACACAGGCCATCGGGAAAGACTTCGTTTTGGAAGCATCGGGAAAAAACGGATCATCATGGCTTGTTGGAGGTGGATTTGCCGCAAAATGATGAGTTGCCACAGCAAGTGGAGCTGAAAATGACGGCAGTGCGTGGAGCCAACGAAGATCAGTTTCGAGCTTTTTTGCGAGTGAAGAAAGTCGATTCTGGGGAATGGAAACCTTGCCGTGAGCCATTACCGGAGATTCTGCCGGATGCCTTGCCGTTACCTGAAGTGGGGAATGTGATGATGGAAAGATATGGCCAACAAATGGCCAAATCGGGACATACGACGCTATTACTGTCACCTTCCATGCAATTAAAAAAGCGGATACTACGCGGTGAGGAAACGGCGGCGATACAGGTTTTTTCTCATGTACCGAAGAAGCCCGTTTTGGTGGGTATTTGGAAAGGGAATGTTTTAATCACAAGTCGGCCGGTGGTTACGGGAAAGTCGGTACGGAATGTCTCTCTCCCAATTCCTTCAGGATGGGAAGGTTTGATGGAGGTGGTGCTGTTCGATTATAGTATCTCGCCACCACGGATTTTGCAACAGGAACTGATTTATCAGGTTCCCAGAGAAGAGATTTCTCAGGAAGAGCGTCTTTCGATAGAAGCGTATTGGAATCGGGAAGTGGAAAGAATCACCTCGGAAGCCTTTCGGCAAAGTCAGTGTGGAATGGAATACTTTGCGCCGGAAACCTTGTTGGAGAAAGGCGAGGAACAGGTGGAAAACAAGATGGCAGAGCAATTGCGTGTCTGGGAATTTCTCCTGCATGGTGCGATCGTTCCCCGGTATCCTGAGGATGAAAACTGGCCTTCGCGGGAAATGCGTGGATTGGAGTCCGTCCTAACGCAAGGTTTTTTGGGGATGGTTTCTGATGAGGAACAGACCGCCTGGGAAGAAGTTGCGGAAAAGGCTCTGAAAATCCAATCCATTTTTGGGCAGGGTGATGGAAATTTCGAGAAAAAGCAACGTTTGGTGGAACGTCATGCGCCGATTGTCTATGACGGGCTGCAAAAGCTGGAACGACAGTACCATCACGAATTGGCCCATTATCGGAACCATGTGCGTCATGGTTTGCGAGGGCTGGTCTGTATCATTCTCTGTATCGCTCTTTGTTTGCAATTATTGGTGATGATGATGGCAATTTTGCGCATTCCCACCGGTTGGCGCGTCTGGCTGGCGACTTGGAGCGTGTTGGCCGTGGCGTGTACTTTTTCACTGATTATCGCCGCGTATTCGGATTTTGGAAAGGATGCTCAAAGTACCATTTTTCATTCCTATTTGGGGGAACCAACGACGCATTGGGAGGGGAAAAAATGAGCCTGTGGCAATGGAAACGCTTCGCTTCTGAGAAGTGGCACGCGAAAATCGGAAGATTTCCGGGAAATTTTGCCAAGCCGGGGAAAAAACGCTCGTCTGAAAAATTGGCAAAACATTTCGCGGATAAAGAAACAGGAGAAGCTCTGGCTCGGACAAAAGAAATGTTACGGCTGGAAACAATTCTGTTTCTTTCGCGGGAACCGATGAGTTTACGGAAACTCGCCTCGTTTGCGACGTTGGAGAGTACAGAAAAAACACTTCAGTGCATCCGGAACCTGAATCAGCTCTATGACCAACACCATTACGCCTTTCGGATTCTGGAATTTGCGGGTGGTTTTCAGCTCCGTGCGCGGCCTCAGTTTACCCCCTGGCTTCGGCGGCTCTGTTCGCAGGGTGGCGTGGAGAATCTGGAACTGCCGGAAATCCGTCTTTCCGCACCCGCCATGGAAACGCTGGCAATCATTGCCTACCGCCAGCCCATCATCCGAGCGGAAATCGAATCCATTCGTGGAGTCCAATGCGGAGAAATTCTTCGCCAATTGTTGGGAAAAGACCTCATTCGGATTGCCGGACGCAGTACCGAGTTGGGACGTCCGCGACTGTACAAAACAACGCGAAAATTTCTGGAAGTCTTTGGCTTGAAAAGTTTATCCCAGTTACCAAGGCTGGAAGATAATTGATAATTGATAGTTGATAGTTGAGGGAACGGGAATTCCGGTAAGAGTGGTTTTACCGGAATTCTGATGGGGGGCATTCACGACTATTTTATTCTGTTTCTTCCACCAGGAAAATCCGGTCGATGAAAACGTGCTGCACTTCATCTGGCCGTTTGGGTGGGGCAAACCAGACATTCATTCCCTTCTGCAAAGCGTGGCTCCCCAGGTCGATAATCTGGTAGCCGGAATCGGGAAAGTCTTCGATTTTCAACGTCTTCGAGCAAACTCCTTTTTTGTTGGTGTAATCGTAAATGCCCAGCGTCATGGCCGTCCCTGTTTGGGCGGTGGCTTCCCAGCGAACGGTGGCGTAAACGTGCCATTTCGCGACAGCCGTGGCAACCGTTTCGGGGATGGTGTAGGAGGTTGCCCATTCATGGTGCCAGCCCGGCATTCGGATCGCTTTCCCGTCGGAAGCGAGCGAATCCTCCACACGCTGCGTGTAACCCTCCTGCAAACGGTACGTCCCCATCATGGCATCCTGAAAATCGAGCCACAAAACCTTCTCCCAATCCAACGGCAAATCGGGATTTTCGGCTGGTTTTCGCGCAAAACGGGTCAGGAGATTTTCCTTGAACTCCTCCCAAATTTTTCCCGTTCCCCCTTCCCGGTGGGCATGCGTCCCCTGCTCTTCGGCAAAAGCGAGCAGCCGTTGGGTTTCCAGTGCGGGATTTTCCGGGCCAAGGAAGGGGCGTTTCTGGATTTTGGTGAAAAATTTCCACTCATCGTAACGCAAGAGCGCATTCAAATCGCAGGCAAACAACGCCGTCTGTACCCGTCGGGCGAGAATGGGATCGTTTTCCACCGCTTTTTTCGCCTTTTGAGCCAGTTGAACCGCTTTTTCCAGCGTCTCCAAATCCATCCAGTCGTGGGTATTTTGCCGAAAACATCGCAGATAAGTCTCCTTTTTTTCCGCCGCGTCGTGAATCACCTGGAGATATTCCCGCAAAATCGGTCCGGCCGCTGCGTAGTATCCCTGAAAAAATTCTTCCCAGAGCGCTTCCTCATCCCGGTCTGGATTCCAGAGCAGATGCGAAACGACCCAATTTCGGGCAGCCACAAAATCGCCGACGGTGGTGAAACTGTCCCCCTGCTCAAAAAGGCCGATCGTTTTGTTCTTCACGAAAAACCGGATATTCGGTGCCAAAACCCGCATGTTGGGGTGCGGCAGGAGGTAGAAAGAGAAATTCGTAATGTAGTCCCAGACAAAGAGTTGCGGAGCAATTTGGCTCCATCCCTCAATGTCATCCTTCAGTGCCTGGTTCGGTCCGCCCTGCTCCAGTGGCTGGAGGAACGAACACTCGATCGTGCAGAGCCGGACGACCACATTTTTCCGCGGCCTCACCTCTTTCGGCGGTTTTCGGGTGTACTGGTAGGCCAACGTTTCGACCCAGACATGCGGAAATTCCTTCTCAATATCTTCCGCCACACGATTCACAAACGTAATCAGACTTCCTGCCGGGGAACCATTTTTTTCGTCGCAAGCCTTGCACTTTTCGCACTGACAGTTTCCGTGCCAGTCGTTCTGGCTGATGGAAATGAAGTCAACGTGGGGATTTTTACGCAAATGTTCGAGAGCGTTCCGCGTCAACTCCTCCCGCATGGCATCGTTGGAAAGGCACAACTGCGTCCCCGATTCGTGAATCTGTTCCGCCGGGAGCGACTTCAGAAACGCTTCCAATTCCGGCGAACGGTGTGCCCAACCGGGATGGCCGACTTTCCGCACACCGTCGATTTCCGGGAACCAATCGGGATGCTCCTTAAAATATTTTACCGGCGGGATGAGATGATAAAACGAGTGGACAAAAAAGAGGAATCGGTGATGGCCGCCCCACTCCAGGGAAATCCGAGCCATGTTGCCGTTGCACTTGCTGCGAACCGCCATCTTTTCCTCGAAAGCGTCGCGATAATACGATTCCCGGTAAATCAAATCGGGAGCGTAACGATGATTCTGCGGCGGGATTTTCAGTGTAGGCATTGGCGGGATGGTCGATTCGGTCGAAGTCCACCACCGGCAGCCCAACGTATCTTCCAGAAACGTGACGACCGCGTACAAAACGCCGCGTCGAGCATGGCCGGCAAAGAGAATGTTTCCCTGCTCATCCGAACGAATCAGGATTTCGTCGTACTGGAAATTTTCCCAATCCACATCCGGGAACAACTTTTTTGCCAATTCCGAAGCCCCTACGAGCAAGTATTTCCCATCCGCAAGTTCCGCGTTTTCAACCACTTGGGGAAAATCCACGCCAGTCATCTGCTGCAACGTTTGCCGCAACTCTGCCGCCGCATTTTGAACCACGTCAGGAGGATTTTCCGCCGTGACGATCCGGTAATCAGTCTTGCCAGCATCCGCCAGCGTCCATTCCTGTGCCGCAAGGGGGGCAACTGCCACAAACAGCCACGATAACAGCCACGATAAAAGAGGAATCCAACACGATTTCATAGAATTTCCTTTCCTAAAACAAATGAAAACCATCACTTCCTTCAGGATATGAAATTTCCCCGCAGAAAAACAGGGGGGAGGGGAATGAGTGAGTGGAGTGTTTCGGAATTGGCAACTACTTTTTCACTTCCCCTCCCATTTGACTAACGCCGTCTAAAGCCTACCAACTGTATCGCTACCTCATTTACCGTTCTTACAGCATGAATAACAGAAGCTTCCATTTTAGGAAAAACTCTAATATCCTCCACATTTTCCCTTCTTTCCACATCTCTTCTGAAATAAACCTCTTGAAAATAAGCATTACAAACCTTAGCCAGCATTTGACATGTTATCATAACCTCCGCACTGGAAGCACGTCCTTGTGCCATTTTTGCCGCCTTCCCCAGTCTTGCATATGCACCCGCTAAATTTATCACCACCATATCTGTTAATGCTTCCCGACAATCATCATCCACTTCATCCCATGGACAATCTCCGACGATAACTCCCCATTTATCAAGAGGATATTTACCTAAAAGGTGATTTTCAATATGACGTACCATAATACCTCTTGAAGCTACAGTGATATACATGAAATACTCTTCCTTTGTTTCCTTAAACAACTTGGAATCACAAGGATACGCCTCCTCCTCCGCTCCTGAATATCCCTCCATAGCTTTTCTCCAGAGCTTCTCTTCTCTCTCCGCCACATCCTTCAAGGCATCTACCACAAGTCTACCTGCCTCTCTCCATTTCAACTCGGGAATTTCCATGGCAATAGTCCCCATCAGTACGAGAGCCTGATTACTGGAGGCTTCCGTAATGGCATTCAACATTACCTCACGCTCCATCTTCTTCTGCTCTTCTTGAGAAGCACCCACTACCTCACAACCCATTGCCACAAACATCAACAATACCAGTCCAATGTACTTCTTCATAAAATTCTCCTTATATCTCATAAAACACAAAACACCCAAATTTAAGTGCACCTTCAACCTTATTGCTACCTCCTGCGTTCACGGTTCAGTGGCTTTTTTTGCAACCCCCGCAAGTGGGGAATGGATTTTTACGCTCCGGCGTTTCTCACTCTCTACTTCGGGGCGGCTCCACCTTCGCCCCTCCGCGTTCGTTCGACCGCCTACGCGATGCTCAAACCGATTGAACTAAGGGACGAGGGCCAGGCGGAGGCCCAGATTGTTGCCGCGAACCGTCGGCGTACAGTCGAGCCGAATCGCCGAACGGCAGCGCTCCGCGAAGTTGCGCCAGCTACCGCCACGAATCACCCGGTACGTGCCAGATGTTGGACCCGTAGGGTCGGTTACAGAACCACTGGGGTAATCTCCATACCAGTCCTGGCACCACTCCCAAACATTCCCGTGCATGTCGTACAAACCCCACGCATTCGGTCTCTTCTGACCAACCGGATGGGTTTCATCATCCGAATTTTTACGATACCAACCCGCTTCGTTGAGGTTGGAACAATCGCCATCCTCACTCGTGATATTCTTACCGCTGTTAAGACTTGTCGTCGTTCCCGCCCGGCAGGCATACTCCCACTGCGCCTCTGTAGGCAATTGGACGTTCAAACCGAGTGAACGTAATTTCTGGCAAAAATCCTGACAATTTTCCCAACTTACTCTCTCCACTGGAAGATTACTGCCCTTGAAATGACTCGGATTATATCCCATCACGCTCTCCCACATCGCCTGCGTCACTTCCGTCTCCAACATCCAGAAGCCCTTCGTGAGCGTTACGCGGTGTTGCGTCTTATTCTTCTTTCGTCTCAAATCACCCTCTGGGCTGCCCATCATAAACTCACCCGCTGGACACCACCGGAATGCGCATTCCACACCATATATTCTCCCAACAATCCGCGTCCCTGCCTCAAGACCGGATGTCTGATTGGATAGATCCACCAAACTTTTGGCCTCCTCTGCTGCCCGTTTGCGAGCCTCTTCTTCCCGTTTTTCTGCCGCTTGTTTTGCCTCCTCTGTCTGTAGGATGAGGCGGAGGCCCAGATAGTTGTTGCGAGCCGACGGCCTAAAGTTGCACCGAGGCGCCGAACGGCAGAACCTCACGCTGTTGAGCCAGCAACCGCCACGACTCACCCGGTACGTGCCAGATGTTGGACCCGTAGGGTCGGTTACGGAACCACTGGGGTAATCTCCAGACCAGTCCTGGCACCACTCCAAAACATTCCCGTGCATATCGTACAAACCCCACGCATTCGGTTTCTTTTGACCCACAGGATGAGATCGGCTATCCATTCCCCCATACAAATACCAACCCACTTCGTCGAGGTTGTCGCAAATGTCCACTTTACTCGTCGTGATATTCTTGCCATTGTTAAGACTTGTCGTCGTGCCTGCCCGGCAAGCGTACTCCCACTGTGCTTCCGTGGGAAGTTGCACGTTCAAACCCTGAGAACGCAATTTCTGGCAAAAATCCTGACAATCTTCCCAACTTACTCTCTCCACTGGAAGATTGCTGCCCTTGAAATGACTCGGATTATTTCCCATCACACTCTTCCACATCTCCTGCGTCACTTCTGTTTCCAACATCCAGAAGCCCTTCGTAAGCGTTACGCGGTGTTGCGTTTCACCCTCCTCTCGTCCCAATTCATCCTCTGGGCTACCCATCATAAACTCACCCGCAGGGCACCAACGGAAGGCGTAATCTATACCGTCGATCGTTTTCACCATCCGCTCTCCAGCTTTTTTACCACTTTTTTCACCTGCTGTCAAAGGCGTGCACCCAAACGCAAGGTACATTACGAGACAAAAGAAACTGATCAAAGAAAGGGTGATTTTTCCTGTGTGCTGGCATGTCATCCGTTCACGATGAAAGAAATTCCAAAATTTCATGAATGTTCTCCTATTGAAAATTGTTAAAAATACGATACTGTTTGTTTTTATACGCCTTTCACTTGAGTTTTTCAAGTTTATTCTACAAAGCCCCTCCCTTTGAGAGGGGCTTTCTTTTCGTTACAAAACGAAGACCCGACTGGTTAAATCATTCCTCATGAACCAGCCGGGTCAGGGGGTTAGTTCAGCAATTTTTAAAGTCCGTATTCTCTGCTGCTTTATTTACACAGTTAATCCAATCTGTTGGCACTTTAACCTTTTTATGCTCTTTTTTTTGCTCCTCCTTGTATTTTTCATAGGACTTGCAGGCTTGGTTGTACAGGTCAAGCATTTCAAATATCAAATATCGCTCTTGCACCATCTTTTTATAGGCTTCTTTGGAGACCTTTAGCCGTCCTGGTCTTTCTTTCTC
>JAUNBF010000029.1 GCA_030527185.1 Planctomycetia bacterium | reverse complement strand
CCAAGGGAGGGGCTTTCGTGCGGAAAACCGGAAATTTCAAGGAACACTGGTATATATATTCACATTGCCCCATTACCCCATTCTCCCATTGCCCCATTATCAATTATCAATTACAACGTTTGGAATGTTTTTTCACGAAATTGGCCGCTGGGTTCAAAAGGTTCCAGAATTTCGGTCTGGCGGTGGAACTTTCGCAGGATAATCTCGCCCGGAACGGCATTTTTGGAATAAAAAACCTGTAATTCGCGTGCAAAGTTAAGGTGTTCCGGCTCCGTTTTGCCAATGAGCAGAACACTCGGTCCGGTGTAGCTTTCGGGATACCAGTACACCACGTCCTCCCGGAAACGCCCTTTCGTCTGGTAGGCTTCCCACAAATGGTTGCAATCACGTTCGTTTCTGCCCAAAATACAACGTGTCGTTGTATCATACCGAATGTGGCGACCGTAACGGAGGATGGCGTACTCCCACATTTCCGTCTGCTCATTCTCATGACGCATTAAATCACGAACCCGTGGCGCAAACGAACGTTCGGTCAGACAACACCCCGCCATTGCCCGGACAATTCGTGGGATTCCCAAATCGTGCCCCAGTTGGTGCAATGCCGCACGTCCCCGACCATGCAGGCCGTAAAGCTGTTCCCGATTCACCAAACCACTCTGTTCCGCTTCGGTTGGCGGGAGCATTTTCGCACAAATCGGTCGAATCAGCCGTCCCGCCAGACCACTGTGATAGTCCAGCATTTCCAGATGATGACGCTGTTGGCTCATCGGCCGCTGTCCCAGGACTTCGCCGGTAATCACAATGTCGGCCTGCGTCTCTTCCAGCCGTTTTTTCGCCAGACGAATCATGTATAAATGGCAGTCCAGGCAAGGATTGACCCCTTTTCCATATCCGAAACGGGGATTTTTGACAATTTCCAGATACGAAGCATCCACTTGCTGGCAATGGCAGACAATCCCCAAATCTTCCGCCGCCTGTCGGGCTTCGTGGGAGGTATCGCAGAAGGGGGTCTGGATGTTCAGCCCCTCCACTTCAAACCCCTGTTTCTGCATGATTCGGATCGCCAGCATACTGTCAAAACCACCCGATAACAAGGCAACTGCTTTTTTCATGTTTCCTCCCTCTCAATAATCCGACGGATAGACGGGAGGCTGGTTTTCCAATTGACACAGTGCATTTAAAGCCGCGTGTTGTTCGGCCTCTTTTTTGTTTTTGCCCCAGGCGCCCTGGAATTGGTGTTCGCCTACGTGTACTTGAACCTTGAAACATTTTCGATGGTCGGGACCACGCTGTTCCAGAACACGATAATAGGGCATCATGTGCAATACCTTCTGCGTCCATTGCTGAAGTCGCATTTTGTAATTTTGCCCGCTTTCTCCTTCAATGGACTGTTCGATTTCCTCTGAAAAAACTCGTAAAATGTACTCGCGGGCAGCTTCCAGGCCTCCATCCAGATAAATAGCTCCGATAATGGATTCCTGCATATTGGCCAGTATGGATGCGGGAACTTTCTGATGGTTCATCCCTTTTCCAAGAAAAAGGAAGGTCTCCAGCTTTAATTCCCTCGAAACTCGTGTGCAAGTCGCACGGCTAACGATCGCGGATTTACATTGTGTCATTGCCCCTTCCATCATCGATTCGCATCGATGGTATAACAAATCCACAATGATGGCTCCCAAAATCGCGTCCCCCAAAAATTCCAGACGCTCATTGGAAACCAGACGGTGGGAAGCTCCTGAGGTATGGGTCAGCGCGGCTGCCAGTAAACCGATATTTTTAAAAGAATACTTCAATACTTTCTGGCAGGCTAGTAATTTTTCCAGGACTTCGTGACGGAGTGATCCCTCTCTGGAAGCATTCCCTTCATTCTCAGGGGCACTCCCATCAACCGCGTGTTTGCCAATCTCTTCGGCAAGGTCCATGGCAACGTCACTCTCAAGCCTCGTTTCCTCAGGAACATGGTTTGCCATCCCCTCACGGTCTATAGCGTCCCCTTCATTCTTTTCGTTGTCTTCAAGAATACGGTCTTCTGGAACAACACTGTCTATAGCGTTTTCCTCAATCGGCTCCTCCGCGGCAATATTATCCGTAACGTCGTCTTCGGAAACAACGCTATCGGCAACATCGTTTTCAGGGATAAGTTTGTCTTTATTCTCAGAGTCCATCAATGGATACCTTTACAAATGAATACAAAAATAATCTGAAGGTAAAAATAATCCCCATTTTAACACAGATTAAAAAATTGTATACCCGTTCCCTGGGAAATTTTTACAAAGAATGGAAAAGGATGGTGGGACAAAGTATCGCCATAGTTCCGGCGAAAGCGGTTTTTCTCCAAATTCCGGGGACTCTTTTACGGAACGTTTGTAACAGTTGATTCTTTGGATGCTTCGGTGGAAAACACGGATTTTGAGGGGGGCGTTTGACGGTTTTTACGGGAAACAAAGACACGTCCCAGTGGACTGATCAATAGGGCGGGGGTCAGGAAAAGGTCGGTAATGACTGCCACGGTCAGGAGGATACACAACATCCACGCAAAACGGGAAACAGGAATAAAGCCACTGAAACTGAAAACCAAAAAGGCAAAACCACAAATGAACGCCGTTTGCAACATCGCTTTGGCACAGTGGGTGTAGGCATAAATCACCGCGTCACAACGTCCGCGACCTTCCCGAATCCCACGCTGGAACCAGGTCAGGAAGTGAAGGGTTCCATCAACGGTGATGCCCAACGCGACGCTGGCGGTCATCATCGAACCAATGTCCACTTCCAGACCCCACCATGCCAGAATGCCGAAAACAAAAATGCTGGGAAAGATGTTTGGCAACATCGCAATCAAACCCGGTAAAATGCCACGCAAAAGGAAAATCAACGTGAGTGTGATGAGTACAAAAGCCATGAAAAAACTGTCAATCAGGTCTTTCAGCAATTGTTTCTGCGCTTGAAATACCAGAGGAACGGCTCCTGTTACCACCGTCGATACATCCACAAAAGGTAATCGTTCTTTCGATACGGTATCATCGGCAGATTGCTGGAATTGCTCGGCAATCGGAATCAAATACGGAGATTCGGCCAGTTGTTCCGGGAGGAAACGACATCCAACGCCTGCTTCTTGAAAGGTTTCGTAAACCACACATTCCAGTTTTTTCAAAAGAGGTTCATAGTCCAGTCGCTTCCACGCGGGAACTCGAACGCTGATTCGCCAGAGTTTCTCTTCCGGGGCTTCATAAAAATAGCCCGATTCCCGGAATTTTTCCATGTTTTCTTCCAATATCGTGTTGGAACGTCGCCGAATCACTGCCGCCCGCGTACCTCGTTCCCGTAATTCCGGCAAATCAGGAAGAAAATTGAGCATCGACATGGAACCATCCATATCGGGCACCTGGGTTAAAGCGGTCTCCACACGTTTCACCAATTCGCACTGTTCCAACCAATTCCTCGATTCATTTCCTTTCTTGGGAATCCGAATAACCACTTCCAACGGAACCAGGCCACCCACCTTTTTCTCCAGATAATTGTAATCCACAATCACTTCATTATTCCGTGGAAGCATTCCGTGAATGGAGACCGTGGTTTTCAAATCAAAGATAAAGAGACTGGCTCCTCCCAGTAAAAGAAGGAAAAGGAGAATGATCCCCGCATACGTTCTGGAAATAAAACTTGCCAAAATCCGCCAGATTTTTCCAGAATGGTCTTTCTGGAGAGCCTTTTGGGTTTCCCGGTCGCTCTTCCGAATGCCGGAAAGAGTGTAGCGGTAAGGAGGCCAGTTCTCCCAAAAAGAGGGTAAATAAAGGAACAGGAAAAAAGTCCCCATGGATAAAGCCAGTGCGGAATAAATCCCAAAATTCCGTATCGGCGTCACATGGCTGATGGCCAGAGAACCCATCCCCAAAACGGTGGTAAACGTTGCTAGAAAACAGGGAAGCCAACCTTTCTCAATGGCGGACATCACGGCTGAGGAATCCCCTTTTTCCCGAACCGCGTCACGATAGTAATTGGCCAGATGAATTCCGCATTCCAGCGTCAACACAAAGACCAACGCCGAAATCAGAAGCGAAATGGAGTCCATGTGGGAACCTGTGAAAAAAATCATGGCTGGCCCAAACTCTTCGTTAATCATGGCAATGGCCAGGATTGTGAACGTCAGGATGCAGTTCTTCATGCAGAGTGCCAACAGGATTAAACAGACAAGCCCGAAAATGGGGAGTAATTTTTCCTGGGACTGTTTACTCGCTTCGTCAATCGCCACACTGTCACAACTGGAACCGGCAATGTGGATTTGCTGATGTGTCAATCCGGTGAGACGCATGGTATCGTCATAGACCTTTTTCAAGGCTTCCGCACGATGTTCGGCTCCATAAAGAGACATGATCGCAACAATGCAGCCCGATTGCCGATCCCGACTGATCAACCAGCCATCCAGACGTTCGGCGGCTATTTTTCGTGGGGATTGGGGAGGATCGAGATTTTGAGCGTCATAAGCTCCTCCAATGACTTTTTCCAGCTCGTCCAGCATTTGGTGTGTGGTCATCACTCGGGTGAAAAAACTGGGAAGGGGATTCCCGGACGCGTCTTTGCCAGGCGATGCGGTTAAATGCGCAGCCACCATTTCCTGAATGGGATCATCCGTTGCCAGACCTTCCCAACTGATCATGAGAAGTTCATCCGTCCCAAAATGCCCCCAAAACCACTGACATTTTCGCGTTTCCTGAAAACTACTGGGAAACCAGTCGACGACACGATTGCTACTTGTCTTGCGAGCTTCCATCGCTCCATAGGCAAAAATCAAAAAACCGACCAAAAAAAGAAAAAGAATCAGCCAGCGCAACGGCGCATTCAAAAAACGACGAGGACGGTTCTCCTGCGAAGAGGTTTGCATAACTTTCTCTGGAAGCATAGGACCACTCATGGTGAATTGGTTGGGCAACAGACAAAATTCCTCGTCTGTCACGTCTGCCTCGTTCCCGAAAAGGGGATTTCGGATACTTTGGAAAAAGGATTCCCTGCAATATTACGACCGCCATCCTGACGGAAGGAACGCAACGATTCTCTATAGCATAACGCACTTTTTTCCTTTTGAAAAGAGCGGACGAAGGTTTTTTTCCACTATTTTTAAAAACTTGCGGCCAATCGTAACGATTCTGTAAGATAGGTAACAGTTCGGGAGATTTTTTCCCGAAAGGAACCTCTGGAACTGGATTCTCTTCTTCCTTTTCAGCCCTCTTCTCTATATTTTAGGGGGCTGGGCAAAATGTGTTGTTTAGGGGGATTGGATAAGAGACGTTAGGGCGTCTCCCATTTCCTTCACCTGAATTTCCAAAAAAGAATGGAGTGCCACTATCTTCAGAGGGGCTTGGGGAAGTGAATCCGAAAAATTCCGTGGACGAAGGATAGAAAACATCCTTACAGTTTTCTTACTCCTCCAGAAATCGGTAATAGGCTTGAATTTTCTCCTCATATTCCGGCCAAATCGTATTTTCCGGCAACGGTTCCCAGGCTTTCTGGAGACGTTGGGGAAGTTCGCCCCAGATTTTTTTGCGGAATGTTTGTGAGGGAGACGCCAGTTTTTCATCTGTCGGAGCCGTTTCCGCAGATAATGTTGCCGAAGTATCGGTAGAGTCCTGGCTGATGGAAAGGTCCTTTTCCTCTCCAGCAGAGGTGTTGCCGCTCTCGGTTCCCGAAGGTTCCTCTTGCGAATCTGCCCGCAACATTTGGTTCAGTTGATAGACAATTTCTCGCTGAATTGTGGTATTGAGCGTACTGATTTCCTTTTGCGTAAAGAGATAGTGAACCTGATTCATCTGAGCAAGAATGTTCGACGAAGAACTTTGGGTATGAGTCTCAAAACCAAGCGCTTCCGCAATTTGGAGAATCTGTTTCTGCCGTTTTTCCAAAAGGGCGATGGCGGCAGCGGTAACGCGGGGATTTTGCGCCCAAGATAAGGTTTCGGTTCGATTTTCTTCCTGCAACGCAGCCAGAAGCTGAATATCCATGGCCGTGATGGAGAGAGTTTCCCCCGTATTTTTTTCAGAAGCGTTTTCCACCTTATTCTCCACCGATTCGTCCGATTCTGCCAGAGGAACGTCGGAGGGATTTTTTTCCAATTCCGTTTTCAGTCGTTCCAGAGATCGCAAAATTTCTTCCTGAAGAAGTCGCTGATTTTGCAGAAGAGCAGGGTGTGTCAGTTTTTCCGAGGCGAGAAGGACGAATTGGTTGGCACTTTGTTCCAGTTGTCGTCCTATTTCCGCAAGCAGGATTTGCACGGAAACGGGATACGAAGGGGGAATGGCTTCCAGACTTTCCTGCATTTCCCGTTGTTTTTGAGCATGGCGGAGTTGGCGCAGACGATGCGTTCGGGAGGGAACGGTCTCTTCTCCGAAAGTCTCCCATTCCTGAACGATCGGCAACTGTTGAGACTGGATGCGAGCCAACTCTTCCACCAGGGCAACGAGCGTCGGACTCCACGTTTCCTGGCTGGTGAGATGGCGACGAAACATTTGCCAGACTTCCCGGATTTCCTGCTGGCAAGCCAATTCTCTGCCAAAAAGTCGTTCCCGGTGGAGGAGAATCATTTCCCGAATCAAAAAATGGAGGGCGGAGGAGTACCTTTCCACATTTTGCCGCGGGTACAATCGGGAATATTCCTCAAAAAAGTGTTTCGTCTGGACGGCCAGCATTTCCTGTTGCTGAAAAAGTGTCTCGTAAGTTTCCCGCGTCTGGGAATTCCACTGGTCGGGTTGGCGACCTATCCAGTGCGGAAGCGTCTGGGTCGTTTCCTGTCGCAGAGTGTCCAGAAGAGTGGCTGTTTTTTCCAGTTGTTCCCACAAATCGATCCGCGACTGAGCCGACTCTCCACTTTCCAACCATTGTTTCAGCGGAGGAATCATTTCTGCCAAAAGTGCCTGAATCCGCGTCCGAAAAGAGGCTTCTGTCCGTTCTTTTTCCTCGTCTGTCGCTTTTTCCACCGCCTGTTGAGCATGATAGAAGGCTTGTTTCAGGGCGGGAAGTTGCGATTGTTCCAGGTGGGTCAAAATCTGGAGGAGATTTTCCAGATTTTTTTCCTGATCTTCGGAAGAAAGGTCATGCGTCATGGGGAAGGGAGGATTGTCCCGCAAATCACGCGCCAAAACATCCAGAATCGGCCAGAAACTGTCAGGGTATTTCCGATCCATCCTCCGAAAGAGATTTTCCGATGCCGTTTGGGCTTCCGTCAGAGAATTTTGAGCCGCCCCTTCTGTTTGGAGCAAAATTTGATACAGCCGCCGCATTTCCTGCGTCAGACCCATCCATTGCCGAAAAACTCGCTGCGACATCTCTTCCGGCGTGACGACCGAGAGCGTCACTTCTTCCCCGAAAACCGTCTCCAACGCCGCGTCTTCCCCAAATGGTTCCAGCCGCACGCGACTTCCTGGCGTTAGTTTCAACGAACCTAAGTCCCATTGAAACGACGCTTCCTGAACGTGTGGCGGAGTTGTGGCAGGGGCTTCGGGAAGATTCCAGAGTTGGAACGGTGTCCAACGGGGAGACCGCGTTTCCGGTTGCGAATGAGCCGTTTCTGCCAGCCAGCGAAATCCCAGGGCTGCCATACCGTAATCGTCCTCTCCCACAACGTTTACTGAAAGGGTCGCACCGGGCAGAATCGAACGATGGGGGGCGGGTTCCTTCAAAATAGCATGGGGGGGAAGGTCGTTCCGCAACACGCACTGCCACGTTTCCAGTTGATTGGAAATTCCCGCTTTATCGGTCAGTTCCAACCGATACGCGATGTTCCGAAGGATTTCCCAGACAAAAAGATACCGACAGGGGTCATCTTCATAGCAGCGTCCGGGGAGGAACGTTCCGTCGCTGAAAAGAATCCGTGCTGATTGGAGGGGTTGTCGGCTGGTGATGAGAATCCCGATGCGCGTTTTGGGGAGTCCGGCGACATCCCAATGCCCGGCGTATGGTTTTTGTCCGGTATAACGGGGCGGAACGATGTGAATTTGAGCCTCCCGCAATGTGGGACGCGGATGGACGGAAATGGTTCGCAGCGTCTCATTCTCCATCGGCTGCCCCTGCCAGAACGCGGCGATACGAAAGGAATGACGCACGGCGGGAAGCCGAACACGATACCGGTTGTGAATCGGTTTCAGGTCGTAAATTCTCGGCTCTTTTTCGGTGTCCCAAACGGCCATGCGCAGTTGCGGAAAATGCCCCCGGCATTGCAATTCTGCCAGAAAATCCTCCCCTTCCACCAGATTTTCGGGAATCTCTTTCCACGCAAGCGGAATCTCCAGATGCCACGGAACATTCCGCCACGGTTGGGTGAGACGCTGTGCGCCGATGGTGATATTTTGCGGATGAAAATGAACGAGCCCCAGCAAGGCCAGAAAAAGAATCAGCGTCCAACGGCGAAAATGCCAGCGATTTTGATACAACGCCATCCCCGAAAGCGCTTCGGAAATCGGAATCTGTGCGAGTTTCTCTGTCGCTTCCGCAATGACCGCCTGACGTAATTCCTCGGAAACACCTGTTTTTTGGCCTTCCCGCAAAAAGGCCAACGCACTTCCCGCCGACTGCGGAAGTCGCTCGCCAACAGGAAGTTCCTGGAGCCGTTGGAGTGTCTCCTGTTCCGTGCGTGGCATCCAGCGTAGAATGGGGACGAGCCGAAAAAGAAACCAAATGCCTCCCACCGCCAATCCTGCCAGGGCGGCTGTTCGCCAGGTGGACGATTCCCATGCCCAAAATCGGTAGAGGGAATAATCCACCCCTCCCACCACCAGAAAACCAAGCCCGACGTAGAGAAAAATCACTTCTAACGCAAACTCTGTCGCCAAGCGTCTGGAAGCACGTTGAAATCGTCGCAGCCATTGGAAAAAGGGATGTTTCATGAGCCTCTCCTCCCTTCCATTTCCCAACGTCGCTGAAGAAACCATTGTACAAACCAGAGAAAGCACACCCCGCCCAGAAGAATCGGATTTTTCCACACTTCATAACGTTCCTGACGTTGGGGACGCTCTTCCTCCTCCACCGTTTGTCGCGTTTGCAGCGAAAGGAGAACCTCCTCCGCCAGATTTTGAGCCGATTCCACCGAAAAGAGCCTGCCGCCACTGGTGGTTGCCAGTTTTTCCAACCCCGCCCGATTGCTGGCACTTTGCCGAAATTCCAGGGGAAATCCCTCCTCTCGCTCTTTTTCCGAAGAGACTATTTGCGAAGACCATTCCTGCTCGGTAGTTTGGGGAGAAACAATGGCATGGAGTACCGAAACCCAGTAACGCCGGAAGTAAGTTTCATCGTTTCGCCATCGCCAACGCCAGGTGCTGTCGGTGGCCTGAAACCAAACGGCTCCATTTTCCATCGGCTGAAAGAGAATGGCCGGGAATCGTTTTTCCTCTCCTTTTTGCCACTGGGCCAGAACCTGTGCCGTGGGAAAGGGAGGGGGAAGTTCCAGCCAGGAAAAATGACGCGGAAGTTGTTCCCAAATCTGTCGCGTTTCCTCCGAACTTTCTCCCAGGGAAAGGGCATTCCACGCCAGACCCGCGGCGGTAGGAACCAACGCCATCCCTTCCGACTCCGTTTCGAGATGGGGGACACTTTTTCCCGGCGAAAAGGGGAGGATTTTCCCCAATGGCAACCCTTCCCACATCGCCATGGAAACCGCTCCCCCCGACAACCAGACGAGTCCCTTGGGACGTTCCTGTCGCAAAAAGTCGACCAATAAACACTGCTTTTCCTCATCCCAGTGTGGAGGCGAAATTCCCGCTAAAATCACAATGTCAAACGCTTCCAGTTCCTCCGACGAAGGAAATGTGTTGCGGGCAGTAGTGTCTTGGGAAGCGAGGTCGCCCGTAGCGGTGGAGAGCCAGGTCGTCACCTCCAGCGACGGTTCCCGATGAAGCAGATTCCGCAAATACCGAAACTCCCAGTGCGGCGTGTCGGCCAGAAGGAGAATTTTTCGATTCCGCTCCCGAACATCGATGGTCAGAGGGTATTTTTGCGTCAAAAAAGTCCGTTCGACCGCCGTTTTTCCCGCCTCACCCAGCGTCGCTTCCAATTCCAAACGATAATGCCCTCCGGCAGGTGGCGTCCAGAAAAACGTTGCCTCTTTATGGCATTCTTCCATGGGGCATTCCCACTCCCGCAAAATTTCCCCGGAATTTTCCCGATTTCGCAGGCAAATCCGAATCGGCGAGTCGGGAATTTCGGAAGCCGTAAAATGAAGTGGCAAGGGAACATTTTCTCCCTGAGCGACATTCTCCACCCTTTTTTCCACGCTCATTTTCAACTGCGGCAGAGGTTTTGCCTCTCCCAGAACGACCGGAAAGATGGGAATTTCCAGTTTTTGGGCCTCTTCCCCCACCTTTTCCAACGAATTTCCTTCCGTAACCACGCCGTCGGAAAGGAGAATCACGGCTGCCGGGGAATGTTCCTCCCAAAAGAGCCGTTCCAGGGCCGTTCCCACTGCCGAGGAGGACGCTTCTGCCGTCAGGGATGGGGAAAAAGGACGTTGCGAAAGGGTCTGAACCCGAACCGTAACGGAAGGCGAAAGGGCGGTCTCCAGCGACGGAATCAGCGAAATCGCGGTCGGAAATCGCGCTGGAATGTCCGGTGAAAACGCCGCTTTTTCAGGAAGTTGCATACTTTGCGAGTCGTCCAGCAAAATCGTGACGTACGCCGTCGCATACCAATTTTGGACCAGCGTCATCTGGCAGAGCATCCCCCCTAACAAAAGCCAGGAAAATATCCGCAAAATTCCCAGAACGGTGGCAAGTCGCTTTCCATGAACCCGAATTTCCCGTCGGAAAAGGAGGTATATCAACACTCCCATTCCCACCGCCAGAATTCCCCAACCAATTTCCGAAAAGGGGAGCGTAAAGTCCCATTGCCAGCGACTCATCCTCTCCTCCCCAGCGTGCGCAAAACCATTTCCAGACCCAAAAACAGACCTGCCAGGCTCCAAATCGCCACGATTCCCCGATTCTGTTCCTCTTTTTCCGTCGTGAAGAATCTTTGCCACGCTTCCTGTCGGACAGGAATCTCCGAGGCAAAGTTGTGTTGCCATTGTCGAAACGTCTGGGCGGAAGTCTCACGACGGGATTCCTCAATCGAAAAATTCTCCACCGACGACAGTTTCGTTGCGCGTTCCCGAATCACCTTCTGAAGCAATTCTTCCAAAAGCGGAACGTAAAAAGGTGTCAACGGAAGTGGCGTTCCCCGCAAATCGGCGGTTGTGGTGAAAAAACAGACCTCCCCCTTTCCCACCGGACGCCAGACGAGAAGGGGATTCCCACCTCGTAAACGAAGCCAAACCTCGCTCTTTTCCGCAGGGAGACCTTTTATGTAAGCGAGAATCGGAATTTTCTCCCAACTCTCCAAACGCCCTTCCTGAAAAAGGGGTTGCAGAAAAGGTGCGACCTCTTTCCCGACGATTTTTTCCGGCTCTTCATCCTCCGAAAAGGAAACCCACTCCTGCGGCTGCAATGGCCAGAAGGACGCAAGGCCGGAGAGATTTTCCACCGTTTCCGCACTGGCAAAGGCGACCAGAATCCCCCCTTCACGAAGATATTTTTCCACCGCCTGCCGACTCTCCACCGAAAATGCCGGAATGCCGCAAAGCCAGAGAACGTCCACTTGCGAAAGATCGTGGCGGCTCAAATCCTCATCCATCACCGACTCGATTTCCATCGGCAAATCCGCGTCCCGCAGCGTCGGCGTGAGAATCCCGCGTAACGCCGCCTGTAAATAAAGCGTCCCGGCCATCGGCTGTTGAACGAATTCCCGATTCCACGATTCCCATATCAAAAAACGACTTGCGGAGGGAATTTTTACCTCGAAAAAACGGTGATTATCTTCCGCCAGAGAGTCCCCAAAATCTTCCGGTGGCGTAAGCTCCGCTTCCCAAATTTCCTCCCCGGCCCGGGTGAATGTGTACGAAAAACAAACAGAATCCATCCCTCCGCCAGGAATCGTTACCCATCGTTGTCCCATCGATTTTCGCGTTGTTCCGTCTCTCTGAAAAAGTTCCAGTTTCGCTTTCGTGAGCGGCTGCGGAGCAAAATTCTCCACGCGAACCTCGATTTCCGTCTCCTGATTCGGAAAAAATGGCGGTTTCCTCCACGTCATTTCCGCAATCCCGGCGTTGAAAACCAGCGTCTCCATCGGAATGGCGGTGAGGGTGGCCTTTTCGCTGAGTTTTTGCAAGGCATCCTGAATCGTTGCCTGTTCTGAATCATCCCACTGGAAATCGGACAAAAAAACAATCTCCTGATGGACCGGGGAATGAGCCGAAGCCTCCTTCTGAATTTGACGGGCAAGGCTCTCCAAAAACGTGGTGACGGAACCGGATTCCAGCGAACCTTCCAGCGTTTCCAGCCGACGGCGAATGGCGGGAAGCGACTTTTCCTCTTGGGGCAGGAGTTCGATTTTTCCCCTTTCCCCAACCATCGGGAAGACTCCCCAGAGGGTTCCTTCCGGGAGTTGCTCCACCTGCCGATACAATATCCGACAGGCCATTTCCCATCGCGTTTGCGGCGTTGAAAAAAACTCCTGCGACGGTGGAAATTTCGCCTGCATTGAACCACTGTTATCCAGAACGAACCAAATGACCCGATTTGCCGACCGTTTTTCCTCTCCCGGAACAGAACGCTCCGAAAGCCAGGGAAACGTAGGTTGCAATACCCCCACGGCCAGGAAAAAAATCCCTGCCATCTGCAATGCCAGCAAAAATATTTCCCAGAATCGCGTCCGCCAGCGCAGTTTCTCCTCTGCCTGACGTAAAAAACGAATGGCTCCCCAGGGAATCGTGGGAATACGCCACCGAACCCATCGGTAAATCCCCCACGGAACCAGGGCTAAAAAAAGGAACCACCAAAATTCAGGACGCTCCCAAGTCATGAAAATCTCTCTCTACCCCCCCCTAGGTAATTGATAATTATTGATGTTCATGCCGTATTTTTATGGGTAATCGTGTTCTGATTCATGATATTTATAAGTTTAACAGTACACTAAAGCACTTCTAAAAAACATTCTCTCATTTTTCTTCTTACTTTTCTCGGTGATAATTCCCATTTCTAGTAAACGTTGGATACTTCCTATGGATATACTATAGTTCAACACAGCACCAATACTTACCGGTTTGAACTACAAGCAATTATCAATTATCAATTATCAATTAAAAACCCCGTTATCCGACTCGCGGAACGCCTCGTTGGCGGACTTCCGGGCCGGTGGGCATTCCTGGTAAAGAACGTTTCTCGGAAGGCGTTTCCTGCGTCTCTTGGGAGGATTCGGAACTTTCCTCCTGTCGGGATTTGTCGCGAATGTCGAAACAGAAAATCGTACTTCCTTCCCGGAGGTATAGATGCCCGTTCGCAATTACAGGGGTGACTCCCAGGCCACGCTTCATCTGCGGCAGAGCGATTTTTCCACGCAGGTGAAAACCGTTGGGATTCGCTTCCACCAGAGCCAGTTCCCCAGCCGAGGTGCGAATATAAAGAAAACCTTCCGCGTACGTCATCGTCGCCATGTACCTGGGCGGTTTGGGGGGAGCCACCCGTTTTTTGGCTTTTTTGCTCTTGGCTGCTTTGGGGATGGTGAACTGGCGGGTATCCTCCGAATCCTCCTCCGCAAAGGCAAGATATGTCGGCCCTGTCACCACACTGGCAGGGGGGTCGCTCGAAGCGCTCTGGCGTTTTTTCGATTTTTTCGGAGTTGCCGATTCTTCCTCCTCATCACCGGGAAAAAGAGACTTGTCCGACCAGAGAATCTTTCCGTCACGATAGCTGAAACAGACCAGACCATCCTTTTCCGTGCAGGCAAAAACGTAGTCGTTGATTTTGAGAAGGTCGCCCGTGGGAACGGCCAGGTCTTTGTTAAACCAGACTTCCTGCGCCTTGTAGGCCTGCCCCTCTTTTTGCAGCCAGACGACCCCTGTTCCTGTGCTGCTCGATGCCAGCATGGTCTGTCCAAACCAGAGTGGTGGCGTGGCACTGACCCCTGCCGCGTTGGCGGGTGCCTCGTAGCGCCAACGGACATCGCCGCCGCGGACTTTGGCACCAAAAAGACCTTCTGCCGAAAACGAAACATACTGGTGTTCCCGTCCGAAAGAGGCTTTGATAATGGAGGAATAACCTGCCGCCATTCCTGATTTCGCGACCCACACATTCTGTCCAAAATGACGGTCGATCGCCACCATCGACGCATTGGGACCACCGGGACAGACAATGACCCATTTTCCATCCACGTAAGGGGATTCCGCGTAGCCACCAGGAGGAAGAACGCCACCCATCGTCGTCATGACATTCCGATACCATCGCGTCATCCCGTCCCCCGAATTCATGCAGACCAGATTTCCTGCGGAACTCAGGACGTAAATCAGGTTTTTGTAAATCGTCGGGGTGGAGCGTTGAATCGGATAAAACGAACGGCTGTACCCTTTGCCAATCGGTCTGGCCCAGAGTGTTTTGCCAGTTTCATTGTTAATGCAGAAAACGCATTCCATGCCACCCTTGCTTCCTACGGTATAGACCGCCGAACCCATCACCGCCAGGCCATTCATCGTGTTTCCGACGGTGTTATTACGCCAGACCAGCGGTGGCCCTTCTTCCGGCCATTGCCGCATCAGGCCGGTATCCCGCGAAATTCCGTCCCGGTTCGCTCCTCGCCACATCGGCCAGTCGGCTCCATACAGACCCGTTAAACCGCTTGCTCCCAGCAAAATTCCTAAAATCAGCACTCTTTTCACGGACAAGTTCCTCTGTTTTTTACTCAAAATTTTTCCAAAATTTCTTTCCGTCAACCGTCAATCCTCCATTCTACACAAAATCCGTGGGAAAATCCAGACAGGGGGGGAACTTTTTTGACTTTTTAGGAAAAATTTCGGAGGAACATGCAGAAATTCCACCCAGGGAGGCATGGACTGGAAAGCCTCCCAAGGGGGGAAATGTTGTAAGAGAGGTAAACACTATTTCTTCACACGCAACTTCTTCCATTCCAACGGATCATCGCTGAAAAGCGACTCCACGGGGTTTTGCGTGGCAGAAACATCCCAGGCGAGAAAATCATCTTCCTGGAAAACCTCATCCACCGCAGACGGCATCACTGAAGCGGAAACAACTGGCTCGTAACGCATCGCCAGGAGCGAAATCGTCGTCTCATCTTCCTCCCAAGAGAAAAGTGGCTCGGCCAAAATGGCGGATGGAATCGTTGGCGTGGTCGAAATGTCGGCAGACTCCCCCTCCACGTTCAAAGCCATCGCGGCAACGGGCTGTGGCTCTGCCGCGACGGAAGTTTTCAACGGTTCCGATTCTGTATCTTCTGAAATTTCAACCGTTTGTGAGATGTTATTGTTCCGCGTTTCCGGCATCACGATTCCCGTTGTCCCTTTCTTCAGACCGAAATTTTGGGCGAAGAGAATCAGATCGTCAATGTCCACCTGTCCATCTTTGTTGTAGTCCGCGAGAACCGAATCCTTATCTTTCTCCGTCGAATTTCCAAACAACCTCGCAAACGCAATCAAATCGTCGATGTCAATGCTACGATCCCGATTCATGTCGTACGGCAGTGCTTCCACCTCTGTTTCCAACACCTGCTGATTGACCAAAATCCCCACAGGTTCCGTCGTCATCAACCCGGAAACCCCCGACCCTTCCGTTTGAGCCGGAGTGAAGTAGATCGAACCCCAGAACGTGTTTGCCCCGTTGGCCGTAAAATCACTCCCCCCGACCGTAAACGTCACCTCCACCGTCACGTTCCCATCCGCCTCCGTCACTTCATCCGAAATCGTCCCCTCAATCCCCTTCGGCACATTCCGCAACTCCTCAATTACAAACAACTTCGGATTATACGTCACCTTTACGCTCACCGAATCTCCCGCCCTCTGCACATTCACCCCCTCCGACCAAATCTCCCCATAAAACGAATCCCAGTCGGAAATCATTACCACAGAGTCCGGTATCGCATCCGTCGCGTTAGCCGTTGTGTAATCGTGCGAATCCTTCTGCAAAACCATCTTCAAACCAGAATCGGACGAGATGGAAGGAATCTCCGCGAGACGAACATAATCCACCGCCACGACACGGAATTCGTAAGTATTCGTATCGTCGCCAGCCACTTCATAAATCGCAGACTTCGTTGAGGCACCAAAAGTCTTCCAGTGAACTTCTTCCGCACCATTGATCGAAACAAATATTCCCCACGCGGCAATTCCACACCCTTTGTCACTGCCGTCCCATGTCACTTCCCATCCACCTTCCGTTCGCGTTGCCGACTTGATTTCCGCTACCGGCTTGTCCGCGTCAATTGTCGTGACCCACGTATTCGTCACGATCGGCTCGTTCGTGTCAAAAACAATACTCGCGTTCGTTTCAATTCGCGTTCCGGTCGCCAAATCTTCATCCATCCGAATCGCAAACGCCACATACCCTTCGCCGTCGTGCTTCTCCTTATCATTCGGCGGCAAAAAGCCTTCATAAGCGCTGGTTGGGAAATTGTCTGCCGTTGAAGCGACCCACGAACGCAGGTACCACTTCGCTTCGCCAGTATCCTCGTTGAACGTGACGGAAATCTTGATCTGGTCTCCCGTCGAAGTCTGATTCACCGTCCACACGCCGTCCATGTACCCGATCGTATCGTCGAAAACCTGGTTCCCGATACAGATTTCCCGCAACTCGAACGTCGACCAGTCCAACTCCTCCGGCAACGTTGTTGTCACAAAGACTTCCTGCGCCGCAGCCGTTGCGGAACTCTTATTCTCGAAATAAATCCTGAAATCCTGCTCCTTCGTCGCGTCCCCCGCCACCCAGTTCGGCGTCGTAATCACCAAAAACGGCTCCTCCTCCGTCCCCTCATTCACCGTCACAAAATCATACCCCACCGGCCCATTAATCTCATTCGGATCGCAGGATTGCGGCTCGTCCGAATTGTCACGATCCTTCGGATCATCCTCCGGCGGATCGTGATCATCGTCGTCATCTTTTGCGCATTGACATGGGTTACAACGACATTCTGGTATGCGGTTAACCAAATCCCCAAATTCCTCAAGTGACTCTTTTGTATCACGAATAGCCTTTTCATTCTCATCACAAGCATCAAAATAAGTTCCCAGTCCTGTACCTATTTCGATGATATCTCCAATCATCAGGGCATCTCCAATTGAGGATATAGAGGCTCTTAATGCGTTCCTTACCTGTCGCTCCGCCGTAATTTCTTGCATTGTTGCCTTGCGAAGAACCCCTGTCATGCTATCAGGTGTCTGCGATAGTTTCCGGCTTGGATCATTTAGATAATACCAGTCTGTTAATGAGTCAAATTGTTGACGCAGTGCGCGTAAATTAGCATCAGAACTGTCTCGCATGCACTCATAAATTCTTTGACCGATACCACCAATAATGGTCCTTCCTGAACTAATCCAGGTTTGCAAGCTTTGAAGAACTCCTGGATTATCCCTAAAAACTTCAGCTAACTGATAAAATGCTCGTCCTAAAGATATAAGATCCACACCAAGTTTTACCGCTTTAATAGGAGTAAATTGAAAAGCAAATAAGCCAACATTCCACATGAGATCCTGTCTTGCTTTTGTTCTGACCTCTTCTGATGCCGATAATTGTTGAAGCGATCTGGAGGACAAATTACCTTGGTTATTTACTATAGAAACAAGTTGTTGATAAAGTCTGTCATCAACACATTCACAATTAGGTATTGGGGAAAGATTTGCCGCAGTTACACTAATCATACTGAAAATATTGGTAAAATCAGCATAATGACGACTGTCGAAAATCATACTAAATATTTCAGAAGAAATTCTTGGGAATGTTTGAATGCAACACGAACTAGAAAGAACGTTAGATGTTGATAAATTTTGGAAAGAGGCAAGATTACCAGATGATAATATAGAGTATTTGTGAATTTCAGCTAACAAGAAATTTTCAAGATTGGCCGTAAAAGATGAAGAGAATACTCCAGAATGAAATGCTTCCACTTCGATATCGAAAGATATAGATTCTGTTTCCTCGCCTATTGTCAAAACACAGGATTTCTGCTGAATATCATTTCCGCTAATACTGAGTGTGATGCTTCCCGTATCTAATACGGAAAGATTGTATTTTCCCATGGCATCTGTAAATGTCATCCCCACAACAATACCATTTTCATTTTCCACCAGAACAACGGCACCTTCAACGGCAGCGCCTTCAAGTGTAACGGTTCCGGTGATGGTAACGGGGGCTTGGATGAGAGTGACGGAGGCGGTTTCGGTGAGTTCGTCGATGGTGAGGGTCGTCATTTGGACGTATTGACCATTCAGGACGACAAGGGTGTAGGTTCCGTTTTCGAGCAGCGAGAAATTCAGATTCCCATTTTCGTCCACTTCGGCGGTATTTATCAATTGGTTGTCGCTATCGTACAGCCAACCGGTCGCTTCGGTCAAATCGGCGTTGGCTCCTTCGGGAAGTTGGACAGAAACGGTCAGGCTGGCTTTTTCCGCGAACGCCAGAGCCGCACTTGCCGTCTCACCTTCCGATACGGTAAAGGTTGTTTCCGCTGCGGAATTACCATAGACGGCAACCAGTTTATAATTGCCTGCCACCAGACCGGAAATGGAAAATCCATCCAGATTTTTCGTTTCGCCGTTGAACGATTCTACCACCAGCCCATCGGCATTCAGGCGCCCAATGCTCCAGAAGAGTTGGACTTCTGAATCTTCCAACGCCGTCAGACCGGAACAGGCAACATTGGCCGAATGCGTGCCCAAAGACATTTCCAGTGCCACCTCACTTCCCGATTCAATCGTTACCGTTTGAGAGGTGAAAATCCCTTCCTGGCAGGAAGCGTAGAGGTCGTAAATACCTGCTTCGCTGAAACAAATGTTGATGGAACCGTTTTCATCGGTGTAAACGGATGTGACATATTCGCCATTTTTAACAATCTGGATTTCCGCATAGGAAACGCCTGCTCCCGACGCATTGGTTAAAATGCCCGAAACCGTGCCGAGATAGTTCAGCGTGATGTTTTGCGTCTGAGACGTGCCATCGCAGGAAATCTGCCAGGTTTGAGCCATACCGCCAATCGACAATTCGTACGCACCAGAAATCAGCCCCGTAAAGGTATATCGACCGGAAATGTCCGTGGTTGCCGTTTGATAGTAATCCTCTCCCTGAAATAGAACAAGCTGCAAGCCGTAGAGTCCGTTGCCGTTTGCGTCCGAGATGACCCCCGACAGTCCTGCAAATTCCCGCCAGACAAAATTCACCCCCTCACGAGACTCTCCTTCCGTCAGCGTGATTTCCGTTTTTTGATTCAGCAATCCTTCCGTTGAGTAAAGCGCGACAGTGTAGGTACCCGCGACAAGTCCCCCAGTCGAATACGTCCCATCTTCGTTCAAATCCGCGATAGAGATGTTTTCATTTTCATCGATAAAATACAGAAGCGCTTCGGAAACAGCATTCCCTTGTGTATCAAGAAGGCTGCCGGAAATGGTTAAACCCGCAGTCAGCGTCAGGTTTTTCTCCAGAATTCCGTCCTCCGGGACAACGATCGTTTCCACCGAAGAAACATATCCATCTGCCCAGATTTTCAACTCAAATTCCCCCGGTTCCAGTCCGGCAAGGGAATAAACGCCATTTTCATCAGAAAAGGCAAAAAGTTGATTACCTTCAGAATCTTGAATCAGAATATTGACATTGGCAATTGGCTGATTGGCAATGTCGGTAATCGTTCCCGAAAGTTTCGCTCCGGTGTCGACATTCCAATTTAGACCTGTCTGAGGTTCCCCATTGGAAACGACGACGGCAATCTCTTCGGTCGGCAGGAATTTTCCTTCGTAATTGACCGAAAGAGTGTAATTTCCATGTGTCAGATCGTCAAACGAATAACTCCCCATTCGATCGGTCTGGGTATAAGTCCGCTCACCTGATTCACTCGTTAAAATGACCGTCACCTCTTTTTCCGCACGTTTGTTCTGGTTCAAAATCCGCCCTGTCAGGCTCCCGAACGGCAACGCGGACAGGGAATAATTCGTAATATCCCGGTTTTCTGTCAAGGTCAAGTTCGTTTGCGACAGATCGTAGGCTCCCGAAATCAGTTCCAGCGTAATTTCCGCATTTTGCGGCAGGAAGTTAAAGACATAAAACCCTTCCTCATCTGTGGTGACGGTTTCGTATTGAGTATATTCTTCCTCGGTTCCTGCGCCGACTATCCAGGAAGCCTGAATCGTGCAATTTGCAAGCGGCGTATCGGAATCGGGATACCGCAGAAAACCGGATAATCCGGTCGTCGCTTCGCCAGCTTTTTGCGCTTTCAGGAATGAGACGACATAATCGTAGTCGTAGGTATGGTAATCTCTCGCTGCCAATTGGTTTACGGCCGCAGATAAATCCTGATGAAATTCTTCCCACGTGTCCCAATATTCACTCTCAAACATCGGTTTGGTGGTAATATCGCTTACCCAGGAACCAAAGCTGATCTGGGTTCCGCCGCCAGCCAGGAAATAAAAAGGAACTCTTCCTGATTCACCGGGGGCAAGAATACCAGGTGTTTGCGAACCGGTGCCCAACAGATGAATACTCTCTCCTGTGACAAGGCTGTCTTCCGTTAAACCGACAGGCGTGCTACTCGTTCCATGAACGGTAAATACCGGAACGTACCATTCACGAGAGCTGATATTTTCATAAACGATATACCCTTTATAAACACGACCACTACGAACCGAGTCGGGAATCTCTAACGACGCGGCAATCGTCCTTTGGGAAGCGTTCGTTTTAGACGCTGCCCAAATACTTTCCTTCAAAGTCGTACTCACGCCGTTATGAGTAATCACCAAATCATAAAACTGTGAATAAACCGCAGATAAAGAATTATCGACATCCATATCAAACGTCAGAACCGCTTGTGTTGGAGAAACAACCCGAACCGTTCCATTGATGTCCGCCCACGGTGTTGTTCCCGTCATTTCAAACGTACCGGGCGAATGTTTTAAAACGGCCGTCATTCCTTCTGTAAAACCAGTACCAACAAGGGTAATCGACGATTGTTCCCCAAATTGAACCGATGTCCGTGGAGAAGTGGAAACGGAACTCACAATATTGCGACTGAATCCATAAATCGCAAATTCAGCATTCACTTGTTCCAGTTTACCCGTTACATTTTCATGCGAAGAGTCCATGGAAAGATAAACCGTTCTTTCCTGATTCGATTGAGGAATATAGAGAATCAGTTGATTCTCATAATGGTCAATCACGCTCCCCTGAAAAACGGACAAACTCTTTGTGGAGGCCGTATAGTCATAATGAGAATCGGAAGGAAGGGCATTTTCTCTGGCGGTGATGGCTATGTTATTCTGGGCGTTTTTCGTTACGTAACTGTAACAAAGATAGTATTCTTCATTCGCAGGAATTGTCAATTGGTACATTTCTCCCGCCTTACTGACGGCAAAAGAATCTCCCCAAACCAAAGCGGGAACGCTTACCGTGGTTACGGATGCTGCCTGCAAAACATTATTATCCGTCGCGATACCTTCAAAAATCTCCCGATTGGGATTTACGCGAACGCCGAACGTCCAGTTTCCATTTTTCACATTGGGAACAGTCACTTCCGCGTAAAATGTCTGCAAATCACTTGCGGTGATATTTCCGGCATGCGTGACTTCTCCCACGACGATTTTCTGTCCTGTTTCCGAAATCAGATAAATCTCATCCGTCCAGGTGCCGATGGCGGGGGCGGAGCCGTTGTTGCGAATTGTCCATTGAATCGTCGCTTTTTCACCTGTCACCGCCTGTCCAGGTGCCTGAACGTCAATCGGCGTCAAATCAATCGACGAACTGGCCGACTCTGTAAACTCATACGCGCCAATATCAACGTATTCTCCATCCGCATCAGGTTTTCCGGTTGGTGTCGTATAAGGATCAGAATATCTCGGCGCCCCCGTAATATCCGTCTCTGTCGCCACCGTCCCATCTCCCGCGTCAATGCACGGCGACCCCGCCTGCAAACGATAGTCCCCATTCTTCGCGTCGCGGAAAAGGGGATTGACTTCTCTGTTTCCTTCGCCGTAGGGAACCGTCCCTGAATTCCAGAAAACAGAATAGGTTGTATTAAATTGTGTATAGGAACAATCACTGAAATAAACAATACTATTCGTCAATGTTCCACCCCACCCTTCCAAAGCGGTGCTACAATCGGCAATGACACAATTCGTAACATTGGCATTTCCTGTAACACCCCAACGACCATCTCGGAGGATAGAATTTTGGATCGTCGTTGTGCCATAGTCGGATGAAACGAGCCGTAAGAGCGAATGAGCAATTTCGCAGTTGGAAATAGAGATATTCCCTCCCTGATTCCAAATCATTCCATCTCCCTGGTTACTATACTCACCATCACCCCCATAGAAAAGTTTGCAATGGTTTAAAACAACATCTCCTCCATACGATAGAATCGCTCCCCAATCACCAGGGACGGGGGCAGCTTCATTCGTATTACCACCATAGGAATTGTCATTAACGGATGTAAACACAATCGGCTGAGCGCGATTTCCTTCCGCAATGAGTGAACCGCCAGAGGCAACAATTAACGAGCAACCAGTATCAAACTTCAGAATTGCTCCGGGCAGAATAGTTAATGTTACACCATAAGGAATAGAAACCGTTCCTGTGATATGATATACTTCTCCGGCTAACCAGGTTTCGTCATTGGAAAGCGTACCCATCCTGGTTTGCATAAGGTACTTCATCGTCAGATCGTTAAAATCATACTTCCCGGCACCACGAAGATAAGAATTTCCGTATTTCGGCACAGAAAGATTTCCATCTTTATTCGTGTCGCCGCCAATTTCATCATCCTCAGCACGAGTAAAAACAACATTATCCTGGACTGTAACAGAAGCGTTACTTTCCGTATTCAGGTAGGCGTTTTTCCAGAATTTCACAATCGTATTTTTCTCAATCGTGACTGCGACATCCGACCTAATGTCAACACGTCCCACGACCAGATGAACCTTATCTGCCGTCCAATTCTCATTTTCTGTAATCTCTCCACGGTGAAGGGCGATACTTTCATCGTTGAGAATTACCCCTGAAACAGAAGACGATGTAATCGTTTTGCCATGTTCATTCAGGTATTCAATTTTCAATAAACCATGTCCATCACCAAACACCGTGGTATTCCAGGTATATTGACCCTCCGCATCAAATGTTCCTAAAATAGTTGCCGTGGTTCCACTTATCCAGGTTATTCTTACATTGGCAGTATGGGCATACGGCTCCCATGATAATTCAACATTTCCTCGATAAACGGAATTTTGTGAAATGGAAATGCCGGATAATTCGTAGGCTCCGAGATCAATATTATTGCCAACAAAACGTTTCCTGCCTGCTAAATCTAACCATGCCTCATCCATTCCAACTGCGTAAGCATACTGATTGGCTCCTTTGTCAATGGCTTGTGAATTTATGGACAATCGATAATTTTTTTCTTCAATATTCTCAAACAATGGTAGATCAGGATCGTATTCGTAATTATTGGTACTATTTGCACCACCCCATTTCACATAAGAAGAGAGGTTGTTACAACCATTCATTAGCCAATGATAATACTCATCCTCCACTATTCCATAATGCCCAAGAGAAACATCATTCTTTCCATCTTCCGCAACATTACAGGCAATGATCGAATTATAGACATCCACTTCGCTATAACCGTAAGAATCATTATCCACATAAATTCCACCGCCTGAATCGGCACTATTTCCTGCAATCGTACAGTTGGCAACAACTAACCCGATGTAATATTCCTCATAATTGTAATGATAGTTACCATAGTGAATTCCCCCGCCATACCCACTGGAATTGTCTGAAATAAGTGAGTTTGTAATGGTTAATTTGCCGTTGTAGCCGTAAGACGCAATTCCTCCGCCATAACCATAATCAGAAGTCTTATTATTGGAAATTATGGAATTGGTAATGGCCATGGTTCCATAATTATAAATTCCGCCACCACCACTACTATATTCGCTGGAATTGTCCGTAATCGACGTATTCCTGATGGTCATCGTTCCGCTATTGAAAATTCCGCCACCACCATAACGATAAGGACCCGTGTTACTGGATGAATTTTTGGTAATGGCGGAATCCTCCACAATCAATACACCGAAATTGGTAATTCCGCCTTCATACGTTCCATTCGTAAAGGTCAGTCCTTTAAGGATAACAGGCGTTTCTTCCGTTCCCGCGGAGACTTTTATCACGCCACTTCGCTTGTTGGCATCCAGGGTAATTTTATTCTTTCCATCAATACTCAAAGTCTTATCAATGAGGAGTGATCCCCGAAGAAGAATGGAACCTTCCAATCCATCCGCAAAAGTAATGGTGGTATACTCTGTCGCCCAAAATAATGCTTCTCGTAGTGACCATTCACCATCCGTCAAATCAAAACTGTCGTTTAGCGTATCTACCACAGAAGAATAAAAGGGGGCATCATTCCGATCCCCCTGATATTCATACGCTCCAATGTCAATGGTTTTATTGACAATATCTCGACCTTCCGATGCCAGCGTATTATTTCCTGAATCAATTGCGGGGGAATCACTACGCAAACGTAAATCCAAAAGTGGGCGGCTTCCTTCATAAGAATAGTAGTAGTCATAGGGATAATAGTACCAATTGCCATCATAATAATTATAGGGATCACGATACAGTACCGGGCCGGAAACGAACATGGGATTATAATCGAAGAAATTATTATTTCCTGTGTAAGTTGCTTCTATATTATTGTCCTCTCCTTCATAGGTGTAATTCATACTTACAATACTATTGTTAATTTCCACCAGAGTACCATCGGAAATAATTCCTCCTCCGGCTTGCCAACCCATATTTCCGGTAATGGTGGCGTTTGTAATAACGATTTGCTCCCCTTCACCCCAGATACCTCCCCCATAAGAGGCATCGTTTTCCCAAATAGCCGAATTGATGAGAGTTAAACTTCCCAGACTTGCGATTCCTCCTCCATAGGAAGCGTTATTACGGTATATGTCTGAATTGAAAACAATTAATGTTCCGTAATTATTAAAAATTCCACCACCGTTGCTATTCCCATAACCTCCCGTTATCGACAAACCGTTGAGAATCACGGGTTGTTCTTCCGTTCCTGCCTCCACCAGGATGGCACGGCCTTGCCGATTCGCATCCAGCGTAATTCTCCCACCGCCATCTATGGTTAGTACTCTATCAAGAATGAGTTGTCCCTGCTCTAACGTGATCGTTCCTTCCAAATGTTCCGCAAAAGTAATCCGAGTATTCTCTGGTGCCCAATAGATCGCTTCCCGAAGTGACCATTCGTCGTCCGTCAAATCAAAACTGTCGTTTGGCGTATTTACCACCGAAGAAAAAGGAATCGGAGCGTCATTGCGATCTCCCTGATACTCATAAGCTCCAATATCCACCTTCTCGTCCTGAATACGAGTATGACCGTCCCTATCGATTGTTCCCTCGGTTATCTGACTGCTATCCCCCGCATTAATGGCTGCAGAGTCACTCCGTAAATGCAAATCCAGAGACTCTGCATTCGTTAATTGACCCTCTGCATTAAAAATTGGAGGAGAAACAAATAGGGGATTACCACCGATCAAATTATTATTCCCAGAATACGACGAAGAGTCGATATTTGTCTCACTATTCTTAACATAGTTCAGGCTGACAATACTGTTGTAGAGTTCCAACGTATTGCGATTGTAAATTCCACCACCGGAGTTTGCCGAATTCCCTGAAATCGTACTATTCGTGATAGTCACATTGTTATCGTTATCGTTATCGTTACCACGATAGTTATAAATATAAATCCCACCACCATTGGAGGACGATGTATTCCCCCAGATCGTGCTGTTTATGACGGTCAGTATACCATCATTATAGTTATAAATCCCACCACCATCGGAGGATGAAGTATTTCCGCAGATCGTGCTGTTTATGACGGTCAGTATGCCATAGCCACTGTTGTAAATCCCACCACCATTAGAGGACGATGTATTCCCACTGATCATACTGTTCTTGACCGTCAGTATGCCATAGTTACTGTTGTAAATCCCGCCGCCGGAGTTGGCTTTCCCCTTTGTCAGTGTCATGCCGATTATTTCCAGATTGGAATGATTGTAAATCAACCGCGTTTTCTCCTGGCCGTCCAGGGTAATTCGGTTCGCGCCGTCGATAATAATAGGCTTATCAACATATAATTCTGTCTCCAACAGGATCGTTCCTGTCGGATTTTCCTCTGAAAACAGGGTATCAGAAAACGTAATTGTTGTATCAACTTGAGAAACGTACCAGATTGCCTCACGTAGAGAAATCACATCGTTTGTCAGGTCGAATTCGTCGTCTAGCGTCGTGACGACGGAAAAATCCATGGGAACGTTCGACGGCTCACCTTCATATTCATAAAATCCGACATATCCTTCTTCCAGATAATTCACCAATGGACTGTACGGCAATAAATGATAATCCACCGAGTCGGCATTCGTCAGCTTGCCCGACGCATCGAATACTGGCCCACAGACAAAATAGGGATTGTAATCCAACCAATTATTGCTACTGCTGGCGGATAAAGGACCGTCAAGGTTTGCTGCCCCGGAGGAGGCATAATTCATCGCAATAATCGAATTATAAGCATTTATTGTGCCTCTGTTGTAGTTGTAAATCCCGCCGCCGTAGGAGGCTGTATTCCCACTGATTGTGCTGTTCGTGACCGTCAGCGTGCCGAAGTAGTCGTTGTAAATCCCGCCGCCGTAGGAGGCTGTATTCCCACTGATCGTACTGTTCGTGACCGTCAGCGTGCCGTAGTTGTAAATCCCGCCGCCGTAGTAGGAGGCTGTATTTCCACTGATCGTGCAGTTCGTGACCGTCAGCGTGCCGGAGTAGTTGTAAATCCCGCCGCCGCGGTATGTGTTGGAAGCACTGGAGGAGGATTTACCACCAGTGAGGGTGAGGCCACCGAGGTTGAGGGTGGTGGAGCCGGAGACGGTGATGACGCGGGAGAGTTGGGCGGCATCAAGGGTGAGGGGGATGGAGTTGCCGTCGGAGTCGGTGCCGAGGGAGACGATGGTGAGGGAGCCGAATTGGGTGGAATCGATGGAGACTTTGATTTCATCGGATTGGGCGGTGTAGGTGATGGTGTTGTGGTCGGCGGTGGTGCGGAGGACGATGAGGTCGGACTCGGTGGTAGTCGCGGCCTCGGAGATGGCGGATTTTAGGGCGGCGACGGTGAGTTCCTCGGCGTTGATTTCGATGATGTTGAGGGAGTCAGGGGATTCGGGAAGGTGGAGGCTGGAGTATTCGGTTTGGAGAGCGGAATATTCCAGCGGTGTGACGGAGAGAAGGGTTCGCTCTTCCAGCGACTCGAACCGTAGTAGGTTGGGACGTGCGTGAGCGGGGAGTTTGCGTGTGCGGGCTTGGCGTGTTGGGAAGAGTGTGGAGAAAAATCGCTTCGTTTTCATAGTTTCACCTCTATTCAGTTCGTTTTTTATGGTTTGGCTGGTATTTTGGGAGCATTTTCAATGTATTTATGTTCTATTTTGCCATAGATGAAGTACATTGTCAACTGGTTCTGCATTCGCATTTTCAATTTTTTGCTCTTAAAATAAAAAATTAAGAGAAATGGAAAGAATTTTACGGTTTTCATCAAAGATATTTGTGACGGAGAATCGAAAAAATCCTTTTTATTCTCAACACCACGTCAGCATACGGCAGTTACTCTGGAGGATGGCGGTGAAAACAGGTTCTGCCATATTCCACCAGGCAATGTGATTTGGGGAATTCATCCTGAAAACGACCCAACCATGCCAGAAAAATCCGACTCCCCGAAAAGACCCAAAGGGCAGTCCCATAACGCCATGCGGAGGTAGAAGTAAAAGTGTCAACCCAAAAATACCATAGGGGTAATGAAAAATTTCAAACTGCGTTAATGTCGTAGGGACAGGGCAGAAGGAATGAGGCAGGGTAAGATTCCTTTAAGCCGATGTGCAGGAGTCCCAAATCTGGCAGTAACTCTCATACCGTCGGGCATCCACCTGGCCCAAAGAGACCGCTTCCCGCACGGCACAACCTTCCTCGTGTATATGCGTACAGTCGGGAAAACGGCAGAGCGAGACAAGAGGGGCAATTTCACGAAAATATCCTGGAACCTCTTCCTGAATAATGTCCCACAGTTCAAACTGTCGGATGCCGGGGGTGTCCGCCACGTAACCTCCTTCGGAAAGTTTGATCAACTGAGCCGTTGTGGTGGTATGACGCCCTTTTTCGTTCATCTCACTCACATGCGACGTTTTCAAATCCAAACCAGGCTCCACCGCATTGAGAATCGATGATTTTCCCACGCCACTTTGCCCGGCCACAACGCTGCGAACGCCCTTTTGCTGAAGCCGTTGCCGCAGTCGCTCAATTCCAAAGCCTGTGACGGCACTCACCAGATGAATCGCGTACCCCATTCTTGCGTAAACACCCAGCGTTGGCACCCACGGAAGCGGATCGCCCAAATCGACCTTGTTCAGACAAATCACCGGCTCGATTTCCATCTTTTCTGCCATGATAATCATCCGGTCGATCAGATTCCACTTCACCCCCGGCTGAAAAAGACTGGTGACAATCAGCAGTTGATCCACATTGGAGACGAGAATATGCTGCCGTTTACGACTCGTTCGGCAAAGGCAACCGTAGCGTGGCTCCACCCGTTCGATCATCCCCTCCGGCAGATGTTCCATTCCCGCAAAATCAGGCTGTTTTCCCAAAGATTCCTCTTCCGGGAGACTTCCCGCAGGGCGAAACTGCACCAAATCTCCCGCCACGACGACGTGTCGCTCTTCCGTTGCCAGCGTTTTCAGCAGTCTCCGCGTGGCACATCGAAAATACTGCCCACTTTCCACATCTTCCACCAACGTGTTGAGGCCATGTACCCGCACCACCTGTCCGCAACGGCAATCCTCCCCCACTGCCAGAGCGGCATCTTCCATCCGTACCGTCCTCTGTCGAATCAAAGCTCCTTTGCCACTGATTCGTTCTTCCCGAATCGTATCGTCTTCCCGGAACGTTTCCCGGTGAAAATCCCGCGTCAAATCGGTCTGACGGGTCTTCTCACCGCGATTTTTCCGAAAATGAACCCGAACCTTGCTGCTATTTTTTCGTTTCGACATCGTGAATAATAAGGAATGGGGAAATACCAACCAATTATAACAGGCGGTCTTTGCGCAACTGTCCCGGACGGTCGTCGTTGGGATCGAAACGTTTTTCGTTGTCGTCGAAATTGTTTTTGGAGGCAACGCGATCAACGGTTCGTCGGCTCAAGCCCGCTTTTTCCAAAAGGGATTGTTCCAGAATGGATTGAAGTGGGGCATCTTCCCAACTGGCCATCGGCGGCTCTCCGGTGGCACCGTTGGCTTCCGGGGAATATTCCAGTTTGTACTGGATTTTGGCCAGAGAAAGCGTCGCATTGGGGGGAATGTAGGAATTTTTTACCCGCCGACCTTCGATTTTTACTCCATTACTGCTGTCCAGGTCCTTGACAAACCAGTATCCATCCTCACAATAGAGTTCACAGTGTCGCCCGGAAATCGTGGAGATGGGGAGGGTAATGTCGCATTCGTCACGCCGCCCCACAAGCAACTTTTTTTTCAAAAGCGGAATCGGGTTTCCTCCTGCCAGAGGAATCAATTTTCCAAACATGGAATTTCTCCTTGGTTTATTTTCAACAGGATCAAACTTTTACACGAAATTTTATAGGATATGTCACAAACGTCAAGGGGTGAACGGCCCAGTTGGGAAGAAGCTGGCCTGAAATATTACCGTCTGAACCATTTTTTTCAACAATATTTTGGAACCCGTGTCTGGAAAGTCACGCTGGACGCTGGTTTTTACTGTCCCAATCGGGATGGAACGGTCGGAACGCAGGGGTGCGTTTTTTGCAACATGGAAGCGTTTAATCCCAACCAGACCTGGAATATTCCTGCCGAAACGATTCCCGAACAGATCGACTACGGCATTGGAATTCTCTCCAAAACCTACACGGCACGTTCGTTCGTGGCCTACTTTCAGCCTGCCACCAATACGTACGCACCGGTGGAAAAGTTGCGGAAAATTTTTTATGCCGCTGTGGAACACCCGCAAATTGTCGGGCTGGTGATTGGGACACGTCCCGATTGCGTGGGGGAAGAGGTGCTGGAATTGTTGGAGGAAATGGCTCAAAAAACCTGGCTTTCGCTGGAACTCGGCTTGCAGAGTTGCCACGACCGGACGTTGCGGTTTTTGCGACGGGGACACGATTTTGCCTCGTTTGTCGATGCGGTGGAACGGGCACAAAAACGGAATCTGAACCTCTGTGCCCACGTCATTCTCGGCCTTCCGGGAGAAACACCCGAAGATTGGCTCCAGACGGCCGACCAGCTTGCCGCCATGCGCCTGCACTCCGTCAAAATCCACAACCTCTACGTTCCCCCCCATACCGATTTGGAAAAAATGTATCGTTCTGGAGAAATTTCCCTCCCCACCTTGGAAGAGTACGTGTCGTGGGTTGTCGATTTTCTGGAACGGACGCCCCAAGAATGCGTCATCGACCGAATCAGCGGTAATCTTCCCGCCCAGTACCTCATCGCCCCGGACTGGTGTATCGATCGCGGCAAAGTCCACCGCAGCGTCGAAGCCGAATTCGCCCGTCGCGGAACCTGCCAGGGAAGAAAGGTAAAACAGGACGGGGAATCACTGGAAAAATTTTAAAAGGAACCTTCCTTCAACACTTCTCCACCGTTGCGGGTTGCGAGACGTTTCAGGATACTTGTTTCGATTCCCTCCGAATAAAATTGAACACTGCCATCGCCGCGTGAAAAATGGACACCTCCAGGATGATCCGAACGGAACGGAAAATGATTGAAAGGAATGTTTCCCGCATCCAGCGTATCGGAACTGCTATCTTTTCTGGCTCGTTTTTCGTTCAATCCGACACGAATCACTTTCAAACTGTACATCCCGGCATGGGTGTAGTTGCCTAGGATCCAGTTTCGACATCCACCTGGAATGGCTCCCTCCGTGTCCTGTTGGTAGAGTTCTCCCAACATCAACGTCTGGCTCAAACCATCCCGGCAGGAACTCAACGCCACCTTTTCCGCAAAGGCAAAAATCCCATTACGCGGTACTTTTCCACACACATTCTGGGAATTTCCTGTTTTGGGGTCTTGGGTGTACCAGGTGGGAATCCGTAATTTTTCACCTTCCGGCAGCGCGTCCACCTCCGCCTGCGTGACGAAGGCTCCGCAAACGCCGTGATAATAGATGAGAGAACCGGAACTGACCGGCCAATGCCAACTGGGACATCGTAACATGGCTATTTGTGCCTGTTTGACGGTCTGGTTGGAGTAGCTCCATGCCGAAAGGGTTTTCATGGTGGGTTCGATCTGCTGATACAACCCCATCTGTTCCAGATAGGGCAATAAATAAACATTCAAACCATACGCTCCGTACCCCGTGCCGTCGCCATAATCCTCCAGGCCGATTCCAGGTGGAAAGAAATCCCCTCCGTGGGAGGAAGTATGGTTATGACAAGCCAGACTCAATTGACGCAAGTTGTTGGTACACTGCACTTTTCTGGCCGCTTCCCGTGCCTGCTGGACGGCGGGCAGAAGCAGTCCGACAAGCATTCCGATAATGGCAATGACCACCAGTAATTCCACCAGCGTAAAGGCTTTTTTCATCACTTCCCCCTTTTTGGAAAATTTCGGCACTTGCCTGCCCACCAACATCCCAACAGCCCTAAAAACAGTCCCCAGGTGGCAGGTTCCGGCACGGAAGACTGGCGGGTCAATTGGTACAAATCCCCTCCCAAATCCACTACGGTATTGAAATAAGGATACAAACTTTCCGAAATTTGCATGATTCCATTCTCCAGAAAAACCTCTCCAAAATCGGTAACGGAGAAAAGAACGGCATCGTCCCCCGCATAAGATTCCAGCGAAATCCAAAAGGCAGAATCGTCCAGAAGGCTCAACGTTTCCACTCCAACATCCATTCCGGCGTGGTAGTCCAACAGAAAATCCCCGCCTGCCAAATCCAGACTCCGAGCCTTCAAAGAACCGGCCACTTCCAGAATTCCCGCCGTAATTTTGAAATCGGCATAACTTTGACGGTTATCCCCTGCCAACGTCCAGGTCCCTTCTCCCACCTTCTCAAACGTAAATCCATGATTTTCCAATCCGACAATACTGCCAGACAGTGTGCCGTCGGTTCCTTTATTTCCCACCTGGATGGAAACTTTATCTTGAGAATCCGCTTTTTGCGTCAAATTTCCCGTCCCTTCCAACATCCCCATACGATACGTCAGAGCCTCATTTCCAGAGTAAATCTCCAATCCGTCGCTCTGGAAACCTTCCACACCCGTGACATACGTTGCCGTGGGACTGGTCATCCAGTAATTATTCACGGTGGAAACGTCTGATGAGTTGCCGTTTATAGCCCAGATGGTTTTTCCTTCCTGATTGATCCACGTGCCATGAAAATTTTCCGCATTGTAAAAAGCATCGATCACCACATAGCCCGTTCCAGTTTTTGTGACCGTTCCGGTTCCCGACATCGGACGACGCATGTTGTAGGCTCCCGCCACATCCACGATGGAAGTGGTTCCTTCCGCCATCGTTAAAAGTCCGGCGTGCGTGAAACGGAAACCCGAGGCGATTTCCAGAGTGCCTCCCTCCAAAAGAATTTCATTGAAAACGGTTAGGGCATTTCCAATTTCGAGCGTCCCGCCCGTCTTGACCATGGTGACGCGAGCGCCGGAAGCACTGCCACCGCCACCTGCCCCATTCGAGAGCCATTGCATGGTTCCTTCCGAAACGGTCATCTGAACGTTGCTGTTCGTGCCGGAAAGCGTCCACGTCCCGGTTCCCACTTTTTCCACTTTCAGAAGATGTTCACTCGTTCCCAGGAGATTTCCTGATAATTCCGAATCGTTTCCCAGGAATCCGACCTGCATGGATGCGGAAGATGAGGAACTTCCCTGGATTACCACATCTCCCGTTCCTGAAAGGTCGCCCCACAAATGAATCTGGTTCGGGTTGGTGGAGTAGATTTGAAAACCGCCGCTCACCTTTCCTTCCACACCCGTGACGTAGCTTGCATTTCGACTCGTCTGGCTCATGGTGGGATTTTCGCTTGCGGAAGTAATGCGGAGATAACCTTCCTCCTGGATGTATTTTCCTGTGAAGGTGGTAACATCCACGGCTCCCGTTCCGTTTAATTGGATACCTCCTGTTCCTGTTTTCGTCAGCGTCCCCGTACCGGAAAACGCGCGGCGTATATTCATGCTTTGGTTTCCCGCCACTTCCAGAACCGATTCGGTCTGGGCGGTGGCTGGAATGGCGGCGGCATAAGTCACATTTCCACTCGTGATGGCCGTTCCTCCGTCCATGTTGAGAGGATGGTAAAAGACTCCCGTTTGCAGAATATCCAGCGTCGCTCCCTTTTTCACGGTCATCGTGCCCACCGAGCTGTAACCTCCAAAGAGCGAGGAAATTTGCAGCGTTCCTGCTTCGACAGTCGTCGTTCCGGTATAGGAATTGGCCACGTCGTAAAGAAACGTTCCACTGCCGGTTTTCAGAACCGATTCGGCACCCGTGATTCCCGTGGCGTACTCCGACTCACTTTGTTTGACTTCTCCCGTCGGGACATTCAGCGTTACCGCGCCATATCCCAATGTGCAGAAAAGATTTCCTACTCTACCCCCCCCCCGCAAATTAATATTGCGAGCGAAAAAACCAATACCCAGGATTGTTTCATGAGTCCTCTCCTTGTGTTTGTGCCACCGTACTTAAAACCGCCAATACCTTATTAGTATAATCAAAGAAAAAATAAATTGCAAGTGTTTTTTAAAAAATTTTATTCTTTTTTTGAAAATTTTCCTTCCCACAGAATTTCTAGAGGGGGTGAAATTGACTTTTTTTTCAAAATGGTGTAAGATATAGTGTAAGTGAGAAAAAATGCTTTTGACGGTATCCAGAGGATGTTTTCAGCGGGGTAAAAAATGGATGTGAAACTGGTCGTGAAAAATGGGAAACATGCCGGACAGGAAATTCGTGTCAATCATTCGGAGTTCCATATAGGAAAGTCGTCCAAATGCCATTTGCGTCCGGGCGGAGATGGTGTGGCACGTCATCACTGTACCATCCTTCGGAAAGAAGGTTACGCGGGGGTTCGGGATTTGGATACGCCGGACGGAACCTTTGTCAATGAGAAACGTGTCGAAGGAGAGCGGGAACTGAAAAATGGGGATCAGCTTCGCGTCGGTTCCCTGACGTTTGAAGTTCAACTGACCGTCGGAATCAGTGGCAAGAAAAAGCCGAAAGTGAACTCCATCAGCGAAGCGGCGTCGCGGGTTTCGCAAAAAAATGAGAGAAAAGAAGATGACGAACTTGATATTTTTGCCATTTTTGACGAAGAAGCCCCTACGGAAGAGGAACTTCCTGAATTTGTCCGGCGTAAACAGAGAGGTCCCCAGGAAGGCCGACGGAAAGAAGTGGATGAGGATGCTCTGGCCCGTGAAAAGAAACTCCAGGAATCGACCCGTAACGCGGCGGCAGATACGATCAAGGCGATTCTTAACCAGGCTAAATTGAAGTAGGAACACATTCCAGAAAATCATTCCTACAGGAGGTTGCCCATGAATCCTTCAGATGATAGAAAACCGGTTTCTCCTCAGGAGGAAGCGCCGATTACATCCATGCTGGGTGTTGGACTGGATCATGCCGATGGGGAGGTTCGTCTGACACGTGGTGAAAACTTTGCGCTGGTGGGTGGTTCCCAACAGACGCACGAGTGGATGCAGGAGACGGTTTGTAAGGTCAACGAAAATATTCAAAAACGGGGAAAAACGTTGCAGGAACTTTCCCGGAAGGAGTTTCAGGATGTTTTTCAGGAAGTCGTGGAAAAGATTGGGAAATAGCCGATGAAAAAAAGAGTATTCCTGTTGGCAACAGCGATTGTGGTGGGCTTTTTGCTTGGATTCATGACTGGTACCCTCCGTTTTCAGGACTGGCCGCAGACCTTTGCCGATCCGGCTGCCGGGGAAGGGGTTCTGCCTCTGGAAAGTTGGGGGAACGGAACGGACAACGTTGCTCAGCGCCCTCGTGTGGAAGTGGAGCGGGTTTTCGATTTGGGAGTGATTTCGGAAGATGTGCAGGAAATTTCCCACGATTTCGTCCTTCGCAACGCGGGAGAACAACCCCTCCAACTTTCTCTGGGACCGACCAGTTGTCATTGTACCGGTGCCACGATTTCCCAAACGACCGTTCCGCCTGGTGAATCCGCCACCATTGCGGTACAACTTCAATTGAGAAATTTGAAAGGGACGCTGGAACAATCGGTTCTCCTTTATACGAATGACCCCGATTTTGCGGAAATTTCGCTGACACTGACAGGGAAGCGGGAAGCACCTGTCTGGTGGCAGGAACCGGAATGGAATGTGGGGCGGTTATTGGAAAATCAGGAAAAAACGACTCGTATTCCGCTCTTTTCTTCGGAAGAAACGCCGTTGGAAGTGACTGAACTGGCGTGGGAGGAAGAGACGCTGGAACCTTTTTTGGAAGGAACGGTGGAGTCGCTTGCGCCGGAAGAACTGCGGAACGTTCCTGAGGCCAAGTCGGGGAAAGTGCTGGTGCTGACCCTGAAACCAGGCCTGCCACGCGGAGCGTTTCAGCAAAAATTACGGCTGAAAACCAATTCCGCGAAACGACCGGAACTTTCCCTGATGATTCATGGCGTGGTGGGAGAACCTCTGACGCTGCATGGACAGGGCTGGAATGAAGAAAAGGGGATTTTGACGCTCGACAGTCTTCATCAGGGGGAAAAACTGGAGCGAACGCTCTGGTTGATTGTGAAGGGGGAGAATTACGACCGGTATCCCTTGGAAATCAAGGGAGTAACGCCCGATTTTGTGCAGGTGAAATTGGGAGAAACGTCCCGGATGAAGGAGACGCAGACCAGCCGAACGCCGTTGACGATCACGATTCCAGCCGACGCCCCCGCGTGCAATTACTGGGGCGACCAGCCGGAAGAGATGGGCTTGCTCCTTCTTCAGACAAACGAAGAGGAACCGATGCGCATCGGTCTGCGATTTACCATATTTTAGACGACGAGATAGAATGCCTTTTATCGGGCGAAAAAGAAAAATTGCGGAATGAAGGTTTCGTAATGGTGGGATAGGATATTTTATGAACAATTTCATTTCCAAACGGGTTTTCATGCTTCTGACCGGGATGTTGGGAATAGCCGTGGTGGTTTTTGTCTGGTCGCTGATGCCAGTTCCTGCACCGAACGTGGTTTCCACTTCGCAGAGCGAGGCAGAAGTTCCGCCGTTGGTTTCTCCGATTCAGCAGAAGACACCCTTTATCGTCGATTCCGCTGTGCGTCCTGTCGTCTCCCTTTCGGAAGTCACTTCGGGAGTTGCCCCCACCTCTTCCCGACCTGCGGAAGAATACCGACCTTCCCGTCGTGGTATTGACCCCAACAAGCCGTTCGATCCGATAGCGGAAAATGGAGCCATTTTTGAGGGATGGGAAAAACCGGTGGTGACGTTGATTCTCACCGGGCGTTTGAACGGGTATCTGGAACCGTGCGGGTGTGCGGGAATGGAACGGATGATGGGGGGCTTATCCCGTCGTGCCACCTTTTTCCAGGAGTTGGAAGAAAAGGGATGGAACCCTGTTTTTCTCGATACAGGCGGCATCAGTCCCGGTTTTACCCAACAGGCCAAAATCAAATTTCTGTTTGCGGTCAACATGTTGCGGGAAATGGGTTACGACGCGATTACGCTGGGAAATATCGATTTGACGTTTCCAGCAGGCGATTTGCTCTCGGAAGTCACGAATCCGGGGCGTTCCGGCCACCTGTTCGTCAGTTCCAATGTAGGTCTTTTTGAAATGAACGCGGAAATTCTTCCTCCGGCGAAAGTTTTGATTCGTAACGGAATCCGAATTGGTATTTTGGGCATTTTGGGAGATGTCGAACGGGAAGAAGTTCGTAATGATGAAATCCGTTTTGCACCAGCCGATGCTTCTCTGAAACGAATTGTTCCGTTGTTGAAAAGCAAGTCGGATTTTGTGGTGTTGCTGGCGTATGCCTCGATTGAGGAGTGTCGGAAATATGCCAGGGAATATCCTGATGTGGATGTGATTGTGTCGGTCATGGGAACTCCTGTTCCGCCGTCGCATATCGAGATATTGGAAGAAACGGGGCAGTATCTGGCAACGGTAGGGGAAAAGGGGATGCACTGTATCGCTTTGGGAATTTACGATGACGACGAGAATCCGGTACGTTACGAACGGGTTCCCATGGATTCCCGATTTGCCTTTTCGCAGAAAATTCTCGATTTGATGGCGTTGTACCAGGATCAATTAAAGCGTACCGGGCTGGAAGGTCTCGGAATCCGTCCCCTGAAGAATCCGGCACAGGAAACGCACGGAACGTATGTCGGCTCGGATCGTTGCGAATCGTGCCATGAGGAATCGTATCAAATCTGGCGAAAATCGCGGCATTTCAAGGCGTGGAAATCGTTGAAAGATTCGACGCCAACTCGTACTGCGGATCCAGAATGTATCGTGTGCCATGTGGTGGGTTGGAATATTGAACATGCCACGCCGTATCAGTCGGGATTTTTGGATATGGAAAAGACGCCGCACCTGTCGAAAGTGGGGTGTGAATCGTGTCACGGTCCCGGCTCCAAACATATCGAGGCGGAAATGGGAACCGACGCGGCCTTGCAGGAAAAGCTGCGTCAGGCGGTTCGCGTGACGATGGAGGACGCGAAAAAGACGCTCTGTATCACCTGTCACGATTTGGACAACAGTCCCTATTTCGATTTTGACCTTTACTGGCCCTGTATTGAGCATAAAGAAGAGGAAGAGACGGAGTAGTTTTTTAAATTGATAATTGGTAATTGGTAATTATGGTTGTTCATGCCGTATTTTCATGGGTAGTCGTTTGGTAAATGTTTTTTTATGAAACATCGTCACCTCATACAAGGAAAATCTTTCAAGGCTTTCCTCTGGCATTTTCCGCTTTTTCTCCTGCTGGTGGATGGAATTCTGGCGGCAGGGGTGGGATTTTATTATCTTTTTGTTCACCACCTCTTCATTTATACCATGCTCATTGGGCTGGTCTGTTCGCTCGTGGCGTATGCGGTCGTCTGTTTTTTGGCCTCACGGCTGGCGACCCCGGAACTGTTTGTCCCGGAAGAGGAGTATTGGTCGAACGGAGAAAAAGAGGCTTTTGCCAGGGTACGGGAATATGTTCAGGGAATATCCTGCGATACGCTGGACTGGAAAGATGCCAATACCTATTTTCAAGTTATTCAGGACGTGGCGCGTCAGGCGGCTTCTTTTTACCATCCACAGAAATCCCAGCCGGAGTTGGATGTACCGTTGTCGCAGTTGACGCTGATTACCCGACAGGTGGCGTACGATTTGCATGAAAAGTTGGACGAGATTGTTCCCGGCACGCATCTTGTCACGCTCAAACATCTTTTGTACGCGAAATCTTTTTACACCAAAACCCCATCGGTTTATAACACATACCGGACGCTGGCCTTTCTGCTGAATCCGGCGATGGGGATTTTGCGGGAAGGACGTGCCCAATTGTATCGGCAAGTTTCCTCTTCCTTTCTGCAAAAACACCAGACGATGTTGCTTCGTTATGGGCTGGAACTGATCGGGCATTATGCGGTGGAGCTTTACAGTGGCCGATTGCGGCACGAAATGCAAAAAGAAAAGAGGCAGCCGCTCTCGCAACCTGTGACATTGTGGCTGGCGGCTTCCTCCCCGGAGGTGGAAAAGGACTTTTTCGAGCGTCATTTTACGGGTGCCGATTGGAAAAGTTTTCCTGATTCCACTTCGCCACACCCTCTGTTTACCGTCGCGCACCCGGAATGGGGAAGATTCCAGATCGTGCGTGCGGAAGAGGAGGGAACGCTGAAAAAGAGCTTTTTCTCTCGAAAACCGACGTTGCAGGGGCCTTGGGAACAACTTTGCGCACGGTTGGAGGAGGTAGATGTTGTGGTTCTGATTCACGATGTCTGCCATTCGGACCCTGACGTGGATAGAGCAATCATGGAAGCCTTTCAGGAATGGAAAAAGAGCCATTCCCACCGGACGCCGCCATTGTGCTTGGTGGTTTTGGTTGGCAAGGAGGTTTCTGAAACGGAAAAGGAGCTTGTGGAAACGCCGTTTGTGTTGAGTGAGGCGGACTGGGTATTGGAAGAAGAGAGTCCTGAAGCATTCTTTCAAATTTTGTGCGGTTTTTTCACGGAAATAGAGCGAATTCAGGAAGCCCGACAGCTTTCTCCTCACTTGCGGCAAGGGGGGATTCGGAAAACGGCCAAACAGGTCCAGGAAGCTACTGGAAAATTGTGGCATCATTTCTGGTCTGCGAAAGATCGTCCTGCCGAAAAGTCTTGAAATGGAGAACTCGACAAAAATTTACGGAAAAAAACGCCTCCCCCCGCTTGACGCCAGGGCTGAAAAAGGGAACAATAGGGAGGTTGAAAAAGAGGTTCAAGATGGTTCCGTTATCCGTACATCCTGAAAAACTGCCGGAATGCGAGGCGTGTGGGCATTTGGATTGTCCCCGGCGCGGGCAGGGGTCGCTGGAAGAAGAAACGACGTTGCCGCCGCTTCGGATGGTGGGAGCGGCGCTGGCGGTGTTTATCGTGCCCCTGATTTTGGCGGCTGTGGGAGCGGTTGTGTGGAGAGATTCCGGGCAGTTGTGCCAGACAGGAATGGCGGCTGCGGGTTTTTTGTCGGGAATCATCATGGTGAAAATCGGCTGGAGAGTCTGGAATGGAAAATAAGCATGGGGAAGGAACCTTTCCACGAGGGGTTCATCCACGCGAAGGGAAAGAATATAGCGAACATCGGGGGATTGAAGTGCTTCCCGCACCGAAAGAGTTGCGGATTCCTCTGGTGCAGCATTTGGGGGCACCCTGTCAGGCGGTGGTGAAACTGCGGGAGAATGTGGTGGCCGAGCAGGTGCTGGGGACAAGCGAGGCGTTTGTGTCGGCTCCGGTATTTGCACCTCTGGGAGGGACGGTGCAGCGACTGGGAATGGCGACGCTTCCCAATGGACGCCATGTTCCGACGGTGATTCTGAAGGTGCAGGAGGACGCGGCTTATTCGGAAAACCTTTTTGCTCGGTTTCAGAGCCAACCGGAAGGGAATCTGGAGGGATGGGACGCGAAAACAATTCTGGAAAAGATTCGCCAGGCAGGTCTGGTAGGGCAGGGGGGAGCGGCTTTTCCCACGCATGTGAAATTGGCACGAAATGAGCAGAAACCGGTCGATACGCTGTTGGTGAACGGGTGTGAGTGCGAACCCTATTTGACGGCAGACGATCGGACGATGTTGGAAATGTCGGGAAATGTGGTGGCTGGGGCACGTCTGGCGGCCAGGGCGGTCGGAGCTTCAAGGGTGGTTCTGTGCATTGAAAAAAACAAGCCGGAAGCGATTCAGGCAATGCGGAAGTGTCTGGAAAAAGAGGCCGGTATGGGGGTGATGACCATGCCGACAAAATATCCGCAGGGGGGGGAAAAACAATTGATTCTGGCGGCTCTGGGGCGGAAAGTGCCGTTGGGCGGGCTGCCGATGGATGTCGGGGCGGCGGTGGTGAATGTGGGAACGTGTGTGTCGATTGCGATGGCTGTTTTGCACGATCTTCCATTGACGCATCGTGTGGTCACGGTGACAGGTGGGGGTGTCGAACGTCCGGGAAATTTCTTCGTTCCGATCGGAACCTCGATTCAGACTCTTATCGAACATTGCGGTGGCTTGAAAGAGAGTGCCCGACGAGTGATTGCGGGCGGGCCGATGATGGGTTTTGCGCTGGGGAGTCTCGATATTCCCGTCACGAAAGGGACGAGTGGAATTACGGTTCTGACGGAGGAGGAATTGCGGACACCCACGACAACGCACTGCATTCGCTGTGGTCATTGCGTGAATGTCTGTCCGATGAATCTGGTGCCGACGCGATTGGCGATGACTTCTCGCGCGAAACAGTGGTCGTTGTTTGAAAAGTACCATCCCATGGCATGTGTGGAATGCGGTTGTTGTTCGTTTACCTGTCCGGCTGGCGTCCCGATCGTCCAGTTGATTCGTATCGGCAAAGTCGAATTACAGCGATTGAAGAAAAAATAGCCTGAAATAGAACGTCTTATGAATGCAATGCAAGTAGCCAGTTCTCCCCATTTATCGCGGGAGTCTTGTTCCACCCGGCGGATGATGCTGGATGTTTTGATCGCGCTGACGCCACCCTTTTTGTTCGCGGTATGGCTTTTCGGCTGGTACGCGGTTTATCAGGTCGGGTTGTGCGTGCTGACATGCCTGGTGAGCGAGTATGTTTTTACGTGGATGCGTGGAAAACGTCCGACGTTGGGCGACTTTTCGGCCGTGATTACGGGGATGATTCTGGGGTTGTCGCTTCCGTGGAGTGCCCCGTGGTACGTGCCGGTTTTCGGGTCGATGGTGGCGATTGGGCTGGGGAAAGTCGCTTATGGGGGACTCGGTTTCAACATTTTCAATCCTGCCATGGTGGGACGGGCATTTGTCATGTTGAGTTTTGCCACGGCCATGGGGAGTGGAGCGTACCTGGCGACTTCCGAAGCGGACTATCCGTCGATCGTGACGCAACCGACGCCGATGATGCAGTTGAAAAGTGGAGCCGGGGCGGAAATGTCGGAGACGACGGCCTGGCAGGCGATGTTGCTGGGAAAGCGAAACGGTTCGTTGGGGGAAGTGAGCGTTTTGGCCATTCTTCTGGGGGGAACGTATCTGGTCGTTCGTCGGACGGCCTCGTGGCGAGTGGTTTTGGGCATGTTGGGTACGGTTTTTGGGCTGGGAATGATGAGTTCCGTGGCATGTTGCCCGATTCAAAGCGGAGCGATTTATCTGCTCAGCGGTGCGGTGTTGTTCGGAGCCTTTTTCATTGCCACCGATCCGGTGACGAACCCCGTGACGCCGTGGGGACAGTGGATTTTCGGAATCGGAACCGGGGCACTGACGATGTTGATTCGTGTTTTCAGCGGCTATCCCGAAGGGGTGATGTTTGCCGTGTTGATCATGAACGCGCTGGTGCCGATGATCAATAATGGGACGATTCCCAAGGCGTTTGGAGCCGTTCCGCCGACAGGTGCGAAATAGCGGATGAAGGAAATGCCCCCGAACAAGGTTTTCAGATATGAGTGAAATGCAGGAAAAAACAGAAGCGGATAAACATTACCTCCGGCAGGCGTGGCTGATTCTTTTTCTGTCGGTTTTTTACGGAGCCATTTTGGTCGGCGTGCAGATCGGTTTGAGTGGTCGCATTGCGGAAAACAAGAAACAGGAGACGTACTCCCAGATTCCAACGCTCGTGCCGGGTGCGGAACCGACGGCTACGAAGGAGTTTCTCGTGCGGGGGAGCAACGGCAAGGAAAGCCGCGTGTATCAGGCACGCAACGCTTCCGGGGAACCGATGGGGTGGGTTTTTCCAGGAAGTGGCGCGGGATTTGCGGACACGATCGAGATTTTGATTGGTCTGAATGCCGACATGACGCGATTGACGGGGCTGTATGTTTTGAATCAGAAGGAAACGCCGGGATTGGGGAATTACATTACGGAAAATGCCTTTCGGGACCAGTTTCACGGGCTAGCCGCGCAGGAGAAATTCCTGGCGGTGGCGGGGACGCCGGTGGGAACGAATCAGATTAAGGCAGTCACCGGAGCGACGATTTCCTCACAGTCGGTTTGCGATATTGTCAACGGAACCGTGGCGCAGTACCGACAGGCAGCGTTGGAAAAAGCGACTCATCCTTGAATCGAAATCGGGCACAAGAGCCTGGAGGTAACGAATTATGGAACATCATTTACCTACCGCCTCGGAGCGGTTTATCAACGGAATATTCCCGGAAAATCCGACGTATCGATTGTTGCTGGGGATGTGCCCGACGTTGGCGGTGACGAACAGCGTCCAGTCGGCCCTGACGATGGCGGCCGCAACGACCTTTGTGCTGCTTTGCTCCAATATCATGATCAGTCTGATGCGTCACCTTTTGAAACCACACCTGCGGATTCTGGTTTTTACGCTGACAATTGCCACATTTGTGACGGTGGCCGACCGGGTTCTGGCCGCGTACCTGTACGAAATGAGCAAAGAATTGGGGCCGTACATTCCGTTGATTATCGTCAATTGTATCATTATTTCGCGTTGTGAAGCCTGTTCCTCGCAGCAAAGCGCGTGGGTGTCGAGTGCCGACGCGCTGGGGGTTGGGCTGGGATTTACGCTGGGACTGGTTTCGATTGCTACGGTGCGGGAGATTCTCGGTTCGGGGACATGGCTGGGACTTACCATATTGCCACGGAGCGTTTGGGAGCCGTGGGGAATCATGGTTTTGCCGCCAGGTGCGTTTTTGACGCTGGGGGTTTTGCTGGCATTGGTCAATTTCCTCTCCACTCGCAGAAAGAATAGTTAAAGATGGATACGCTCGTTAGTTTACTCCTGTTAGCGATCAGCACGGCTTTTATCAACAACTTTGTGCTGAAGTATTTTGTGGGAATCTGTCCGTTTTTGGGCGTTTCGCGGAAAATCAGCACGGCCGTGGGGATGGGTTGTGCGGTAACGTTTGTCATGGCGATTGCCGCGTTTTTGAGTTGGACATTCACGTACTTCGTCCTGCGACCGGAAGCTCCTCTGCCGGTTTGGGTCTGGCAGATTTGTGGTGGCGACCCCGGCACGACGATCGACCTTTCAATTTTGAGTTATCTGGTCTACATTTTCGTGATTGCCGCCAGTGTGCAGTTTGTGGAGATGTACGTTCGGAAGTTTTTCCCGCCGCTTTATAAGGCCTTTGGTGTTTTTCTTCCGTTGATTACGACGAACTGTGCCATTCTGTTTGCCTGTTTGGAGATTCTCAAGCAGCTGCAAGACCCGACGCAGTTGTGGGGGCTGCACGAAGCGCTGGTCTATTCCATGGCGGGTGGACTGGGCTTTACGGTGGCTATTGCCATGATGGCGGGAATCCGGGAAGAGTTGGAGATGTGCGACGTTCCGCAGTCGCTTCAAGGGGTGGGAATCGCGCTTCTGACGGCAGGCATTTTAGCCATGGCATTCATGGGCTTTGCTGGCGTGGACAAGGGGTTGGCCAATGCACTGACTGCGGATACGACAGCGGAAATGACAGCATCGTTCAAGAAATAACCAAAGTTGTTTGAAATCGGTCTTTGGGCCAGGCGTAACGCCGCTTGCGCCAAAGCGAGAGCGGCTTTCCCGTCAAGAGGTAATGGTCGTGGAGAGGAAACCTTTCTATAGAAAGAGTTATCCTCTCCAGACCTCTCCTTCCAAAGATTTTTATTCGCGGCTGCGCCGCTTTTATTTGTTTGATATGACGTTACCCTTTAGAAAGGAATACGTATGAAACGTTTGCGAAATTTTCCCGCCGTGGTGGTGATTTTGGGATGTTGGCTTCTTCCGACGTGCGGAATGTGCGGGGAAGAAGTGGCAGTTATGAAAGTGACGGGAGATTGGGAAATCGAGGTCACGTTTGCCGGGCAGACGGAAAAATTGTCGATTTCCCCCTCTGTCATGGAGCAGGTCGATCATGAAAAATACGATTCCTTGCCTCTGTTCCAGCCGAAAGGAGCGTCTTGGAGAAAGGGTGTTCCGCTTCGTGGCGTGGCGGCGCAGGAATGTTGCGTTTTCGGAGCTTACGAACCGGATTCGCTGGTTTTACGTTCAGGAGCGGACGCCCAATCCACGGCATTTGTCGTGGGGCAAGATTATGCCCTGGACGTTCCTTCCGGGAATATCGGACGCCTGGAGGGGGGAGCGATTTCCGCCCAGACGCCGGTTTGGGCATCGTATCGTTACGGTAAAATGCGGCTGGATTCGGTGGTTTTGGATACGGATGGAAAAATCAAAGTTCTGGCGGGTGAGTCGCATGTTGCCAATCCGCCACTGCGTAAACCTCTGCCAGGGCAAAAGCTCCTGGGGACGGTCTGGATTTCGGGACGTATTGAAAAATTGACACCGGAAATGTTGTTCCCGATTTCCCAGCCGCGGGAATACGTTCCGATGTTCCTGGCGAAAGAGGTTTTGCCGAAGACGTATGGGAAGTTGGAGCGGGGTGAGAAAGTCCGCGTTCTGGCGTGGGGGGACAGTGTGACGGCCTGCGGGTACATTCCTGATGAATATCGTTGGCAGCAACAGTTTGTGGAGCGGCTTCGGAAACGTTTTCCCAACGCGGAAATCATCCTGATGACGGAAGGTTGGGGCGGGCGCAATACACGTGCGTATCGGAATGAACCGCCGGGAAGTCCGAAAAACTACCAGGAAAAGGTGCTCGATTTGCAGCCAGATTTGATCGTTTCGGAATTTGTCAACGACGCGTGGCTGAATGAAGCGGCGGTGGCAAAGGATTATGGCGAGATTTTGAAAGATTTTCAGGAGCGGGGAATCGAGTGGATTATTTGCACGCCACATTATGTGCGACCGGATTGGATGGGATTGACCCGCCAGACCGGAATTGATGACGACCCACGGCCGTATGTGAAGGGTCTGCGGGAATTTGCCAAAACGCACCGTATTGCCCTGGCGGACGCGGCTTTTTATTATGGTCAGCAGTATCGCCTTGGGATTCCGTACATTACGCTGATGAAAAACAACATCAATCACCCGGATGAGTATGGAATGTCGTTGTTTGCCGATGCCCTGATGAAACTGTTCCCGTAATCCCTTTAATCATTCATTCAAAGTCATTAACCTATGTCATCTTTTTTAGTTACCATATTGCTTGCCATGGCGGTCATGCTGGTTCTGGCGGTCGTCATGAGTTGGATTTTAGGGTGGGCCAACGTGGCCTTTCATGTGGAGGTCGATCCTAAAATCGTGGAGATTTCGGAATTGTTGCCCGGAGCGAATTGTGGAGCGTGCGGTTTTGCCGGCTGCAACGAGTACGCGGTGCAATTGGTTGAGGGAACGGCAACGTTGGGAGCCTGTACGCAATGCAGCAAGGAAAAGAACCAGGCAATTGCCCAGGTTTTGGGGGTGACGGCGGGGGAAACACTTCCGTTTAAAGCCGTGGTGCATTGTTCCGCCCATATCGGCCAGCGTCTGAATCGTCGGGAATATACCGGCGAGCCGACCTGCGCGGCAGCGAATCTGGTGTCGGGAATCCAGGGGTGCACGTACGGTTGCCTGGGACTTGGAGACTGTTCGCGGGCATGTCCGCACGGTGCGATTCGGGTGACGGATGGTCTGGCGTCGGTTCGGTACGACCTTTGTGTTGGGTGCAAGGCGTGCGAAACGGTCTGTCCGAGGAATATCATCACGATCGTTCCGTTCAAGAAGTCGCGGATTTTGGTGGTGGCCTGTTCCAACAAGGATTTTGGCCCGGATGTCAAGGCGGTTTGTCCGGTGGGTTGCGTTGGTTGCAGTGGCTGTTCCCGACGCGACACGTCGTTCCAGATGACCGGTTATTTGCCACAAATTGATTACGACCATTTTGGCAGTGAGGAGGATCATCTGACGACGTTGGAAAAATGTCCGGCACAAGTCCTCATTTACGTTGGCGAGCCGAGCGCAGAAGATATTGCCGCCACCCAAGACGAAACACTTGCCTCCGTCGTCCAGGCCGATTTCAAAACCACGGTTGACGAAACCAAATGGCGTAACTAGCTAATTATTAATTGATAATTGATAATTGA
>JAUNBF010000028.1:6628-47502 GCA_030527185.1 Planctomycetia bacterium | reverse complement strand
AATTATCAACTATCAATTATCAATTCCAAGCCCCTCTGTTGACTTTTTCTTCTCCATTTCCTGGCGGACGTGGAGACAATAGTCGGAGTACATCAGCGACAAGACCTCCCTGTCGGTGATGAATACCGGGGCATCGTAAACGGGAATGTTCCGCAAAATCAGATTTTCTCCTTCCACCGAAAGATTTTCCGAGGGAATTTGGTAAACGTTTCCCGTAATCGTATCGACCCAGACCGGATTCTCAAAATGCGGATTCGGGAGGGTGAACGTGGCCGGAAGTGTGGCGTTGGAATCTTTCGGTGAGGATGTCGAATCCCAAAATGTGAAAAGAGCTTTTCCTGAAGGCTTATGGCGATAGGGAAAAACGGACAATTTCTTCTCACACTCGGCCTTCACCACCACTTCCGGCGTGATTTCCACATCGTCGTGGAATACCGACACAATGTTCTGAACCGCGTAAAAAGCTATTTTCGCTTTCAACACACGGAAACATTCTTCCTGACCAGTCGTTTTGAGCAAACCGTAGCGAAACATTCCACTTCGTCCCGGATTGCGTTTGTGAATATCGGCAATCGTGAAAACATTGGAGTAAATCCCCCGTCCATTGTCTCCCAAACAACGTCGAGCCATCCATTTGGCCTGCGTCAACTCGTTCCAGTGGATTTTGTTGTTGGCTCCGTGGAGATTCCACTCCGATTGCGTACCGGACTCTCCCTGCCATGGCTTTAGGCCGGGAATCTTTTGAAGATACGTCACCGTCTTCTCCACCAAACCGTATCCTTCATCGGGATTCGCTCCGTATTGATGGTAAACGATCCATGAAAACAGGGATAATTTGCCTTCTGCCTGAAGTCTTTCCACAAAGGGCTGGATGATGTCCATGTTCGGCCAGCAGAGCGAAAGTGCGGCAATTTTCGCGTCGGGAATCTCTTTTCGGAGAATCTCTGCCGTGCGAACATTCATGTCGTAAATCGCGTCGAGCGTATTCCCTCCATTTTCCGGTTCGTTCCACATTCCCCAGACGGCAACACGATCTGCGAAATGCTTTGCCAACGCCGCCACCCACCGATTCCAGCCCTCTTTTCCTTCCGGCGAGGTTGGCATTCCCGCGGACAAGTGGCGTCCTCCTCCACCGGGATAGAGAGGATTGCCGTAACTCGTCTCCAGAAAAACTTCCAGCCCACGGCGGCGGGCATCATCCACAATGGCGTCGAGCCAACCGAAATCGTACGTTCCTTTGTCCTGTTCACAACGAGACCAGCCTGCCTGAAGCCGAATCCGACGAATTCCCAGTTCCGGCAGGTATTCTTTGTAAGCGTGGTAGTCCTGATTTTCCCGTTCCACCGTCTCGCAACCGATCATCCACATGGAAGTGGAAATCTCGTCCACCCGCTTCGGTTTCAGCGTTCCGACAAGCGGCATTTGCGGATTCAACGTCGTCCAGACACGTGTGGCGGTATTGTCGATTTGTCCCCAGAGAGCCGAAACGCTTCCACAAAGAAAAATCCCTGGCAAGAGTGTTCGCACGAATTTTTCATGCCGCCAGACGTTCTTTTTTCGGAAAATCCAAAAGCAGAAGACTCCCAGACAAAGTAACACAACCGACGACGGTTCGGGAACCCCTTCTACGGCGGCCATTTCCACCCCTTCCACCGGAGCCCCCTGAAAATCCCAGAGTAACCATGTATCCGCCTCCAGCACCTCTGCCGGAATGAGTAGAGAATACGGCGTTTCCCCCGGCTGCACCACTTCCCAGTCCAACCACTCCAGAAATGCCTGAAAATCGTCCTCCGAAGTCAACCCGGTCAATAGCAACTGGGCATCCACGTTCGCTGTCAAAAGCCGTTTGCCCGACGAACCACTTTCCGGGGCGTCTGCCGTCAGTTGAATTGCCAGACGATTCTCGTCCTGGACTTTCGTAAACAATCCTGTCGACACCTGAAAATCCATTCCTTCCCATGTTTCAGCACTTTCACTGGTCAGGAGATTGTATTCCTGGTTCACATCGTTGAAAAACAACATCCCTCGTGAAAGTCCCACACGTACCACACCGCCATTGCTCAGCACGACATCCTTGGCCGCCACGCTGGAAACACCGTTTTCATCGAGCAGAAAATTCATGGCCGACTGATTGTAAAAATTGAGATTTCCCGAAACATTCACCGTGGCGGCACTCCCCTTCAGGGTAAAAGTTCCCAACGAGTTCGTCGCATTGCTATATCCCAGATTCATATTTTTCGTCGCCAGCGTCCCTCCTGTCACCACCGCTTCCGACGCTGTTGTTCGTCCGATGGTCAGCGCCTCGTTCACCGTCAACTTCCCTCCTGAAAGGGTGAGCCGAGTGGTATCTTTGGCTGCCGCATTCTGTTCGGTCGTGAAACCACCTATTCCTCCGGTAGCAAAATAGTTGGTCTGATATTCCCCGTCACTCACTTCCACCGCCGCGTTTTGAACGATGGCATAGGCATTGGAATTAGAAAGGGTGCCACCCCGAAGGTACAGAACGTTTTCCGAACCGGCTGCGGCATTCATTTCGATTCGAGTAGAAGAAAGAATTGCCCCTTTTTCCAGATAAATTTTACTGGAAGAGCCGGAAGAGGAGGAGACCAAAAGCCCGGTAGCGTTGGTCGTATTGGCACCGCTGAGCGTCACCGTTCCTCCCGTCAGCCGAACCGTATTTTCCCCACTTCCTGCCAGCACAAGCTGTTGGGCGGAAAGCGACCCATCGGAAACGGTTAGCGTGTTTTTCCCATCTTGCAGAGTCATCATCTTCAGCGTATTTCCGGACGTGAAAAAAGTCAACGTATTCGTCCCGGACAAATTCAATGCCAGTGCCGTATTTTGGGAATGAAAACCGTAAATCGTGTTGGTGCCACCTGTAAAAGCGACCGTGGCATTGTCTAAAATCTGGAGACCTGCCGTTGTGCCTGCGGCTGTTCCCAGGGTATTCGTCCCACCGGAAAAGGTGATGGTGGCCGCTCCCTTGGAATCGGAAACCAATCCTGTAAACGTGTTCGTTCCCCCAGAAAAGGTTACCGCCATACTCCCACTTTCCTTGGCAATCCACAGCGTTGGAATAAAACCGGTATTGTATCCCGACGCAACGCCTCCCTGAATCTCAAACGTCTTATTTCCATCGTTGTGGCCCAAATAGATATTGGTCGCGTCGATTTTCATCGTTCCACTTTCCATCAGAAAGTTGTCCCGGATGAAAAAATCTCCGCCACTATTGTACGGCCGCTGAATCGTGGCATTGGAAAGCGTCACATTGCCGAAAGTTCCCCGTTTCGTCCCATCAGAATCTATCGCAACGTTCACAACTCCCTTATTCACCAAAACCGTATCGGTACTTTCCCATAAATGAGGGTCTTTCGTATTGGGAACTCCATCCGCAAGCCAGTTGGAAGCGTCTGTCCAATTGGCTGCGTCCGCCCTATTCCAGGTGTAAGTCACCCCCCATCCCTCTTTTTGCCCCCCCATCACGCAGAGGAAGCAGACAAAGCCGATTCGGACTGAAAGCCCATGGTAAAATGGAATACGTAACATGGTAAATCTCCTGAAAAAAGGGGTTCTCAATACTCTCCAAACAGCGTTTCTTTCTCATTTCGTGTGGCCAGGTTACGATAAAGTTGAAAATCGATCCCCTCCGACACAAATGAAACACTCCCATCTCCACGGGCAAACGTCGCTCCCCCGGAATGGTAACTCCCAAAAGGCAAATAGTTGTAACTCGTAGTTTTTTCCACCGAATTGATTCGGTTTTCGCAGACTTTGGAGTTGTAAAAACCACGGTTGCTGTTCCCATTCGTCGCTATCAACCACGGGCGGGCATAATACGGATATTCATGCGAAATCACCTCCGTATACTCCCGAATCTGCGGGCAGGGAATCTCGCCCAACATCAACGTGTTGCTCAATCCGTCCGAAACCTGGCTCGGCTTGATTTTCTTCCCCCAGAAAAAAATTCCGTTGTTGGGAATATCCCCGGTTGAAGAAGAAAAAATCTGCGTCGTGTCGCTGTAAGTATTCGGATCATCAGCACTTTTCTCCTCATTTTCCGAACGTTTCCGAACCGCTCCCGCCACGCCGTTGTAAAAACAGAGGGCTCCCGACTTGTACGTGTTGGGACGTGGCGAAAACGCATCCTCCGGGAAACTGGGACAGACGTACGTCGAAATCACCGTCTGCATCAACGGGGAATCGAAATGGGAATTCTGATACCAGCACGAATCCTTCTCGAAATCAATCTGCTCGTACAACGAAGCCTGCTCGATGTACGGAAGAATGAAAACGAAAAGGCCATACGCTCCAGACGCACTGGAAATCTGGGGAAAGTAATCGTTTTTCTCCGCTCCCGGTGGGAACGAACCGTCCGACGACATGTACGTATGACATGCCAGAGCCATTTGACGCATGTGATTGGCACACTGCGAACGACGTGCCGCTTCCCGGGCCATCTGGACGGCAGGCAAAAGCAGTCCCACCAACATTCCGATAATCGCAATGACTACCAGCAATTCCACCAGTGTGAATCCTTTTCTCATTTTCATGTTTACCCCATTTCTTTGTTCTTGAAAACTTCTTTGACCAGCCCTTATTATAACACATTCCCCACCCCTTGTCCTGCTATACAAAGATAATTTTGCTATAAATTTACGTCACGCAAACAGTTCCCACAAAGAAAAACCCAACCTCTGGGAGGGGCTTTGGGGAGTGAATCCGAAAAACTTAAGTGGATAAAGTATAAAAATTTGTTTTCCCGCACTTCCTTTTTTGATCCGCAGATTAAGGAAAATATGGTTTACCTTGACAACGCAGATGAAATTTTACTTCCATCTCCCTCTTCCGTGGAAACTTTCTTACGCGGGAACTTCTCCACCGATGTTTTCCAAATGCCGAACTTGGCCAACAAATTCTGGAAGTACTTTGGTGGTGGAGATTCGCAAAGTTTCCACGCGGTTTCCCAAGCGTAAAATCTGTGTTAAATCCCTCTGTTCACCCTCTGTCCACTCTTGGCGATTTTGCCAAACACGTTATAATAGGGGCATGAATACGATCAATCCCTTTTTTGCTTCGTGGGATGAGGAGGTGGCGAACGCCATCACGCACGGGATCGGTATTGTGTTATCCCTTTTCGCCTCCGTTTTCCTGATTCACCACGCTTACTGTCACGCTCCCGCCCCCATCCGTCTCCAGACGATGGTGGGTTACTCGGTTTTTGGCCTGTCGTTGCTTTTTTTGTACTGCATGTCCACGTTCTACCACGCTGCCACGCGGTATCGCTGGAAATTACGATTCCAGACGCTCGACCATCTGGCGATTTACATTCTCATTGCGGGAAGTTATACCGCTTTTTGTCTGGCTGCCTTTCACAGCACGTCGGGAATCATCATTTTGAGTATGGTCTGGTTTCTGGCCATTCTGGGAATTGTTCTTCAGTCCCTTTTCAAAGCTCGGTTCCGTCCCTTCGCGTTGGTCTTTTACCTGGCAATGGGCTGGATGATTGTGGGGGATTATCCAGGGTTGATTCGTCAGGTGGACCCGGTCACGATCAAGCTGATTCTTTATGGAGGATTGGCCTACACATTCGGATTCATTTTTTACTCGCTCCAGCGTTTCAAGTGGATGCACACGGTCTGGCATTTTTTTGTCCTGTTTGGCAGTTTTTTCCACATTTTAGCCGCGTATGCTGCCATATCCTGAGAATTTTACGGGCATTTCAGGTCTTTAAGCCACATTTTTAGTTCTTTTCGCCTAATTATGGACTGAGCCGATTTTTCTTTTTTTCTCTCCTTTTATAATGGATACGAAGAGGAGAAAAACTATGGAAAATACGGATTCATTTGCAGGTTTTGGCAAAGAGACACTTCTAACGTTTCGGAAAAATATGGACTTACGGAATCTGATTGAGGGTTTTGCGGCACGGGAAGCGGCTCTCCACGTGCGGGAGGGAGTATCGCCGGAAAACCTGCTTCTGGCCTTTCTGGAGATGAGCAAAACCATTTCGGACATCACATCGGAGGAATTCGACCAGTCGGACCAAAATATCCATCTCGAAATTTTGCGACTTTCCCGCGTTCCCGGAATCATTCCCTGTTGGCAGGAAGTTTTTGCGATTTCGCGGGAATTTCGGAAACAGACTTTTTTGTATTGCTGGCCCGATTCGGAAACGTTACTGGAAGCGCACCGCAGCCTGATCGAAGCGATTTGTCAGGGAAAACCGGAGTTGGCCGAAAAGCTGGCGATCGAACACACGAATCCTGTCTGGAGTCGGATTGAAAAAAAGTATCATCCCTGGATTCATGGCAATCGTTACCTTTCCCAAATCACCGCTTACATCCAGTTCCACTTCCATGAAAAAATCACCCTTCCCTGGCTTGCGGAAATGGTTGTTCCTATCAGCAGTGGTTATATCCGACATCTTTTTCAAAAGGAGTTGAATACCACCTTCACCGATTATCTTCGCGATGTGCGGATGCAACATGCCGCCGATTTATTGAAAAAAACGACGTTTCCCATCCAAAAAATTGCGGAATTGACCGGTTATCAGGATTCCTCCCGATTCACCCGCCACTTCAAAGCCCACTACCAACTCCTCCCACGGGAATACCGCAAGAGAAAATGGAAAACTTCCAATGACGAAGAAAACAGGCAAGAAAAGTGACTTGAAAAGACATTTATTCCACCTTTTTTCTCTATTTTGAAATATTTTTGAAAAAAACGGGAGAAAATTCTTGGCAAAAGCACTTTTTTGGGTTAAAATAAAATAAGAAGGGATTTTTTCTCCCTATGCAGGAAGTTTTCGGTTTCCCGTCCACGGGCAGTCGTGAGGATGTGAAAAAGAGGAACCGAAGAGGATGGATTCGGAAAAGCTATGGCCGGGAAGGATTTCGACAAAACGTACCCTTGGCAAAACCGACAGAAAATGGTCTGGAGGCTGTCGTATTGTTTTGTCCTTCTGCTTTTGAGCGGATGTGCCTCGCAGAGCCTTTTCCCCCGCTCTTCCTCTACCTACGCCACCAGTCAAATGGGACATCTTCCTGCCGGGAACAATCCTCCCGCTTTCAGCGACGTTCCCCCTCCTGCCTCCAATCGATTGCAACCTCCAGGAACTCGCCGTGCCAACACGTTTCGCACAACCCCCAACCCCACGCCAGCCCCGGTCGTTCGGACGGAGGAGAACCGTTCGACGCAGGTGGTTCCCGCCACCCGAGCGGAGAATCAGGCCTGGGACGCTTCCGATTTGATTTTGGGACCGCAAAATGTGGTAGCGATACCAGGAGCGGAGGTGATTGTCACGGCTGGCATTCGCGATCGGGCAGGTTATCTGCGAACGAATCAACCCATCCGGTGGTCCATCAGCCCGGAAAGTGTGGGACATTTCACGAAAGTTCCGCCCCGCAATCCGAGGAATATCTTTGTCGGTGATTTTATCGTACCGACGATCGAGAGTGACACGCAGGCCATCAGCACCACTTCCCGTGTGGAACAGCGACTGGATCGGGGAACGCCGAATCCCCAGGACGACGTTCTGGTTTTGCGGGGTCAGACGTGGATTAGCGTCTCCTCAGCACGGGAAGGAATTACCTGGGTCACGGCAACCGCGCCCAAAATGGAGAATCCGCAACAACATACCCGCACGATGAAGATTGTCTGGGTGGACGCGGAGTACAAATTGCCGGAATCGCGGGTCATTGACTTTGGTGGACGTTACACGATGGTGACGACGCTGCGCCGACGCAGCAACACCGCTCCACTGGCCAACTGGCGGGTGCGGTACGAGATTCTGGGCAACACGACGGCAACCTTTGCGGATGGCAATAAAATGCTGGAAGTTTTGACGGACGCTCGTGGTGAGGCGAAGTTGGAGATTTTGCAACCGGTGGCGCGGCAGGAGGATACGGATGTGCAGATTCAGATTATCCGTCCGGCAGAACCGGGAACGACGTTCACACAACCGGTCGTCGTGCAGCAATCGCGGGTGAAATATCGTTGGATTCCCAACACGCTGACCATCCAGAAAACAATGCCCTCCGAGGCGTATGTCAAATCGGTGGTGCCTGCCACGATTTGTGTGCAGAACCTCACCAACGAGATTCTGGAACGGGTTCGTGTGGTCGATTTGCCGCAGGAAGGTCTGAAACTGGTCGGTTCGATTCCTGAAGGGACGACGGCGGTGGATGGGACGCAGTGGTTGATGGAAGCTCTGGCACCGCAGGAAGTTCGCACGATTCAACTGAAATACGAAGTCGAACGTCCGGGAAATTATCTCTCCTGCACACGCGGAACGGTTCAGAAATTGGGAGACGAATTGGTGGTGGAAAGTTGTGCCCGACTTTCCGCAGGCTCGGAAACCTCCCCCTATATTCCCCAAGTGGAGGAGCCGACACCCCATCCGCCGACTTCCGCAACCCCACCCTCAGGAGATGTGCCGGAAGCCTCCACGCCAGGCGTTCGCGATCCGTTTGCCACCAACACTCCGTCGGGCGCACTCCCCCCGCCGCCGATGGATGGTTCCGAAACACCGCCATCCACCCCTCCTCTGGCAACTTCGCCATCCCCCCCGGCAACGCCTTCCACAACACCTTCCGAAACGCTGACGCCCAGTACCAATGCGCATTCTCCGGCACGCGCGATGGTTTTGCCGTTGGAAGACCCGGAGACGTTGGTGAGTGTGGACATGGTAGTGCCCGCGGAAGTCAAAAAAGAGGAGACGTTTTCCGTCGTTTTTGAAATCAGCAACCGTTCCGCCAGCATGTACCGCAACAGCGAAATCGAGGTGCGGAATACCGCCGGGTTGAAAAATGAGAATCAGGGTGACAGTCATCGGATGATTCGGTTGCTGGAAGTCTGTCCTCCGGGAAAACGTATCCGACTGGGAGGGAAATTTCAGGCCGTCGAAACAGGTGAGCAGACCATCTCCTTCCAAATTACCACCCAGGATGGTAAATCGTATTCTCGGGAAGCGAAACTGCGCGTGACGGAAGGAGAAACCCCTCCGGCGGCTCTTCCCACTACCCCTCCCCCGGCGGCCACCTCCCTGCCCGTCACGGTGGAACCTTCTTCCGACGAAGTGCCACGGTTGGAACTGCGTCTGGATGGCCCCACGGCAGCTCATGCCGGAGAGAGTGTGGAATATACGCTCCATGTGAAAAATCCACTTCCCACGGTGTTGCAACAGGTGGAAGTCCGTCTGGAAATCGGCCCCGAATCGCGGATTTATGGCGACACCTCCGGCCTGCGGATTGCGGAACCGAATGTGGCGGTTCAGAAAATTGACCTGGCGGCAGAGAAAACAACGACAATGATGTTTGCGCTGACCTGCCAGACTCCGGCGGAAGCCTCCCAAAATCGGGTGGTACTGCGTCGGGATGGAAAGGTGCTGGCCGAGAAAGCGTTCACGCTCCAGATTACGACGCCCGAAGTGCCTGAAATTCCCGAAGATACCGATTTACCAGCACCGACGGAAACCGCCGAAACCGCGTCGGAAGAGACAGCCTTGGATACCGATGAGAAACATCCCGCCAACCCGGTCGCTACCCGAACCCCTCCTACGGTTGGCTCCATTATCAACGAACTGGGGAACCAGCCGTTGGTGTTGGAGTTGACCGAATCCGCGTCGGAAGTAAAGGTGGGGGAGACGTTTGAATTTACCCTTTCCGTGACCAATACCACCTCACGTCCGGTGGAGGAAGTTGGCGTTTTGATGGCACTGCCGACCGATCTTCTGGAAATCCAGAAAGACGATGTTCGCGGACCGACAGAATATCTGGCCGACGTTCAGAAAGGGGTGGTGATTTTTGATCCGGTAAAAACGATGAGTGCTGGAGAAACGGTGCTTTACAAAGTCGTGGTGAAAGCGTTGGGGGCGGGAGTGATCGAAGCGCACGCAGAAGTGCAGGAAAAAGGGAAAGCGACGCTTAAAAAACAGAAGGAAATTCGGATTGAGGAAGTGGAGGAAACCCCATGAGTGGCGAGAAAACGGTGGTGCGTATTGTGGCGGAGAAATGTATCCGATGTGGCCTTTGCGTGGAAGAGTGCCCCGCTCACATTTTTCAGCCGCCACGGGATGGAAATCCTCCTGAATTGTGCCGTCTGGAAGCATGTATCCGTTGCGGACATTGCGTCTGCGTCTGTCCCGGTGAGGCGATCGAAATGGCGGAATTTCCCCCGGAAAAACTGCTTCCCATCTCCGCGTGCCAGCCCGTGGCGGACGGGGAGTCGTTTTACCACCTCCTGCAAACCCGCCGAAGCGTTCGTCTGTTTGAGAAAAAACCGGTTCCACGGGAGATGCTGGAAAAGATTGTCCGAGCCGCGGAATTGGCTCCGACTGCCACGAATCAGCGAAAAGTCTGCTGGACGGTCGTCACCAACCCCGAAATTTTGGAGGAAATTCGGTTCCTGACCGTCGATTTTCTGCGAACGAGTTGTGAGAAACTCCAGACACTCCCGGCCAAAATCCTGGCACGCCTCTTTCCCCAAAGCGAAGCGGGAAAAAACATCCATCGTGTTCCGATGATGCGGTCGTTGTTGGAGATAGCTCAAAAACGGGATGTGATTTTGTACGACGCGCCAGCCGTTCTTTTTGCCCATTACGATCGGCAGGTGGGGCGTTTTGCCGACCCGGACGCGCAGTTGGCAATCCAAAACGCGACGCTGGCATGTGTCTCGATGGGCTTGGGCACCTTCTACACCGGATTCGTCACCCGTGCCTCCGATTCCCAGCCACGGATTGCCCAGGTTTTGCGACTTCCCGACAACCACGTTCTGGCGGGAGGCTTGACGGTTGGTTTTCCACGGGTACAATATCGAAAGGTGATGGTTCGGGACTATCCTGCCGTGTCGTGGCTGGAATCGCCCTAGTGTATTTCTGGAAATTATTTTTCCGCAGAAAATAGAGATGGAAATAAAATCTCCTCCGCGTCGTCAAGGTAAACTGTATTTTCCTTAATCCACGGAAGACGCGGATGTTTCCGTCCCCATTTTTTCCCGGCGGATTCATGAAATCGGGATTACCGCCGAGAGAAATAAGAGGGATGGAGGAAACGGTGGATAGCATCGAAAAGTTTTGGGAAGGTTTTTTGTGTTTCGTCAAATATTAAGTCGTTATCTTCTTTTGTGGTTGGTTCTGGCCTGTTTGCTGGCTTATTTTTGGCCACGGCTGTGCGGGAGTGGGGCGGTGTTCGATCCGTTCCTCCTTTCGCGAGGGATGATGCAGGGGCTGATTGCCCTGACCATGCTGGCAATTGGTTCCCTTTTGCCGTGGGAGGAGATTCGGCAGGTGGCGAAAAACTGGCCGAAAGTGTTGGGCGGCACGGCAGTACAGTACCTTTCCATGCCTCTTCTGGCGTATGCCGTTTCATGCTGTTTCGGTTTGGAAGGAGGCTATTTTTACGGGATGATTCTCGTCGGAGCCGTTCCTGGAGCCATGGCTTCCAACATGCTGACGCTGATTGCTCGTGGGAACGTGAGTTATTCCGTAGGGCTGACGACCAGTGCGACACTCCTTTCCCCGTTGGTGGTTCCGTGGGTGCTGGTTTTCTTTCTGGGGAAATTCATGGCATTGGATGTTGGCGAAATGTCGCAGACGCTTTTGCTGACTGTCGTCATGCCGGTTTTGATCGGTTTTGTCCTGTCCCAGTGCTTCCCGTTTTGGAAACGCCTGGCGCAAGCCGCGGGAGAAATCCTCGCCAACCTCGTCATTATCTGGATTATCGCCTCGGTGGTGGCGCAGAATCGCGCGACGTTGGAGCATTTTCCGCTTTTTCTGGTACTTCCGTTGCTGTGCGTGAATTTGGGAGGCTACACGGCTGGCTGGTTGGGCGGGAAATGTTTGCGAATCGACACCCGGATGTCGCGCGCTCTGATTATTGAAGTGGGTATGCAAAACGCGGGTCTGGGCACATTCCTCGCCCGGCAGTATTTTCCCGACTTTCCCGAAGCGGCCTTATGCTGTGCCATGTACACGTTTGGGTGCATGTTCACGGGCATTCTCCTTGTTCAGTACCTCTCCGCCTCCCACCCATCCCCCCATCAACCATGAATCCTTATTCCATGTTTTTTCACCACGTTTTATCCAATGGTTTGGAAATTGTGACGCAGACTCTTCCTGATGTGGAGTCGGTGGCGGTAGGTTTTTTCGTCCGGTGCGGGTCGCGCTGCGAAAATTCCGCGATCAGTGGTATGAGCCACGTTCTCGAACACATGGTTTTCAAGGGAAGTCGAACGCGAACAGCCATGGAAATCAATCGTGCTTTCGATGCTCGCGGCATTTCCTTCAATGCGGTGACATCGGAAGAAATGACCGCTTTTCACGCATTTTTACTGCCGGAGTTTTTGGAAGATACGGTGGAACTTTTTGCGGACTTGCTCCGTCCAACATTTCGAGAAGCGGACTTTCTGGCAGAAAAAGAGGTGATTCTGGAAGAGATTCGGATGTATGAGGATACGCCGCCCTTTTGCCAGGATGAAAAAATCCGCCAGACGTTCTTCCACGGTCATCCCCTCGGAAATCCGGTTCTGGGGAGCCGAAAAAGCGTCCGTTCCCTCACCATCGAACAAATGACGGCCTACTTCCAACAGTTTTACACCCCCAGCAACATCGTTCTGGCAGCCTGCGGAAAAGTCGATGGTGAAAAACTGGCACGGTTGGCGGAGAAATATTGTGGATTCTGGGAGCCAGGCAAGGTTCCAATGCCCTTTTCCCCCCCCTGGACACCGATGTTGGGCGAAAAAATCGTCATCAAGCACGACATTCCGCAAGATTATGTTCTCCAATGTCTGCGAGGTCCTTCGGAAAAAGAACCGGAAAAGTACGCCGCCCGACTCCTGGCGTCCATGGTGGGGGAGGACTTCGGAAGTCGATTCTACTGGCAGTTGGTCGATTCGGGACTTGCGGAACAGGCCATCCTGGATTTTACGGAATATTCCGACGCGGGTCTCTTTCAAATCACCCTCATCTCTCCTCCTGAAAAGACCTCCGCCAACCGGAAAAAAATCTCACAAATCCTCCAACGAATTTCCCGGGAAGGTTTTACCGAAAAAGAACTTCAACTGGCCAAAACCCGATTGAAAACGGAACTGATACTGGGAGGCGAGAAACCGTGGGAACATTTTTTCCCTTTGGGGTGTGAATGGCTCTTCCGACGTTCCTTTTTTTCGATTCGCGACGAATGCGAGCAACTTCGCCAGGTGACACTCGACGAGATACACCAACTCCTTCAAAAATATCCCCTCACCCAATCCCTTACGTTTCATATTACCGCAATGCCCCCTAAAGGAATCCGTCTGTCCACGTAAGGGGAGGGTGGAACTCTGGAAAATGGCAGGTACGACTCTCCTTTCCGCCGATGGTCTCGATTACAACCGTGGATCCAAGGGGATATTCCCTCCGCCCGTGGAGGAAAGATACTCTCCGACGACAAAAGGAATTCCCGCAATGGAACGTAGTAAAAGCGTCACGATCAAATAAAAAGCAAAGTGAATGGCTCCATCCCCCGTTTCCAGATTGAAAAAAGCGGACCCCAAAACCGCTCCGACAACAGCAAACGGCGAGGCGAGCAAAAGCCAGACCCACAAATCGCCCCCCATCGCCGCGGTTCCGTAGTGCGACACCACCGCAAAACCGCCCCACAACGCGACGTACGCCACGGAGCAATAAAGCGTCCGCCGCCAAAGTTCCTGGCCGTGCAGATTCTCGATCGCTTCGGAATCCTTGAGAAAGAAATAGGGCGCATAGACCAGTGGTGGTGTGATGAGAATCAGCCCGATACTGGTGACGAGGAAGGAACTTCGCAAAACGCCCCCCAACAGCCATGTTACGGCCATCAGCGCCAGCACTCCCCCGGCAATCTCCAGCACCAACGGCCACTGGAATCGAGCTTCCTCCTGCCGTTTGAGCGGTTTGAGAACCAGTTCCCCGGAGATGGTTTTCCCACCGGAGGAGAACGCTTCTCCGCCGTGTACCTGGACGGTCTCCGACGCTTTGGGAATCTTGATTTTCGTCTTGCACTTGGGACAGGGGCCGGTTCGTCCGGCAAACTCTTCACGTACACTAAAACTTTTCCGGCATCCCGGACAGGTAACGATAATTGCCATGGAAATTTCCTGAAAAAAAGACTTTGTAGAAAACCGCCCACTTGACGCAAACGGGATTTCGTGCCACACTATAAGATTATAATCGCAAGTCGTCGATTTTCCCAGAGACCCTTGGGGAAATTTTTCAATATTTTTGCCATTTTTTTAATTTTTTGAAAACTGGATGGAAGTTTGCCATGCAATTTGAAACCACTTGTCCTAATGAACATGTCATTCGCTTTCCTTTGGAACTGGCAGGACGTACTGGTCACTGTCCGAAATGTTCCGCCCGTTTTACGATTCCGACGCTCAATGAGATTCGCGAATCGCTCGGTGAGGATATGGATGAAGAGACCGAAGCGGCTTTTCTGGAGGTGGAGCGAAAACGGAAGGAAAAAATCCAACAACGTGCCGCGGCCAAAAAAGCCAAAATGGAAGAAATGATGCGGCTCTCGGCTTCCAAAGAAGCTCGTGAGGAAAAGAAAGAGGTCGATTTTTCTGCGTTTACGGAAAAAGCGAAAGAGGACGCTCCAGAAAACTCGGAAAAGAAAGAGCCTCTTTTCGCTCCCACGCAAGAGGATACGGACGCGGATTCCGAAGATTCGCACGAAGACTCCGGGGAAATGATTCAATTCATGTGTCCCAACGGTCATATCCTCTCCGCCGCTGCCGACCAGGCTGGAAAAGCAGGCATTTGCCCCGAATGTCAGGCCAAATTTCTCGTCCCCGATTTCGATGAGGATGAGGAAGAGGGAGAGGAAAAAGAGGAACTTGCCCCGCCCGCTCCTCCCACGCCACCCAAACAGGATGATTTTTCCCTCAAACTCGATTTGGAGTTGGACGTTAAAAAAGAAGATGTCGCCCCATCGCTTTCCGATTCGCGAAAAATCACCCGTTCCCCCTCCGGCAGTGACGCTCCGGCAGCATTTCTCTATCCTGGAATTGCGGTCAAAGAGGATGGTCAGGTCGATATTGGTCTGGAAGAAGTCTCCTCCCAAATCCCCGAAGCGCTTCGAGTGGACCCGATGGCCAAAATTTTCTGGAACCTCTGGAACGAATTCGGAAAAATCCGAAAATTGGAACTGCACACGGCGGATGGAAAAGTCTATTTCCCTGTCGAATTTCACGAAAGCAAATCGCTCAGTTCCGTCGGTTATTTTGAAATTCAGGAGGAAAATGAGACTCTCACCGCTATCCTTCGTTGGGACAATATCGTACGTATTTTAATTCGGAACTAAAAACTTTTTATTGATGAGGATGAAAATCGGAAAACCGTTCGTGGAAATAGTTGAAAAAATGGTGAGAAAATGAAAAAAGTTTTGGGAAGTATGGTTCTGTGGTTGCTTTTAGGAGGAATCCTGTCGGCAGAATGGTTTGCGGTGCGGGATGGACTGCCGCATTGCCAAAAAGTGTTTGAAACAACAGGCAAAGGGACGGTCGCATTTGTCGGCGGTTCGATTACGGAAATGAATGGCTGGCGGAATCTGGTCTGTGAGGAGTTGCAAAGACGTTTCCCGAATACCGAATGGGAATTTATCGCCGCCGGGATTTCTTCCACCGGTTCCACGCCTGGCGCGTTTCGTTTGACGACCGATGTTTTTCAGGAAGGGAAAAAAATCGACCTTCTTTTTGAAGAAGCGGCCGTCAACGATTCGACGAACTTTCGCACTCCCACCGAAATGCTTCGTGGCATGGAGGGAATTGTGCGTCAGGCCAAACGGTTGAATCCGCAGGTGGACATTGTGATGATGCACTTTGCCGAGCCGGATAAATGCCGCGATTATCGGGCAGGCCGAACGCCGGTGGTGATTGCGACGCACGAAAAAGTGGCGGAACATTACCGCATTCCTTCTATCAACCTGGCGAAAGAAGTGACCGACCGTATCGATGCCGGGGAATTTTCCTGGGAAAAGGACTTCCGCGACCTGCACCCGGCTCCGTTTGGACATCGGCTCTACGCCAACACGATTTCCCGACTTTTCGACGCGGTTTGGCCGAAAAACGCGACTCCCGCGTCTCCGACGACCTCCGAACTCCCTCCGCCGCTCGATCCGTTCAGCTATTTCCACGGCCATTACGTTTCGATCAATGCCGCCATTTTAAGCGAGGGCTGGCAACGTGTGGAGGCTTGGAAACCGACACTTTCTGCCGGAACACGCCGTGGATTTGTCCATGTTCCCATGCTGGAGTGTACCGTACCCGGAAAAGTTCTGGAATTTCCTTTTGAAGGAACGGCGGTGGGAATTTTTGCCATTGCGGGGCCGGATACCGGAATTGTGGAGTATTCTGTCGATGGCGCTCCCTGGAAACAGAAAGATTTCTTCACGCCGTGGAGTTCGGGATTGTATCTTCCCTGGTCGCAGATTTTCGAAGCGGAACTGGCAGAAGGAAAACACACACTCCGCCTGCGAATGGCTGAAAACAAAAATGAAAAGAGCGCGGGAACCGCTCTGCGAATCGTTCATTTTCTCGTCAATGGACAAGATTGAACATTCCCCCCATGGGGAGAGACTTTGTGAAGTGAGTCCGAAAAACTCAAGTGGATGAAGTATAATGGAGATGTCCAAAGTGAGAGTGCCGCCAGTATCTGTTTTGTATTCTGTTGGGGATGAAGTTGTCTTATCTGGATAACAGATCAACCATCCCTTTTATCAGTCTCTCGAATACGACCGGTGTCTGACCAGAAACGAGGAATCCCGGTCATTGCGACCCTTTTACGATTGCAGACGAAAACCATGCTCCAGGAAGCACCTACTTTGAGAGCGACGGCCGCAGGTGGGGGATAGGATCCTTTTCGACGAAGAGACGTTTGAAGTCGTCAACGGAACCAACAACCGACCCTGGGATAGGGACGAAGCGGATCGGCAAATCCTCACCATCTTTTCCCAGGCGGTTCGTTCCTCAACCGGGTAAAAATTCAGGAAAACGTGATGGTAATTTTTTTCCCAGTCCGGCGGCAATGGTTTGGCGGATGATCGAAAATTCCGGCTCCAATTCGTCGTAAGCCTTTTTCACCTCCGGGTTTTGCAACATTTTTTTACGAAATGCTCGATATTCATTCATGATTTTCCCCATAATCCTTTTTATATCGTTTGGCTTTTTGGATTTCCTCCCAAAAAGCACGTCGGACTTCCGTTTCGATGGGGTGAAGCGTTTTTTCACGTTCCTCATCAGGAACCCAGAAACGACCTTCCTCAACCTCCTTCCGAACACCTTTCCAGGCTATTTCATACAACCTTTTAGAATGTTCCCGTTCCGAAGATTTCCGACTTAATATAAAAAACAGAGAGACAGAGCATACAAACGCAAGCATGGTCAGGTAGTGGTATGGAATTTTTTTATTGAATGCTTCTATTTCCAGTACCGTCGGAACCCCCCATATCCAAGTGGACGGCCAACTCCGTTGGGCAGGATTCCCCAAACCAAGGAGCACAAACGCCCAAAAAGCACACCAGAAAAACCACCAGAGCCATTTTTTAATTTGTAACCAGATATTTTTCACAGGAATACCCCCATGGCTAAAGTTGAGCAGGGTGCCGCCCTTATTGCCATTGAAGCGGAAGACAGAACCAACGCCGCGTTTCTCTCCGTGCGGGAAAACTTCCAGAATTTCAACCAACAGATCGGGAATTTTGAAAAAAACTTCCGACCGATTCAGGAACTCATGGAAGGTGGGTTGGCCGTCAGCGGTTCTATGGCGGGAATGGGGGCCCTTTTACAACATTCTAACAACTTGGGGGCTGCTTTGCAAGGTCTCCAGGGGAGATTTTTGGGAATAGACAACGCGGTGCTGGCCGAGGGCGGGACGACCATTGCTGGAGAAAATCCAGATTGCCAACACCTTCAATCTAGAAAATTCCCGTGGACAGAATCCGGTCCTTGGGATTGTTGTAACGCGGTTTTATTCTGGCGGACGAAAAGTGGCTCACTCTGCCGTAAACGTCTCCTGCCATGCGACCGTGGCTCGACTTTCTGGCAAATGCCGATACCCAAAATGCCATACGTTCTGCCGCTCCTGGAATAAAGAGACGCAAGGCGGTATTTTCGGGAACGTTCCTGAAAATGTGCCTTGCGTAATTTTTATTTGCCACCGGTTCCGGTTGGTTATCGGCGGAGACCGTTTTTTATTTCTGAAAACGTCAAATTCCTTTCAACATCCGAATGGCGGAAGGTGTCCACAACATTTCGATTCCCAGTCCATTTTCCACAGGAACGAGTTCCACGGAAACGGCACCATCTCCCACTTCTCCCATTTTCTTCAAAGCATTTTCAGCCTGAAAGCGGGCATGTTTGTGATGTCCGTGTAAGGCCGTCCATTCGAGTAACTGCCGTAAGCTGAGATTCCACCGCAAGGCAGGTACCGCTGTGGGGCGGGCTGCGTCCGACTTCAAAAAAGCGAGTAAATCGGCCTTGGCATTTTTACCGATGGCATAATAAACCGTTTGCGGGGCAAAAACCACGCAACCTTGAATCGACGTTCCGCAAACCGAACGAAGCCACGGAAGATGGGGACAGGTACTGTTTTCCGGCAGGGCAAAATCCGCGTAGTAAATACGCCATTCCCCCTCCACTTCCTTTCCCGATTCCACCACTTTTTCCCGCAGCGCATCGGTTTCCTGCTCTTTGACAAAGTTCACGATTTGCTGGAACTGCTTTTCCAACACGGCACTGTCAGGAACCGCACGCCCCCACATAACCAACAGATTCTCCCGCGACAGGACGATCTGAAAAGCCTCCTCCCAATTGGGTGCCAGAAAAGCTTTTTTCCACGAATCGGCGTTCTCCCGGACGAATTTCTCCACCGTTTCCGCCACCTCCGGAGAAACCGTCTGGGCACGCATTTTCCGCAACCACTGTTCCCCATAACGTTCTGCCAGAAGCTGAACTTCAGGACTTGCCAGGAAGGAGAGCTTCATGGAAACCTGGGAAGAAAACATCTCTTCTGACGAGCCAAACTTTCCCAGTACCGTAGAGACAGGTTTCGCGAAGGCATTCCACTTCTCGCCCAACGAACTTCCTGCGGCGGCAGTGGCTTCCAGACGCATTTTCAGCATGTCCGCATTCTCCTCCCAAATCAGATTCCACGACAACGTTTCCACAGGGCTGGAATAATGGGACGCTTCCGCTTTTTGCATCAGACGATCCATTTTTTCCAACAGCGACGCGGAAAGTTCCTCCCCCCATTTCGAGCGATTTTTCTCCAGGCATTTTCGGATACCCTGATTCCAGCGTGTGAATACTTCACGACGAATTTCGACAGGAAGACGATTGACATAAAGCGTCACTCCCAAATCCCGACTTTGGGCCAACTCCTCAAAATTCCGTTTCGCTTCGTCTATTTGCCGGGAGGTCCAGTGAACGGGAAAGTGGGATGGTTGCTCCGCGAGAATCAACCAGGAGTCGTACTCGGCGGCATAAAAAACGCGCTGGAAGGTCTCCCCTTTTTTCACGGTGATTTTGGTAAGACCATCTTCCGTACATTCCACTTGCCAGTTCCCCGGAAGCATTTTCTGGAGTGCCTTCCCGCTTTTCACCGGAAGAATCCAAAAACCTCGCGGCGAACGTTCCCCTTCCGGCAACCAGGCCACCACTCCTGCTGGGCGAGACATATCGATCGCTTCCGTAAAACAGGGTTGTTCGGTAAAAACTTTCCACCCATACGCCCCTGCTTTTATCTTATCACTGCCGGAAACTTCCGCAAAATCCAACACCTGCCGCGTCAATGCTGCCCCATCCGTCACCGTCGCTACCGCCACCACGGAATCCGCTCCCCAAAGAGGGGAAAAACAACCCAAAATCGTGACTGCCGCCACACTCATCCACCATTTCATTCTTCATGCTCCTTCTGTTCCCAGTCTTCTTCCAAACTCCACGTTGCAACCGTCCAAACGGATAACGGTGCCAGTCTCTCCATCCAATATTGCGACTCCTCCGTCAAAATCGAAGACGATGAACGCCATTCCTGAAGCGGAATTTCCGAAACATCCGCCAGCAATACCACCGTCTCTGTCCACGGAAAAAGCGTCGCCCAAAATCCTTGCTCCACGTTCCCGAAATCTTCGCCAGACGCCGTTTCTGTTCCCGAATTTGCCCGGAAATCCCCCTCCCACCAAACCACTCCCAACAGCAAACCACAAGCCAATGCCCCTGCCGCCATCCCCTGTCGCCAGGAAAAGGTTCGCCTGGGTGGTTCCGCAATCACCTGTTTCAGACGTTCGTGCAGCGATGGCGAAAACTCCCCACACAGCCGCCTCGCGTCCTCTCGCAATCGTTGTTCCAAAAATTTCTCGTCCATCATTTCCAACGGTCAAAGACCGCTTCCTCATGGTTTCCGATTGTACTGAGCCTGGAGTTTCTTGCGTCCGCGAAACAACAACGTTTTCACTCCCGTTTCCGTCCGCCGCAAAATATGAGCAATCTCCCGCACACTCTTTTCTTCCGCGTAGAAGAGCCATAACGCACTCCACTGTGCTTCCGGCAAAATCGTTTTGGCCAACGTCCAGAGATTTTCCACTTCTGCCGACTCCTCATCCGTTTCTTCCGGGAGGGGAGCGGCAATCTGCTCCATCATCGTCGGTTCCTGGAAAAAACTCTGCGAAAACCACCCTCTTTTTTTCCGAAAATGGCTGACACTCTGTCGGTAAGCAATCGTAAAAAGCCAGGTCGAAAAGGCCCATTGAGGTTGGTATCGACCCAGGCTCTGCCACGCTCGCAGAAACGTTTCCTGAAGCAGGTCGAGGGCTTCCTCATGCGAATGACGCTGGAGAAAAAATCGATGCAGCACCGTCTGATACCGACGCAGAAGTTCTTCAAAACCCCGTTCATCTCCCGACAATGCCTGCCGTACCAGTTCCTGATCGCTACCGCGTTCCATGAATGTTCCACACCTGCCTGAATTTGTGCCTTTTAGAGAGGTATTCGTAAAAATTTGCCGCAGGTTGCACAGGTGAGACTTTTTTCCGATAAAATTTTTCCCATGCCGCGCAAGAGAACGGAAAAATAGCGTTGAAAAAAACTTGCGAAATTGTCATTCGCGATAAATTTTCATTCCTCATCTTCCCCGCAGGGATTGGGGAGGCCAAAATGCACGTAATACTTTTCGCCCCACTCACAGATCACATCCACAACCGGAACCAGCGTCTTCCCCAGTTCCGTCAGCGAATACTCCGTTTTCGGCGGCACGACAGGGTACAGTTTCCGATGAACGATTCCATCCGCTGCCAACTCTTTCAATTGCTGGCTGAGCATTTTCGGCGTTGCCTGCGGAATGAGCTTTTGAAGTTCGTTGTACCGCAGGACTTTGTCGTGCAGATACCAGATAATCTGCATTTTGTACTTGCCGCCGATAATGTCGATCGTCGCTTCCACCGGATCATTGTAGGTCAGGAGTTTTTCCTTATCCATGATCAACCTCCTATAGGTTCATTTAGGGTAGTATGGTACCAATTTTATATTATAGCACTATTGAGTGCATTCTTGACAAAACAGTCATTTAACTTTATACTTCAGTTTATCCTAAAAAGAAAATATGTCAAGAGTGCGTTGGAAAGTTTTTTGTTTGTACAGAGGTGCGGTGATGAAAAAGTCTATTTTGTGGAGTGAGAAAAACATCCTGGTGGCGTGCTATTCCTACAGCGGCAATACACGTCTGGTGGCGGAGCAAATTCAGAAAATAACCGGAGGAAATCTGTGGTTCATCCAGCCGCAAAACCCCTACCCACCCCAGTACAACGCCTGTGTCGAGCAGGCTCGGAAGGAAATTCAGGCAGGTTTTCGCCCCGAATTAGTGGCTTCCCTGAAAAATCTGGCCGATTACGACATGATTTTTGTAGGAAGTCCGAACTGGTGGAGTACGATCGCTCCCCCTGTCGCCACGTTTTTGAGCCAGGGAGACTTTTCAGGAAAAATTGTGATTCCCTTCATTACACATGGCGGAGGTGGGATGGCTCGTTGCGTCGAAGCCATTCGGGAACTCTCCCCTTCCGCGCAAGTCCTTGCCAGTAAAGCATTTCGCGGTGAAAATGTCCGCCGCGAGTCCGAAACGATTCGATCCTGGTTGACGGAAATTCAGCGTTCTATTTCATCCACTTAAGTTTTCCAGAAAACAAAAAAACTCCCCCTGAAAGGGGCTTTGGGGAGTGAATCCGAAAAACTCAAGTGAAAGAAGAACACGTCTTTCTCCATAAATAACCACAACTTTATTAACCGCACTCATCCCCATTGTGAGGTGGAAGGGAACGTAGCCTGATACTTCAACGACCTCTTTACGATCGACGTAACTCGCGTCCAACCAAAGGTTTAGGGAAAGTGCGTCATCTTCGTCAGACACCTTTTCCGCCGGAATAAAATCCTTCGCAAGCAACGGCTCCAGCATCCTGGAATCCTGTCGATTCGTGTGCGCGGCATTAGCTTGTCTTCTTACTGATTTTATCGGAAAAAATGGAAAAATGCCTGATTATTTATGGACAACCTGTTATAATTCTGAACCATAACCAGAGAGGAATCACGTTCCAATCTTAAGATATGCGTAATAAAACAACCCGCCATTTTCGTCGACCAGAATCAGCCGATTTCCCATTCGGACGCAGCCGTAAGCAAAATCGGAGTGGAAATCGGCGGCAAGTTGTGAGGTCCATGTTCCGTTTTGTAGTTGCCAGCAAAAAAGTTTTCCCTGTTTTGACACAGCGTAAATACGGTCGTCGAAGACCACTTGCGGCGCGGTCATTTTCTCTTCCGACGGGAGCCATGCAAGGAAAGAGCCGTCGCGGGCAGAGCGAACTTCGATTTTTCCCGACTCATCCGTCAGCAGCAACAGGTCGCCCTGAATGGTGGGGGAGGTTAGAAAATGGCGTCCTTTCAGCGTGATTTGGTAGCGAGGCTGGAACGTTTCCGCGTCGACAGCTGCCAGAACTCCTTGATGTGTCAGGAGATACAAAACGCCATCCGCCAAAACGGGACTTTGGGGGATGGGAGAGTGAAAATCGAGTTCGGCCACCCGTTTTCCCGTCCGCGTGTCGATTTTTCGCAAAAAACCGTCGCAACTTCCGACGAAAATCGCCTTGAGGGAGTCCGAAAAAAGGGGGGAACCGTTAATCTGGCCGTCGCATTCCAACGTTTGAAGCACGGTGCCCTCTTTCGGGTCGAACGCGTAAAGAGACTGGTCGTGGGAGCCAACCCAGATTGAACCGTCGCACCAGACCGCCCCGCCCGTGATCTGGTTTCCGGTACGAAAAGACCAGAGAAGGCCTTTTTCCGGTCGGAAAGCCCAGAAAGTGCCGTTTTCATCCCCCACGAAACAGACCCCTTCCCGGACGAGCGGCGGAGCGGAAATCGCGTACTTGGAAAGAGGAAAAATCCGTGGTTTCGTCCCCTTTTCGAGGTGATCGAAAAAGAGAACCTCCCCTCGACTGTTCCCTGCCGCCAGCCCGTCGCCGCAAGGGGAAACGGCTCCCAGCCAGGCCGTGTCGAGAAAGAGGCAGCCATGATCGGAAACGTCGGTTTTTTCGGGACGTGGGGAAAGTTTTTCCTCCGGTTGGGAAATCAGGATGCCGAAAACTGCCAGGCAAATCAATCCTGAAATCGCCGCGGCGACCCATCCGACAGTTCGTATCATCATTCCTCCTTCGTTCTGTTTCTTCACGACAACGTTCCGCGTCCACCCCCGCAATTTGCGAGAAACGTTTTTCTCCTTGTTTTTATGAAAACTTTCATCTTGAGGGCACTTTGTTGACCTGAAACTTGCCAAAACCCGCCGATTACCGAGCATTCAAGGGAATTATCGCCTGCCGATGAACCAAAGTCAAGTGGTGGGAACGAAAATTTTCCGTTTTTTGTAAAATTATCTCTCACGCCATGTTAGAATCGGCCTCATTCCTGAAAATTGCCCGTTCGGGAAGAAAAAAATCCCTGCGGGCAAGTCGATTTTCGTATTATCGATCCACCCCATCGGAATGGCGGCTCAAGGCGCCTGTCGGGCAGACAGTGCAAATTTCTTTCGCAATTTCTGGCGGGATGTCGTCCCACGTGTACGGTTCGGGAGAAACCATGGATCGGATTCCACGGTGATGAATCGTCAGCCAATCCCGTGACACATTCAGGCAACGTTGGCACAGAATGCACTTTCCCGCCTCAAAAATCAGGTGTTTTCCCTGGATAGGAGCAGGGATTTCGGCCAAATTCGGCTCTTTTTTTACGCGATACTCCCGGATATGCTCCAGAAGTCGGCAGTCCGATTTCGCACCGCATGGGCCGCAACGAAAATCGTGACGTGCCAGTAATAAGGAGAGCATTTCCCGTCGAAAATGGCGGACTTTTTCCCCGGTCGTCTCGTAAACGTGCCCCGGTTGTACCCACTGCTCACAACCCGGCACAAAGCGACCGAGGGTGGCGTCCCAGACCGCGCAGACCATGCAGTGAGCCTTTTCATGGCCCCCCGAAAGCCAGCAGAGCGTCGGAATCCGGTCGTCGTAGCTTTTCAGCGTACGATTCGGCTCGAAAGGGTATTTCCGGCCGTCGATTTGGACGAAATTTCCCTCCACCGTCACTCTCGGAGCTTTTTCCTGCAAAACTTCCGCCATTTTCGGCTCGTCTTCCACCTCCGCCCCAACATTACGGATGGCGTGCTGCGGGCAGACCGTTCGGCAAACACCACAGCGAACGCACTTTTCCGGCAAAATCCGCGCCCGTTCCAACGGTTCGCCCACCATTGCCCCGGCGGCACAGGCCTGCGCACACCGGGTACAGCCAATACAGTTGTCGGTGATTTGGAACTCGGTTAACTCCGCGCACTTCCCCGCGGGACAACGGTTTCGCAGGTGGGCTTCAAACTCCCCGCGAAATTCCTGAATGGCACTGAGTACCATATTAGGAGCGGTACGTCCCAGCGCACAGAGTGCCCCCTGCTGGATGGACTTGGCCAGTGTGACGATCTTTTCGAGTAAATCGGTCTCTTGGGGTTGGTGGTACGTCAACTGTTCCACCAATCGACAGAGCCGATCCACCCCTTCCCGGCAGGGGACGCATTTTCCGCACGATTCGCCGCGAAGAAAACGAAGGTAGTAGAGTGCAATATCGACCATGCAATCCCGCTCGTCCAGCGCAATCAGCCCGCCCGACCCCATCATGGCACCACTGGCCTGGAGCGACTCGTAGTCCACCGGCAGGTCGAAACGCCGTCGCGGAATGCAGCCACCGGACGGACCACCAATCATGACTGCCTTGATTTCGTGTCCCTCTTCCGCTCCACCGCCGAATTTTTCGACAATCTCCCCAATCGAAATCCCGATCGGAACCTCGATCAGCCCACCTCGCCGCACTTTTCCCGCCAGCGCAAACGCTTTGGTGCCGTGCGAAGTAGGAGTGCCGATGGCGTTGAAGGCAACTCCGTCGTCCTGAAGAATCATCGGAACACACGCGAACGTCTCGACATTATTGATCAGCGTTGGTTTTCCAAACAACCCTGCCGTGACAGGGAACGGTGGACGTCGGCGGGGGATTCCACGTCGCCCCTCCATCGATTCCAAAAGGGCGGTCTCCTCACCACACACAAACGCTCCCGCCCCTTGAAATAACGTGATTTCAAAATCGGCTCCCAGCAACCGAAACGCTCCGACCTGCCGAAGCTGCGAAAGGGCATTTTGCAACGTCCGAACGGCCTGAGCATACTCCTCCCGGACATAGACGTATGCTTTTTTCGCCCCCGTAACCCGCGCGGCAATGAGCATTCCCTCCAGAACGCGGTAGGGATACGATTCCAGAAGCATCCGATCCATGAACGCGCCGGGGTCTCCTTCATCCGCATTGCAGACGACCACCTTTTCGTCGCCGGGAGCTTCGCAGGCAAGTCGCCATTTCGTGCCGGTATAAAAACCACCTCCCCCCCGGCCGCGCAGTTTCGACCTTTCCAGCAGAGCCAGGATTTCCTCCGGCGTTTTCCGTAGTGCCTTCAAAAAAGCCTGAAAACCTCCGCCGTCACGATATTCCACAATCGATTCCGGGGTCGCCATGCCGCTACTTTGGGTGATCAGACGTGCTTTGGCAATTTCTTCATCCAGTGCCGTCACCACTGCCGCCTGACAACCTTTTCTCCGGTAAAAATGGTCCAGCGACGCCCGCCCTTTCCAGAAAATCCGCCCCAGGGCACTTTTCGGAACGAAGTGGTTGGCCAGAATGGCTGGAATTTCATGCTCCCGAACGCGATCGTAGTGGAAAAAGCCCTCTTCCGTCACCACCGTCACCAACGGCGTGCGGTAGGACATCCCGGTGCAACTGACCGTTTTGAGCGTAGCGTCGAAATCGCGTGTCGCCATTTCCTGCTTGATGGCCCGATAAATCCGGTCGCTTCCCGCCGCCCGGCACGACGAACAGAGACAAATCCGAATCTCCTCCGAAAACAGTTCCGTCGCGGAAGGGGATTCCACCTTCTTTTCGTCCCGCGTCATTTTCAGAAAATCCCGCAAAACCACAGGAACCGTTTCCGGCGTCACATGGCCGAAAATGTGCCGATCCATCTGTACCGCCACCGCCAGCATACAACACCCCAGACAGGCGACCCGACTCAACGTAAAAAGTCCGTCCGGCGACGTGTCCGAACCGTCGGAAATCTGTAGATGGCGAGCGAACGCGTCGTAGACCGTCTCCGCCCCCTTCACGTAACAGGCCGCCCCAACGCAGACCTGGATGGTATGTTTGCCGGATGGTCGGAAACGAAACGCCTGGTAAAACGACGCGACGCTGTAAATCCGTGTCAACGGAACGCCAAGACGTTGGCTCAATTCCTGAAGCGTCTCAGGACGTAAATATCCGTCACGGTGCTGGAGTTGGACAAGTTCCGGCAACAGTGGATCGACATTCATGGTTGGGTCTCCAGAAAAACCAATTCGTTTTCAAACGTCCGCACAATCACATTACCACGATACATCGCGGGAATCGCCACCACCTTCTCTTCCAGAGCAAAACGTCCTTCCACGTTCATCTTCTCTTTCGTGGCGGTCATCAGCAAAAGTTCCCCGTCGAGATTGATTCCCACCAACTTATCCTGAATCACGACAGGCGAGGCGTAAAAACCGTTGTCAAACTCCTCCTCGTAAAGTTCCTCACCTGTTGCCGCGTCGAGAGCAATAACGCTCCCGCCACTGGAAAAGAGGAGAAACACGTCGCCCAGCAGAACTGGAGAAGCGACGTCGGGCGCCGGGACGTTGTCGTTGCGAAAGAGAATTTCGCCATCTTTCACCGAAATCGCGCCTGTCATGGCACCCGTGTTGGAAAGGTAGAGAATCCCGGCAGAAGCGGAGGAGGTGGTCGCCACTTCCCCCCCCATGCACTCCTGTTTCCAGAGCGACTCCCCGGTCTGGCCGTCAAACAATTCGGCGGAAAGAGAGTCCGTCACGAAAATTTTCAGCTTCCCCTCATGCAAAAGCGCAATCGGCGTAGACCAGGAAGTGGCCGATTCGCGGGCGGCTTTCCAGATTTCGTCGCCTGTCGTAACATCAAATACGTAAAGGGTTTGCGACGAGTTCAAATCGTACTGGACGATCAGCTTTTCCCCTACCAACAGCAGGGAGGAGGCATAACCGTAGCTGATTTCCGGGAATGGCAGAAGTTTTTGCCAGAGAATTTTGCCATCATGGTCGCAACAGAGAAGTTCCCCTGTCGCAAAAATGGCACAGACGCGGCTGCGGTCGGCACAGAGCGTTGGGGCGGAAACTCCGGTATCGTCGGTCAATTCAGGATAGCGGGTTGCCAGTTGACATTCCGTTTCCCAGAGCCTTTTCCCACTCGGTGCGTCGAAGCAGAAAATCGCCCGTTGCTGTTCGTTGCCGCCTGCCGCAAAGAGACGATCCTCCCAGACAATCGGCGAATTGAAACCCTCCAACGGAATCGGCACACGCCATTTCTCGCGAAATTTCCACGCTGCCGAGAGCGAATTTTGATTCGGCAGGACGGACCCGCGAAATTGTGCCCACTGGCGCGTCTCTTCTTCCATCGCGGCGGCTCTGTCGATTTTCTCTCCCGGCGGGGAAGTTGGGGAAATGGCGACTTTTTCGGTCGGTTTTTCCGTCGGCGGCTCGGCAGACGCAACCACGGGCGCGGAAGTTGGGGAAATCTCTTCCTCAAATGCCGAACGAGTCGTCATCCGCACCGCAAGGACCGTAAGAATCAACACCGACAGCGCACCGAGCGAAAAGTAGAGCGTCTGTTTCCGTTCCCGCTCCGGCACGGCGGCGGATGTTTGGGGAACGTTCAATTTCGGCGGAAAAAGGAACCATTCCGTTCCCAAAGCCGCGCAAAACGACAGAAATCCAACCCCCAGCAGCAAAAATCCATACGCCTGGCGGTCTTTGGTCTGAAAATAGGCCGATCGGTAGAGATAATCGAGGTCGCGAATCGTCTGCGTCTGCCGCGAATCCTCCAAATCGAGCGTTTTTAACAACTCCAACTGAGCCAGTCCCTCTTTCAACGGTTGTTGACTGCGCCAGGCATCGTATCCCATCAACCCGCCCAGAAAAAGTACGAAAAGGAGGGCGGTTCCCTGGCAAAAACGCAACGTTTGGCGAATGGCATGATTCTTCATGAGGAGACCTCCTTTCGATTCAAGGGACACGTGGAATAACAGCGACCACAGCAAAAACAGAGCGACGGGACGATCTGGTAGACCTCTTCCTCCTGGCGACGTCGGGCGTTTGCGATCAATTCCGCCATCCCGCAGCCCGCAAAAAAAATCCCCCCCAGGCACATCCCCACCAAAACACGATTTTCGGCCATGGCAACCCGTGCGTGGAGTTCCGCCAACGTCGTTCCTGAAACTTCAAACGCCTCCACCTCTTTCGTCTCAGCTCCGGCTCGCAATTCCCGCAAAAGCCGCACGTCACGGTGGAGGGAGCTTACCGCGGGCGCGGCCAACGTACCCAACAGACCGCCGAAAAACAGCGCGAATGGGACACACGCGACCAGCAGGGAAAGCCGCCGTAGTCCCTCTTTCTGCACCTCCGACCGCTCCTCCGGCTCCGGCGGCAAAATGGCTCCGTTCGGGCAACCCTGCTCGCAAAGTCGACAGCGAATGCACGGTTGCGGGGTGATTTGCGGTCTGGCTGGTGAAAAAAGAGTGAAAAATCGCAGCAAAACGCCATAGGGACAGAGATACCGGCAAAACGGACGGGAGACAAACAGCCCCGTTACCAATAGAATCAGCGTCAGCACTCCCACCGTCGTCGGAACCGCGGCGAAAAACATCGGCAGCCATGGGTCGAGACGGCAAAGATAATACCCCATTCCAGAAGCGGCCATGACGGTACAGAGCGTCAGAACGAGTACGGGAACCATCCGCAAAACCCGATCGACGGGAAGTGGCACGGGAACGTTTTTCCAGTGTAACCATTCCTGAACGGCTCCCAACGGACACGCTCCTGCGCAAAACAACCGCCCCCAAAAGATCGCACAAGCCAACGGAATCGCAAACAGAAGGATCACCCCCAGTGGAATCGGCGTTCCGACGACGGCACTTTCGGCGATATTCTGAAACATGCCGACCGAACAGGGACACGCGGAGAACCAGAATCCGAAAACGAACCATCCCCCTGCAGCCAGAAGGAGCATGGCACGTCGGGAACGGAAATGGTAAAATCCGATGCCGGAAAGCACCAGAAAAACCATCAACGCCGCCAGACGCCAGAAAATCATCTCCGGCACTTCCGCTTCCAGACCCATTTCGGGGAGTGTATAATTCTCAAATTCCGGGGCGGGAAAACGCATTTGAGCCAAAAGTGGAATCATTTTTTCTCCTCCGGCGGACGGCGGAAAATATAAGGTTGCTCCGCGGGTACCCGCGTAAACGCATTCGACGGACATATCATCGCAATGCGGCACTGGTTGCAGTTTTTGCAAAGCTCCTGCCGAACCTGCAAAAAGAGCGACCCATTTCCAAACGAAACGCACCCCTTGACGCACTTCCCGCAGCCGATACACTTTTCCTCGTCGATTCGGTACTCGAAATAGGGGTCTTCAATATACGTCCGGGAAATGGCATCGGTTGGACACCGCAAATTCTCCCCCGCCGTGTCGAAATGAATCCGCTTGTCCTGATAATAACCACTGCAAAAAAGGCAATAGCCGCAGGAGACAAACTGATGTACGCATTTCACCGCCGAGTGGGTCAGGACGCATTCCGTTTCGCATTTACCGCACTGGATACACTTGTCGGGATGGATCTGCCACCGCATGCCCGCCGCCCCACTTTCCCGGTTGCGAAAAAGGAGCGTAAACGGCAGTGCCAAAACACCCAACAGCCCACCGATCATCTTCCGTCGATTCATTGTTTCGCCTCCTCTTTTTCCAAAATCTTTCGACGTGGACAACCTTCCCACAGCGAACAGTCCCGACAAATGCCGTTCGCCGCCGTACACCCTGCCCAGTCTTCCGAAACGTTCTTTCGCCCGCGTGACAGGTGAAAAACGCCTGCGGAAAGTCCTCCCAGAAGGAAAAAACGCCCGATCTGTTGGAAAAATTCTTTACGTCTCATTCAGCAATCTCCCAGTGATGGCCTGTTTTGGAATCGTACAAAACGACCGTATTTCCCAGACGATACAGGAAATAGTCGAATTCCGACGGTGACAATTCTCGTGTCACGAAACGTTCCCGAACCCCGGAAGGGAGGTAAACGCACGCCTGCCGCACCCCTTTTTCCATCGTAACGAATCGCCCGCCCGAAAGTGCCGCGAAACGAACCGGATTGCAGCAGCCGCCAAACGGTTCCTGCGGCTCCCACGAGGCGATAAACCGCCCGGTTTGAGGGTCGAGTTGCTCCAACCGCTTCCTCCCGACATTTGCCACCCAAAGGTCTCCTTCTGGCGTAAGGTCGATTGGAAATGCCGCGCCCGGCACGATGAAACGCTCTTCACCGTGCGACTCCCAGACCAACTCCCCGGTCGTTTCGTCATGCGCACAGACCGTTTTGGCTCTTCGATGGACGCTGAAAATCAGGCCATCCCGCCGAAAAACCGGCCGTATCGCCTCCGGTGGCAGCGTGAACGGTTCCGTCCCATCCTCTTCCGCCTCCATCCACGAAAGACTTTCCGCGTCCCGGTGTAATTTTCGATTCACGAAATATCCCAGCCCACCCAGCGCCCCGGTTCCCAAAAGGAGCGTCAAAAATTCCCGATGTGTCATTTTCATAGCTATTCCCTCCGCAAATCGAGACAGACCATCGACGTGGAGTCCCGCAGAATCATCCGTCCCCCGGCAAACGCAATCGGTCCCCACGAATCGACTCCGGGCAATATCTTGTGGCGTGCCAGTTCGACAAACTGTTGGTTCTCAAAACGAAAAACGGACAACACACCATCGTCATCCACAATCCAAAACGCTCCGTCGACGTACAGATACGGCCCCAGCCCAAACCGTGCTTCGCGGCCACTGGAAGCGGTGATTTCGGGAATCCGGTCGAGTGGCGAGGCGGTCAGTTCGCCACGACGTCTGCCCGCGTCCTTGGGTTGAATGGCAAAAAGCGTTTCGCCAATGACAAGCGGTGTCTGCTGTTCGGAAGCGGGACCCTGAGTCGGTTTCCACTCCTGGTCTATTTTCGCCTCCATCCGGCCATTTTGGGACGTGACGGAGAGAATCGCCCCGCCAGCACCGTAACCCGCGGTAAGGAAAAGCCGGTCGCCGCCAATCGGAACCGGGGTGGGTGCCCAGACGGCCGGTTTCCACTGAGTACACTGCCACAGCAACTTCCCATCCACGTCACAAGCCGAAATCCCGCCGATAGCCGGGCAGACGTACTGTTTCCGCTCTGCCAACACCGTCGGAAGGATGGAGGCGTGCGACATCTGAAACCCCGACGTGTTGGGAACTTCCCAGACCGTTTCGCCTGTTTTCAAATCCAACGCCGCCATGAGTACTTCCTTGCCGCCGATCGCCAGAATGACCCGTCCTTCGTCGATGAGCGGACATTGCCCCGCGTACCATTGTGGAACTTCACACCCGTATTTCTCCACCAAATCGCACGTCCAGAGCAAATCGCCCGACACCGCGTCCACCGCCATGACATGCGCCGACGGTCCCAGCGTCACCACCACCCCGTCGGCAAAAGCGGGAACGGTTCGTGACTTGCCATGATTGCGGCGAATTGGATTTCGGTAACTTCGCCGCCAGATTTCCTCGCCGGTGACAAGATGAAAACAACGCAGCGAATCGGACGACTCCTCTTCCAGATAGTCGAGTACATAAACCCGTCCGCCGACGATGATTGCCCCGGAATACCCTTCGCCCAACGGCTTCCGCCACAGGACTTTCGGCCCCTCCGCTCCCCAGTTCGTCTCCAATCCCGCCTCCGCTTCGGCAAGGTTATCCCGTCGAACGCCTCGAAAACAAGGCCACGAAACGTCCCCAAAAGTCTCCGGCGTTTCCGATACGGTTGAAAATCGGGTAAACGATTCGCCAATTTGGGTCGTCACCTTTTTCACCATCCGATTTTCCGAGTGGTCGCGCTGTGCCGTGGCATATTCCACCGGACGGGGCGAAAGGTACGTCACGTAACTCGCCATTCCCAAGCCTGCCACCAGAAGAACCGCCGCCCGAAGTGCGTAGAGCGAAATGTCAGCCGTCATCGCGTCCTCCTTCCTCGCCAAACACGTTCCCCAGAAAAATCGGGGCGTAAAGCTCCTCACTGTACCACAGATGGGCAAAATAAAGCCCGAACGGCTCGGGCGGAATCGTTTCGGGATTCTCCGCAAACGGACGCAGGAACGTTTTCGCTCGTCGAACAGAGGAAAACGCTTCCGAATAGGGTGCCAACGCCGTCACACAACGTGCCGTGACCGCAACGTAATCCCGCTCTCCAGGCCAGCTTCCCCACCCCCCCGTTTCGTGTTGTGCCGAGAGAAGAAAACGCCGCGTTTTTTCCAGAAACGGAGCGTCAACGCCGTGTAAATTGGCAAGCACCACCGCACTGCCATAAACAGGAGCCTCTTGACTGGCCGTTTCCTGGTCGCCAAACCAAAGTGGAAGGAACGCTCCGTCTTCCCGTTGAACTTGCTCCAAATACCGCAAAATTCGGACTTTGGAACGTGCCACACGTTTTTTCAGAGGTGCGTCCAACCCCTTTTCATAAACGCTCATCGCGCGAAACGCATGGGCGGAAATGTCGGGGCAACTTCGGTCAAAAGGGAGCTTTCCCCAGCCGCGACAAAACGTCGGAATCCCTCCGTCGGCATTTTGCAGGTCGAGCAACCAGCCAATTCCGGCAGTCACGGTCTCGGAAACCTCTTCCCCCAAAGCGTGCAGCGCAACGAGCGCGGCGGAAGTATCGTCCGCGTCGGGCACACTCCCGGAATGCGTCGTCCAGCCCCATCCTCCCGGTGCGGAGCGGGTGAACGGATGGACGTTGCGTGTCTGAGAATTTCGGAGCATTTCCCGATAACGGCGTTTTTCCTCCTCGCCCAAACCAGGAGCCAACGCGGCCAGTGCCAGGGAAGTCACCCATTGCCGCAAATCGACGTCGATCGGCCAGGAGCCGTTTTTTCGCTGCGTTTTCACGAGAAAATCGGCCGCTCGGGTAGTTGTCGGATGTTCGCCCTGCCCTGCCGCCACAAGACAAAGGAGGCAAAACCCGGTCAACGGCGACGCTTCCAGAAAACCGCCATCCGCAGGCTGTTTGGCCTCCAACACCCGCAACGCTTTCCGTCGGGCAAGTCCCCGCAAGGTGCGAAAAATGCCATGCCGCGTGTGATTCCACTGCGCCAGCCCTACCGAAATCAACGCGGGAATGGCGTAGCTAACCACCGGCAAATTCAGGTACTTGAAAAGATTCTCCGGCAAAAGCACCACCTCCAACGGGAATGGCGGCATTTGTCGCCATGCTTTTGGCGCGTCGGGAAAGAATCCGGCAGTCGTCGCCAGTGCCAAAAGCGGCACGGAAAACGTCAAATCCTTCCCATACTCCGCCAGAAGACCGCGACGCACGGCGGGAAACGAAAAGTCGCCGAACCGTTGCCGTAGCCACACTTCCGCACGCCGCGATTTTGTACGGCACGTTTCGTCACGGGAAAGCGTCACGTAGGCGAGAAACGTCGCGGTCAAATTCGGCGGTGATTCGGGAGAGTCGCCGTAAAGTCCTTCCGAATCAGCATTTTCGAGCAACCACTTTCGCGCCGACGCAATCTCGTTGGCATATTTTTGAGCATCCGCCATCTCCAATGCCACGCAGGCAACCGACGTGGAAATGGCTGAATCGGAAAGCCGACTTTCGAAATAACCGTCCGCCGATTGCCGCGATTTCAAAAAATTCCGAAGTGCCCTGGTCATGACAGCGTCCCCATCGTCAGAAGTCCATAAACCGTGTACTCCAAATCCCCCCGTGGGTCGTCTGGATGAGCCGCGAACAGGCCATTTTCACGGAAACAGCCACGCAGGAAGGGTTTCGGTGAAATTTTCGGCTCCACTCCACCAACACGCAGTGCCCAACAAGCCGTTGCGGTGGAGAGGAGGTCACTTGCGGGGGCGGATGCCGCGGCACGGAACGAACCGTCCGATTCCTGCAATTTCGCCAGGGCACAGGCCGTCTCCCTGCGTTGCGACACCGGAAGCAGGAAGATGGCTGCACTGGTTGCGTTGACACCATATTCCGAAGCGTTTTTCAGATTGCTGAAAAGTCCGTCAGGAAGACGATATTCGGTGAGAGACGATTCCGTCCAAGCACTCTCCTTTCCCCCATCCACCTCAAGCGTCGCCAGCAAAAACCGGGAATAGGGAGATTCCGCGTCCTGTTGTGGGTAGGCGGCAGGCGAAAGATGGCGGAGCGACTCTCCTTTGGCAATCCTTTCCCGATTCGTCCAACGTGCGGGCACCGCCAAGGCCGCTTTTCTCGCAAATCTCGGCAGTTCAAGTAGTTGCAACAAATCCTGAATCCGCAGCCAGGCACACCCATGCACCAAATCGAGCCGTGTAAAATCGATCTCGCGAACAGCCGCCGCACACGTTTTGCGGTCAATTCCTGCATTCGTCGCCAACGCAAGCGTCAGGCCGAAAAGCGAATAGTAAAGGTCTTCCCTACGTCCATCCCGGCCATAAAACAGCCCGCAGGGTCCCTGAAGTTGCTCCACACTCCGGGTGAGAGCGGCACGTGCTTCCCGCGTCATCTTCGCCAGCCCATGGACGCAAGTCTTGTAAAAATGGCGACTTTCAAACATCTTTCAATGCCTTTCCCGTCAGACGATACGCAAAAATTTTGAGCGACGTGTCACGAATTTCCTCCATCACCTCGTAACATTGCGTCCGATATTCCCCGTAAAGCTCCCGAATTTGCTGCCGAGCCGTTTCGCGGTCGAGCGACTCCCTCCGCGTGAGTGCGTCCACGGCAGATGCGGGATTGGGAGCGGAATCTTCCAGGTCGTCCATCAACTGGTACGCAATCCCCAACCCATCGGCAAATCGGCCAAACAAATCCCGGTACGATTCCCATTTTCCGGCGGAAATCGCCCCGAAAGCGAGTGCCACACGGAACGCGGGAGCCGTTTTCAACCGGAGCGTTTCGAGGCATTCCTCCCAGGAAATCACCTCCCCCGACGTCTCCAATTCCCGTGCCTGTCCCAGCGCAAGTTCCCGATGCGCTTCGGCAGCCTGCGTGTAAAGTTCCCCACGGATGTCGGCGGGAATGGACGAATCCCCCAAAAGTCGATACCCTTCCCCCAGAAGAAAATCGCCCAGATTCAACGCCACCGGAATCCCCAATCGGCGGTGAAATGTCGGTTCCTCGTATCGAAAATCGTCGTCATCCTCAATGTCATCGTGAATCAGCGACGCCTTATGAAAACACTCCACCGCCAGCGCCACACGATTCAAAAATTCGGGAAAAACGTCGCAGCCGGTCAGTGCCTGATACGTTCCAAGCGTGATTTTCGGGCGATAGTGCTTCCCATGGCCGCCGAGTGCGTGAACCACCTCCTCCGCAAAACGTTTCCGGCCAAGCCCCTCCAGATTCAGATACTTTCGAAGCGTCTCCGGCAAAAACAGCTCCCGAACCTTCTCCCGCACACGGCTCCCGGACGGATGAGGCGGAAGTGCCCGATTTTCCTCCAGTGCCAGGGCATCCTGGAGAAAATTCGTCTCGAAAAACGTCTCCTGGCAACCGTCCACCGTCAGTGGAATGGCAATTCCCGGCACCGCGTGACGCAGCATGTCGGGAAAAGCTTTCTCCAACGATTTCAGGCACGAAACCCCCACAATCGCTTCGATTTCACCATCCCGCACCCACCGCGACACTCGGGAACTCGACTCGGCCACCAGTACTGCCATCCCTTTTTGTTCCGCCATTTCGGAAAAGTCGGGAATTTGGCATTTTCCACAGCCATCGCAAAGAAGTCCCAATTCATCGTACGGTGCCTGGCATTCCGGTTGGTTTCGCAGACAAAACGGCAGCAAAAGGAGACGTTCTTCATACGCAATCCGGGGAAAATAAGTCTCCCAAAGCGCGTTGTGAAGCAGGATCATCGTAAAATGCTCGAATCCCATCTCGGCTAGCGCAAGCGACTCCAACACCCGATCGGCCAACGTCTGAAGCCGGGAAAGCGTCTGTGGCGGAATCCACTTTTCCGAACGCACCCACTCTCGCGCCGCGTCGCGGATTTTCCGCTGCGTCTCGAAATCCCTCGGAACGGTCTGCGTTTTCCATTCTCCGTTCATCCGTAGGCTCCAAAACCGAAAAAGTAATATCTTTTTCCCAGGCGATACCCCAGCGACGTTTCGGGAATTTCGCAGCCGGGCAGATCGTGGCAAATCATCGGCGGGCGTGTTTCCAATTCCGCCAACAAGTCCCGACCGGAAGAATCCTCCGCCCCGTTTTCTCGCAGAAATTGAGCCAATTCCCGTGGCGCTTCCAAAAGTACACATCCCCGCCCCTGTTCGGCACAAAACGTCCGCAGGTTCTTCAAAAGCGTGTTTTGCTGGAGAATCCGCTCCAAATTCGACGCGTCCTCATTCAAAAACCCGTCCGTAAATTGTACGATGGGGCAAAACTCCACCGCCGCGTTGGGAGCGATGTGGTGCGAAATTCCCGTCGCTCCAGGGCAAAGCGCATTCCCCGCCCCGTCCCAGTAGGCATCGAGAATCAGGATTTTAGCCCGCCGACGCTGCTCCACAAGAAACCGCCGCAGAGCGAGAATCTGTTCCTTCTCCAGTGCCGTCTCAAAATCGGGGTCGCGGCCGCAGGGTCGGTAAATGAAGTACCAGAGGTAGTGAACGCCTTTGCCGATGAGGAAATCGAGGTACTCCGCGCTGACCAGTTCGTCGAAATTCCGGCGGTTGATACTGGCCGAGACACCCGTAAAAAGCCCTGCCCCTGTCACCGTTTCCAACCCGGCAATCGATTTTGCGAAAACGTCCCCTTTTCCCCGACGGATTCGTGACTCGGTTTCCAACCCCTCAATGCTGATCAAAGGGGTAACGTTTCCGCACTTTGCAAGCCGTTCGGCAATCTCGGAATCGAGCTGAGTACCGTTGGTGAAAAGCTGAAAATAGGCATCCGGGTTCTTCTCGAACAGCGTAAAAAGGTCGGAATGAAACAACGGTTCACCACCGAGAATGCCGAAAAAACGGGACTGGTATTTCCGTGCCGTATCGACGATTCCCTGCATTTGCGCAAGCGAAAGTTGACACGGTTCCGCCGTCTGTTCCACCCAACAGCCCCGGCAACGCAAATTGCACCGATTCGTGACCGAAAGCATCCAAAACGCGGGAAAAAACGGACGATTCTCCTCCTGACGCCGACGGAACGCACCGATTGCCCGATGTCCGTTCCACGCAAATCGCAGCAACTTCCGTTGGACGCGAAACGAACATTGAAACGCAATTCGCAACAACGCGGCGGGATTCATGCTTCGTCCTCCTTGAAAAGACGGGGTTTTTTGCGCTGATGGAGCCGTTCTTTGAGCGAAAGGGCTGCCTCCTCCGACGGCTTCACGACTTCCGCCAGACTTCCGTTGAGCGGCGGCTCTTCCGACTTCGGGAAAATGATGGCGTTTTGCGGACACATTCGGGCACAGGCCGGGCAATTCGTTTTACACGATTCCGGCTGGACGACCCTCACACGGTTCGACACATCGACGGCATACACGCCGAACATGCAAAAATCGACGCATTTTCGGCAGTTCACACAACGTTGCGTATCGATGACCGGAAACCACGGTATCCACTCGGACGGTTTCTCGGAAAACCGCGTTTCCCACGCCTGCGAACCTTCCGAAAAACGGGTTATTTCCACTTCCGACGCGAATTTTGCCAGAAAATCTTCGGCGGACAACGTGCGAAGGTCGAAACAGGTCGGACTTCCAGCCCCTTCCCAAAAAGTCTCAACAACACGCTCCTGGCAGGCACCAATCGCGTCGTATTCCGCCAATTTTCGCAGCTTTTCCGGAGTTTTCGCTGCCCAAAAGCACAAATCGGGAACGACTTCGCACACCATCCCCGCCGCCGTGCAGGAAGCCTCGATCGTCTGGAGCGTTTCCATCGGAATCCGATGATAAAAATGGCAGCCACAAAGAAGTAGTTTTTTCATAAGTCCCCTTTCCTCCGCAACTTCCAGCCTGCCTCAGCAAGCATGGTGGTCATCCGGGCAACGCTCCCGCCACGACTTTGAGCCGTATCCACTGCCAAATCTCGGGGATTGGCACCGCACTCCGCGTAAACGGAATTCGCCCCCGAACGCAAGCCGAGTTCATCCGGCTCGTGGACGGCAATACTCCGCAGTTCAGGATTCTCCGCCGACGCCAACGTCACTGCCGCCACAATCTGCGCCAGACGCGATTTGCTGATTTCCCCCTTTTCCATCAGAGGGGAACCGGGATAATTGACACGTGCCATGGCCGCATGCTGGTAACAGCCAAACTCATTTCCCAGCAGAATCACCTCCGCCAATTCCTCCACGTGGTGTTCCGGCCCAACCGGTTCGCAACAATAATACCAATCCAGCCCGGCATTTCGGATGGCCGCAATCGTCGCTTTTCGCTCGTCGGGATTCAGCCGCGTATCTGTCCCTTCCCGCAGTCGCAAAACGTGATACGCCCCGGAAACACCTGCCGCCCGAAGGTCGCGCCAAACATCTGCCGGCGCGTCGCCGATATTGACGACCACCCGCGTCGCGTCAGGAATCACCCTTCGCACCGCTTCCGCCAAAGTGCGGATTGCCCGTGGTTCAAAGTTGTGCATACTCATCAGGAACAGCGCTTCGATTTCCCCCGACGCACAGAATTCCCGTGCCGTTTCGAGGAGAGAATCGAGGTTCAGCGCAATGTCGGAATCGTGGAAAACCTCTTCCGAAAAGCAGCAAAACCGGCAGGCTCCGGGGCATGCGTGCCGCTCTATCCCGATTTGTCCCAACAGCAGGGAGGTATCGTGAAACCGGCGGTGCGAAAGCTGGTTCGCCTCCTCGCGCATGGCCCATGCCTCCGGCGAATCTTCCGGGATGGAAAGCCACTGTATCAACTCTTTTTTATTCATGAACGATTACCCTTTCCGTCCCGGAGATCGAATGCCGCCATTGTCCCTCCACGACGAACGTAGAGAATGCCGTCCGAAATGATCGGATGGCACCAATGTTCCCCCGTTCCAAAACGGATCGAAAACCGGGAAATCTCCTCAAAACCTTTTTGCGGGTCCGGCCTGGCCAGAATCAGGTTGCCACGGCTGTTGTCGTAGAGGTAGAGCAGGCCCTCCGCCGTGATGATTTGCGCCAGGTTCAGATTTCCGATTCTCTCGTGGAACGTTGTTTTTCCCGTCGCCAGTTCGACGACAGTAAACGCCTGCTCGTTATGAGCCGTTGAGTAAACGTGACCGTCCAGAATGACAAAACCGTGGTGCATTGAGGTTAAATCGAGATTTTTCCAGAGAATTTTCACCTCTTTTCCCGTTTGGTTGAGTTGAAAAAAGAGACTTCCCTGGTCATAACCGTTCGACATCAGGATTTTGCCATCCCTATAAACCAGAGAGTTCGCGAGAATATCCCAACGCTGAATGCGGCGGCCACCGTCAAGCTCCTCACGGATATCGAGCTTCCAAAGGAGATTCCCCGTTTCCGGTTCCACACCGAAAAGGTAATTGGTCGTGGCTCCGATAATCTGCCGCACCGCCGCGTGCTCGATCATGGTCGGCGAAACGTACGATGCCTTGTCGTCCAGCGAATCGGTTTGCCAGAGACGTTTCCCATCTGTTCGGGAGAGTGCCACGAGCGTCGTTTCCGATCCGCCTGCCGTAAAATAGACAGCGTTTTCATCGACCAGAGGGGACTCTGCCGTCCCCCACATGCCGTTTTCACCTCCGTAACGAGCCTTGGCATCCACCCGCCAGACGATTTTCCCCGTCCCGGCATGGATTTGGACCACCTCACCACTGCCACTGATGACGTAAAGTTCGCCATCCCGCCACGTCGGCGTCGTTCGGGCACTGGGATACTGGCCGCTGTAACCATTTCCATAGACCGTCTGCCACACGATTTTCCCCGACTTGTCGAGACACGTCAGCACCTCTTTCCGCTCGCTCCCGTCGCGCACAAGCCCGGTCACATAGACGTATTTCCCCACCGCAATCGGCGAGGAATACCCTCCACCAAGCTCCTCCGTCTCCCAAAGTTTTCGCGGTCCCTCCGTCGGCCATTCTTTCAGCAGCCCGGTTTCTGGATACGCCCCACTTCGGTCGTCTCCCCGCCACTGCGTGACATCTCCGGCACGAACCTCTTCGGCAGACGTTTCTTCAATTGGCGTTTCTTCAATTGGTACTTCTTCGGCAGAGATTTCCTCAGCACGAACTTCCTCAAC
>JAUNBF010000028.1:0-6618 GCA_030527185.1 Planctomycetia bacterium | reverse complement strand
CGTTCCTTTTCAACACGTTCTTTTTCAACCTGCACCTTTTCGGCACCGCAACCCGATAAAAACAGGCATACCGCCAAAACGTATCCCACGACAAAGAGGGTGATCGATTTCATGTTTTTTCCTTTCCTTCCTGACGAATATCAAATGCTGCCAACGACGTTCCGTGACGGACGTACAGAATGCCGTCGCAAATGACCGGATGTGCCCAATGTTGCTGGGTACCAAACGTGACGCGGAAGCTGCTCACAACATTCAGCCGATCGTCGGGGATGGCCAGACCCAGCGTTCCACGTTTTTCCTCGTACAAATAAAGTCGGCCATCGGCATAAATCACCGTCCCTTTACCGAGCCGTTCCCAAGGTTCTTCGTAAATCGTCTCCCCCGTCTCCCAGTCGAGACAGACCCAGTTTCCCGTACTGTTGTTGAGCCAGTTGGAGCCATAAATCCGCCCCTCCACCTCCACCGCGTTGCCGTGATGAATGTCCAGTGCCTCACTCGTCCAGACCACCTTTACCCCTTCCGCATTGGGAAGAATCTCGTACATGACACCCAACTGGTCGTAGCCCCCCGTGACAAAAAAACGGTTGCCTCGCAAAAGCGGTGTGTTGCAGTTGATTCCCGACCCAAAATGGTCTCCGGCTCGGCTTTGGTAATCATCCTGCCAGAGTAGCTTCCCGTCGCGAATGTCCACTCCGAAAACACGTTCGGCCGTCATGGCGATGAGTTGGTTCTCGAAAAGAATCGGCGTCACATAAGCTCCCTGGCCGTCGACCGGTTCCGCTTCCCAGACGACCGAACCATCCACGACGCTCAGTGCCACCACCGACGCTTTTTCGCCGCAAACAGTCAGAAAAATCGTACCACGTCGGACGATCGGCGATTCGCACATCCCCCAACGGCCAAATCGGGTGCCGTAAATTTCCGCCACATTCTTTTTCCAAACGATTTTTCCCGTGGCCGCTGCCAGACAGACCACCTCGCCGTTGCCCGTCAGCACCACAATCCGGGCATTGCGACTTTTCGTGCGGGGAACATACGTCGGCGTCATCCGCGCTTCGGGGTACGAACCTGTCCAGGCCGCTCCTGTCGTGGTCTGCCAGAGTTTGTTCCCGTCCAAGTCGAGGCAAATAACCGACTCCATTTTCCGGTCGTTCGCGTCGGTACTGTTGAGATAAAGCCGACTTCCGACTTTAATCACACTGCTCCACCCGGCACCCAGTTCCTCCGCCACCCATTTCGGCTCCAGCCCCTCCTCCGGCCAGATTGGCAGCAGACCGGTTTCCTCGTATTTTCCCTGCGAATTCTCACCACGAAACCGCAGCACATTCTCCGCATTCAACACGCTCGTCCAAAACGCGAAACAGAGGAATAAAATCCGTATTTTCATCCTTCCAGCTCCTTGATCTGTGTGAAAAACAGTTCTCTGAGGGTTAAGCCTCTAGACCATCTTACGTGTTAGAGTAACTCGAATACAAGGGGGGGAGAGTCATAATTTTCAAAAATTTCTAAAATTTTCTCCCCAAAGAGCTTTTCCAAAGTTCTTTTACCAGATAAAATTTTCCAGAAGTTGGCAACGTAGAAGAGTTTCCACTTTTTTCTCGGCGGACACATGAAACGGAAATTATCGACAAGATGAATTTAGGGGAAGAATAAAAATGGGAGAATGTTTTTTAGAAGTGTCGTGTTCCGTTAAACTTATAAATATCATGAATCATAACACGACCGCGCATGAAAATATGGTATAAACAACCATCATTATCAATGGAACAAAGTACTCGTGGTGGACATCCTTGCCGATTCTGATTTTTCTGGTAGAATGCGGGGAATTGGATATTGGCAGGAAAAAAGTTCTCTGTTCTGCCAGAAATGGAAGTATTCGGTCAGATTGGAATAAGGATGGAGATTTTATGGCCATACCAGGTTTGTCCATTATCGGCGAGTCGCTCAACGATTCGGTTCCCTCAACACATCAGCTTTACGAAGCCAGGGATATGGAGGGTGTGCGAGAACTGGCGCGGAAACAGTCGGAAGGATCGGCTTATATCGATGTAAACGTCGGCTCGTATTCCGGGGAATTTCTGGCGGAGGTGATTCGGGAAGTGCAACAGGTGACGGAGAAACCGTTGTCGATCGATACGCCTGACCCGCAGATGGCTCGTTGCGGACTGTTGGCGTATGACGCGTCGCGCGGGAAGCCGATTTTGAACTCAATTTCCCCGTTGCGGACGGAAATGTTTGAGTTGGTGGAAGTGATGCCATTTCGTCCGATTTTGCTGATTTCGGAGAATGTGGTGAATGGGGAATCGGTGGCATGTCACACCGCCGAAGAGACTTACGCGGCAGCCAAATTCATGCTCCTGAAAGCTCACGAAGCGGGGATTCCGACCGAAGATTGTATTTTCGATCCCGGCATTGCCCCGATCGGAACCGATACGGAAGGGAATGCCAAACGGTTGCTCGATGCCATGGAAATGATTCATGACGACCCGGATTTTGCCGGTTTTCACGCCTCCTGCGGGCTGAGCAACTTTACCGTCATGCTCCCGCCGCGACGGGCTTGCGGGGAATTGGTGAAAAGTCCGCTCGAAAGCGCGTTTTTGACGTTGGCTGTGCCACTTGGGATGGATTTTGTGATTGGTTCGGTAAAGCGGAATTATCAGGTTTTGCCGGAAGAACACCCCGCCATGCGGTGTTTGCGGGACTGCCTGCGGCTGGGCGGATACGACTCAATCATGCGGGTGATGGAATTTTATCAGAGTTGAAAAAGTGTTCCCCCTTGACGAAATGTCAGAGTTGATTAAAATAGTCGGATAATATTGATAAACTGATTGTACCCATTTACGTTTTTGGAGGAATTCAAGTGCCCAGTAACGAACGTGCCAAGGAAATTAAACGTCGTCGTCATCGTAAGGAAAAAGTGGCTCAGTTGGCGACCCGGCTTCAAAAAGGAACGCTGTCGAAAGAAGACGCGATTGCCAAGCTCCGCAAATTGACGATTGGTTCGGAAAAACATATTGAAAATATGGGTCTGTAAAGAATTCCGACAAAAGTCCTACAGAAAATGAGAGAACGGGGAAAGAGAAGAAGCTCTTTTCCTGTTTTTTTATGGAGAAAGTGTTAAAATATCGGAACCCTTGCTGAAAGAGGTAAAAAATGTTTTTGCGGAAGTGGATTTTTCTGGGATGTTGGCTTGGATGCGCTGCCGTCATGGCGGGTGAGTGGTTTCCGTTCATGGTGACAGGAGAGGCCATTTCCCAACGTTGGACACCCGCGAGTTCCCCCAAACCTGCCGGATCGACCGGGCAAATTCGTGTCGTGGGAGACCATTTTGAAGACGCCAAAGGAACTCCGGTTCGTTTCTGGGGAGTGAATCTGGCATTCCAGTCCAATTTTCCCACCAAAGAAGACGCTCCTGCCTTGGCACAACGGATGGCTGCCCTGGGAATCAATGGCGTGCGGCTCCATTTTCTCGATACGGAAATTTGGGGAAAGAACAAACCGCAGACGCAGACGAAAATCGACCCGGAGATGCTTGACCGGCTCGACTGGTTTATCTGGCAGTTGAGGCAGGCGGGGATTTACGTCAATTTCAACCTTCATGTCGGTCGGCAACTGGACGAACGGGATGGTTTTCCCGATTCCTCAAAACGTCCCCGATTCGACAAGGGAATCGACAATTTTGAACCGCGAATGATCGAATTGCAAAAAGAGTATGCGAAAGAATTGCTGACGCACGTCAATCCCTACACGAATCTGCCGTACACCCACGATCCATGTGTGGCGCAGGTGGAAATCAACAACGAAAATTCGGTGGTGGCATCGTGGTACTGGGGCGATTTGGACACGAAATTGCCGCCGTTTTATGAGAAGACGTTGGAACGATTGTGGAACGACTGGCTGGCGGAGAAGTATCCTTCCACGGAAGCGTTGCGTCAAGCGTGGGAATGTCGCGATTTTCCGATTGGCAAAGATCTGGTTCCTGACGGGACGTTTGAGAAGGAAGAAATTTATCGGCAGGCACCGTGGCGACTGGAGAAAAACCGGGAGTCGGTGGCGTCGTGCGAACGGGACGAGGAAAACCAACTTTTGCGAATCACCGTGGAAAAGCAGGATAAAAATACGTGGAATCCACAGTTCTACCTTCATCACGCCACCTTGCAAAAAGGGGTGCCGTACCGGATTTCGTTTCGGATGCGGGCTTCGCAGAAACAAAAACTGACTTTCATTTCGATTCAGAACCATGCACCCTGGGAAAAACTGGGAATTGAGCAGTCTTTTGACGTAACGCCTCAGTGGCAGACGTTTACCTTTTTCTTTGTTCCCAAAGCGGACGAAACCAATGCCCGGCTGGGATTTTCACGGCTGGCGAAGGGGTGGTACGAACTGGACGATTTTTCTGTCCTTCCAGGGGGAAGTTTGGGAATTGCCCCGGAATTTCGGCTGGAAGAGAAGAAGGTCGGGATCGTCCGTTTTGCGGATGGCAGAACAACACGCCAACAGCGACACGATTTCCTCTGTTTTCTGATGGATCTGGAGGAACGGTATTGGCTGGGAATATACGATTTTTTGAAGAAGGACTTGAACGTGCAGGCTCCCGTGGCAGGAACGCAAATGCGCTACGGTTCGCATTACGCTCAAGCCAAACTCGATTATTGCGATGTTCATGCCTACTGGTGCCATCCCTGGTTTCCCAATAAAGCGTGGGATCACCATGACTGGATCATTCGGAACGCGTCGATTGTCAACGTGTTACCGCTTCAGCCGGGATTGGCGTCGATTGTCTCGCACCGCGTTTTGGGAAAGCCGTATATTGTCAGTGAATACAACCACCCCTTCCCGAATCAGTATGCCTCGGAAGGTTTTCCGATCCTTGCGGCCATCGGTGGATTCCAGAACTGGAACGGACTTTTTGGCTATACCTGGGCGCATAACGCAAAGCACGAGAACCATGGCTTTTTCGATCTCTCTCAGAATTCGGTTCATCTGGTGCATTATCCTGCCTGCTACAACCTGTTTGTCCGTGGCGACGTGCAGAGTGGCTTGCAGGAAAATTTGCCGCAAACCGTTTATGAGTTGGGAGTTGCGCAGGAGCGGGAAATTTATGCCAACGCCCGTGGTACGTATCACCGAAGTCTGGAAGAACTGGGAATCCAACACCGATTTTCTCTCCTGCGATACACCGGTTTGCGGTTGACCGATCTGGACATCCCTCACCCGGCTACCGCCAAGTCTGCGGCTTTTGTGGAAAAAGACCATCCCTACGACACCTGCACGAAAACACGTTCTTCCACTGGCGAACTGATTTGGAACGCGGAAGTGCCGGGAAAAGGCTATTTTCTGGTCGACACGCCGCAAACCAAGGTTTTTACAGGGTTTGTGGCTGGTCGTTCGTTTGCGTATCACGATGGAACGGTCATCCAGCCGGGAAAAACGGAACTCGACTGGACGACGATTTCGCTCACACGTACCGGGAAAAACACGTTTCTGATCGCCGCCACCGGAGGAATGAAAAATACCGGCATGGCACTGCGTCCGTACGCTCAGGAAGAAGTGGCGGATACGGAAAATTTGGCGTCGCTGGAGGGAAAAGAGGTCACTTCCGGCAAAGCGCAGGGAACCTTGCCCCGACGCTGCGAAGGAATTGCCGCCAAAGTGATTCTCCCTGTTTCTGCGGGCAAAAATGTGCTTTACTACCCACTCGACGGTTCCGGCCAACGTCAAAAGTCGCTCTCCGCCAAACGGTTAACCGACACCACCGTAGAAATCGAACTGAAGCCAAAATACCGGACACTCTGGTATGAAGTTGAGATTCCGTAATCATTTTCCGATGGAGTTCCGGGAAAGACCATTTTACCGGGACTCCACGACCACTACGTCTACGGCTCCCTATGCGAAAACTCCGATACGATTCCAATTTCTATATTTCGTTTCATCTTGATAATCCCCGTTTCCATCATCCGCCGAGAAAAACGTAAGAATGGAAATATCTGCGTCTTCTGCGTAATCTGCGGACAATTCTTAACGGTGGAAGTGGTTGAAATTGTTGGATTTATCCAAAAAACTCTCTAAAAAATTCGTTTTTCCCCACTTCCTTTTTTCGTCCGCAGATTAAGGAAAATACGATTTGCCTTGACGACGCAGAAGACGCAGATGATTTTACTTCCATCTCCATCCTCTGTGGAAACTCTTCTATGTTACCAAATCAAAATACCAAACGTGGCAAACCAATTCTGGAAGTACTCTAACGTTTTGGCTTTTCGACTCGTACATCTTTGGCTTTCACCACAAAACCATCCGGCATGGTATAGTCCTTTTCGCCGAAATTGGCAGTCACTCTCACACCATTGGCAAAACTTGTCTGCTGGACGCTACGGTCGGCGGTCAGAATCCGGTGATTGGTCATTTCGTCGTAACCAGTCATTCGGGAAACGGGCTGAGCCATCCGGTAGCTTTCCACAAAACGTTCCTTGTTCGCATTCCAGGATGCCTTGGTGAACATGTACATCGGAGGGACACCGTAAAGAGCGTTGAACAAGTCCCGTTTTTTCCACAACGACGGAAGTTTGTTGTTGTAATCGCCCCAGTACCAATAGGATACGGTGCAGTCGTGGTAAACCA
>JAUNBF010000027.1 GCA_030527185.1 Planctomycetia bacterium | reverse complement strand
AGTGGAACGAATCTTCGCAAGTGCTTGAAAATGGGGAACTTGTGCGCATAAAAAACCCCGCCTGCGACGATTTGCAAGCGGGGTTTATCGGGGCGACAGGACTTGAACCTGCGACCTTCTGACCCCCAGTCAGACGCGCTAGCCAGGCTGCGCCACGCCCCGGATGGTTGGGGAATATTTCCCTCAAACAACGGTATTATTATGCCACAATCTCTTTTTTTGACAAGTAGGGGGGGGAAATTTCTTTCTGCAGGTACGATCGAACTTTCCGCGTACTTGCGTGTTTCCAGTAATCGTCTCCATCGTTGCTGCACATTACGGAGCTGAGGGCTTTGCGTTTTGCGGAATTTAACGCCATGGATGTGAACAGGTATAGCATATTGACTTTTCATAAACTATATCCGCAATCCTAAACCAATTTTCGATGTAACTCATTGGAACATTATCAAGTGCAAAGTTTATAGTTTTTCTAAAGGAATCGCTGAACAATTCCCTGATTTTGCCAGGGGAGGGGGGGGATTTGCTGATTAAAAATGTTTTTTTCTAAAAAAGTGCTTATTATCCCTCACAAAATCGCGTTTTTTGACCTGCTCGCAAGCACATGAAGAGGTTCGCGCAACCGAAGAGGACGTGGAAAGGGTGCATGTTTCTGGCAAGGCCGCGATAGACGACTTTGCGGTAGCCGAAGTTGCTTTTGATAAGCAAGGATACATGTCTATCTTGTTGGAAATCAACGGCTTACGATGTTTTGTTTCACGTTCTCAAGGGATGCCGAGGCAACTTTTGTTCGCCTTCAGGTGGGTGGGACGTAGGTGGATGCGGAAGTCGATTTTGGAGAGATTTTCGTCCTCTCGAACTTCTGTTCGCTTTTCGACTCCAAGGCGGCTGAGTTCGTCGTAAACTGCCGTATCATAAGACCTTACAAGGGGCCCGCTACATCCGCAATATTTTCTCGATTCTCCGCGTCGAACGCCTCCGTTTTCCGTCGGGACAAAACGGTCGAATCCTCTCCTTCTCTAGCAAATCCATGACCACTTCATATAATACTTAAAATTTTATAAAGACCGGTGGATTAAATCTGGGGTTCCTTAAGTTAATTGACTGTAATTGTCCTGATAAGTGACCGAATTTCCACTCTTTTTCCACAGATCAGTCTTCCACCAGTTTCCGTCTCCCCCACCCCTGTAGATGTCTGCCGAAAAAGAAGTTACGAAAAACGTTGACAGAGCGATAACTGGAATGATTGACGATATTGTTTTCATAATTTTTTCCGTTGATTGGAATTTTCTGTTAAAACTGAAGCATGACGTACCTGCCGTCTTACTTCTCCACGACCGGGAACATACTCACTCGCAATTTCGCGCAACCATAAGGAACGAGCAGAAGTTGTCTTGTCCCGAACCGGTCATGGTGAGCAACATGATTCGCCGCCACTCTCCTCGGCAAGCGGCAGGGTTGAGGGCTTCGATACGCTCCGGTGGGACCGTAAAGCTCGCCTTCCACCATGGCGCCATGTGGTTACGGACAACGTTCGGCCATGAGTTTCGCCCAGGTGAACGCGGCTTCGAGAAATTCCGGCTTTTCCGTCCAGAGTGTTCCCGCGGACCAGCCTGCAATTGCTTCATTGAAAAAAAAGTCCGTTCCCCACGCAAAATCTGGACGAATACTCTCTGGAGAAATTTTCCTTTGTCGGCACGGTGGGATTGTCGTGGATGATGCTTCGCCGAATTTTCCCTGCCAGATTATCCCGAAAAGCCATCTCCCGGTGATTTTTCGGGATGATAACGAGTTGCTCGCCCGGTTGCCACCTGTCCAGCGTTTACGGCTCTCTTATCCAACTCACTTTTTCTGTTGCCAGATAATCTTCATATCGCTGATTCAATCGTTCCCAGGAGATATTGCCGTCGTGAATCCAAACGCGATAGCGCAGGTGAATCACCTCTCCCGGCGCGAACGTTTTTCCCTCCACCCCCGGCCAGCCGACCGCCATCATGCCGTAAAATCGGGTCAGCCATGTGGGTGGCCAACCTTTTTGCGGGTCGCCGGGATGGTCGGTGGGAATGAAAATGGCCGCGCCACTGGGAGGTGCCATTTCCGTCGCGTTTTCAGGGGCAATCCCGTTTTCAGACTGCGCAAAATTTCCGCAGACATCCACCCATTTCAAAGGGCAGACTGGCAAATCTTCCTGGGAAATCCCTTCCGACGTGGTAATTTGGGGACGTCCTTTTTTCGGCGGAATCGCAAAACGAACCGTCAAACCGCCGTAACTTTTTCCCTCCGCCCCTCGCAGCGTAATCGCCTTTGTTGTGGGAATCCAGTAGAGATCCAAATCGAGACACCGTCCCCCGTCACCAACCGGATAGCTCTGAATCCAGACGCGCTCCGTCATGATCGACTCCCCCTCTTTTTGCCACGAATTTTCCACGCCCAAAACCAAGGCAGAGTCACTTTGACGATGGAGAAATTGCTCAAATTGCTGGAAAATATCTTTCGACATCCATAAATCGTGGTCTTTCCCATCTCTTTCGACGTGCATCCACGCCCAGAAAATCCCATGATGGTGATAATGATCCGGCGGAAAATCGTCCGTCAAAACTTCCCCCTGCAAACCCCAGAGCGGATGGATGTAACAGGCTCGCGTATTCCGAAAATCGGCAATCTCTTTGCGGGAAATCGGTCGGTAATGGTAAGCCAGAATCTTCCCTTGCCCATCTTCCGCAACCAACGTCGTCTCGCCTTCTTCTCTCCAGGAAAAAGAGGCCTGGGAAGAAGGGGGTGGGGCAGAAAACTTTTCCAGTTGAAAAAAACGCCAGTCTTCCGAAGTTTTTTCCGGGGGAATGACGGCGGTGAACTTTCCTTGAGACTCCCGCAACGTTCCATCCGCGTTCCGAGACGGAATCCAATGGAGCGGAACCATCAAATCGGGGGAACTTTCCGAACGGAGAGCATATTTCGCCCCCTTTTCCAAAACCTGATTTTCCGGCACGGGAATCGTCAGGGAAAGTGCTTGTGAACGAGCCGGCACTTGCAGAGTCTGTCCCCCAAGAGGAGTAGAAAAAAGGAGCAGTCCTAACATTCCCGCTACCTTCCAAAATCGGTTCCACTTGCGGAACATGGCCGTCTCCCCTGGTGTATTCTATGGAAAAATTACGATTGGCGATTTTTTCGACCGGTGAAGGCAATTCCTTCAATCTCCACCAACAATTCAGGACGACAGACATCCGCAATCGTGTAAATTTTCGGAACGTTGGGCATTTTCCGCTCACAGACTTCCCGAATGGCAGGATAATCTTCCTGTCGCTTGACGTAAACGCGAGCCACCGCCATCTCATTCAAACCACAGCCAAACCCTTTTTGACCGTGACGTTCCAGATTGGACTCCTCAATGAGAATGGCGATGTTTTCCAGCGTCAACTCCGTCTGCGCCACCGGATCGTTCTCGTACCGACTTTCGGAATCGGTAATACTGGCCGTTCCTGAGACGAAAATAATCCCTCGTCCTTCCGTTGCCAGCAACAACGCACGCGCAAATTTAGGGCTTTTCAGGCTATAGACTTCGCCATAATCGAACGCGGAAACCTGCTGGGGATTTTCCAGAGGAAGGATGATTCCCGATTCTGGTGTGTCGAAACGGACCGCCAGCGCACTCATCACCAGCGTATCGCCATTTCCGCCAATACCGGTGCTGGCCGGATAGACCGGGTGGGAAGGTTCTTTGGGCATCATCCCATCAAAAAAACGTATCCCTCGAAAAAAATCACTCCGGGCACGATTCAGTTCTTTATAACGCTGCGTTTCCCCTTCCAGTTCATTCCAGGCCGGCTCGGTAATATTTCCCAGATAAAGCCACGTCCGAATGACATTTTCAAACGGCACTCCCACCGATTCCAACGCACGATCCAAATCTTGAAACGACTCTACCGACTGCGAGTAAATACTCCTCTCCCCATGACGCGGTTCCTGCCCAGCGGCATAATACCACGTCACCCCGGAATGGCGGGAGACGAGAAGATTTTCCCGTTTGTGTTCGACGACGTAATCTTTTTCTTTCTGATTCAGCACGAGCAACGCTTCCATGGCCAACCGTTGACCTTCGCAGGGTGCCTGAGGGACATAGACATTGACCGGCAGATGTTCGCCGTACCACTGGCGGAGAAACTGTTGACATTTTTCGCGGTCTTCGTAATATTTCAGAAAGATCGTCTGTTGAACGATTTCCCCGTGATCCGCGTGATTTTGCAGACAGTCCCGAATCTGGTGGAGAGCTTCCTCCAGTTGTGATTCGAGCGTCGTATCATCGGCAGGAATGGAAGGAATGGCGGTCACAATCATGTGGGTCACGTCGAACGTGTCGGAAACCACACAATGACCTTGATAAAGGTTGGTCTCTTTCATAATTTGATGGAATCATGCTATCCTTGGCGGGGAAGCTCCGAACCATGCGGAGCCATCATCGGTGGGTGAAGATTTTTCCAGGGAATATTTCTGGAAAATCTTTTCACCCAGAAAACTATAATGTAAGCGAAACCCCCTCCCTTTGTCAAGGGCGGTAGGCCGCTTTTTTTCTTTTTTTCACGAAAAGGGGAAGGAAAGTCAGGTTATTCCGGCTTTTCGGTCAAAAGTGCGATATATTGATGGAGCAGTTGGGAGGTCGTTTGAAATTCCGAACGTTGTTGCAAAGCGGCATATTGGGGATTTTGCCCCACGGTGGTAAAACGTTCCTGAACCCGAACCAGGTCTGCCAAAACCGGCCGTCCTTCCGGGAGAAAGACCTCTTTCGGCAATGCCAGCCACGTCTGCCACTGCGGTTCCAGAATGGCTTGCAGTTTTCCATTCGCCTCGGCCAGTTGAATCCGCGTCAGTTCCAGCGCATTGACCGCATTTTCCGGCATTTCTTCCCCTGCGTAACTGCGAATCATCGTCACCAGATCGGCAGCTTCTTTCGGCGTACCGTTCCGATAATAGCCAGCCATGGCCTGATGATCGATTTCCATGACGCAGCCGTCGATGGCGGCACCGAGAAAAATTCCACGGGAACGCGAATAGGAGTAGATTTCCGAAGTCAGTTTCAAATCGGTTCCAACCGTCGCCTGCCGTCCGACAGGGCCAGCCGTGACCGTCGCGTCGGCTCCGACCGTGAAATGGCCTTTCACCGCCGATTCCACACTCCGCCGTGTGCAGAGTACCAGAATCACATCGGCAGACTGAATTCCTGCCTGGAATCCCAGACTCCCTCCCGTCAACGTGGCAAAACGGGGGTTTTCCCACTGGCCGTCGTCGTTTTTTATCACCAAAATTCCACGACCTCGCTGGGCGCCGAGGATGAATCCACCTTTGACCATTCCCGGAAAAATGGCCACCCCTTCCGCTTTTTGCATGAGTGTGAGGGGAATGCTTTTGGCTGGAATTTGCATGATTTCCCGCATGGTTAAAATGGAATCGGCGATGACTCCCTCTTCCCGTGTTTGAGCAAAACCTCTTTCGCCATACGAAAACAGGATTCCCCCGAACAAAATCAATGTTCCGACAGATCGAAAATACGACATTTTTCCCTCTTGGATTTCTTTGGTTGATGGAATTTGGGACATTCTTTGGGACTTCCTCAACGATGATTATAACAAAGTTGTCATTTAAAGTCAAGTTTTTTTCGACTTCGTTCTGAAAAATGGATGGTTATACATCTTTCACTTGGGTTTTCCCTGGAAAAAATAGCCCACTTGCCAGACGTCCTTTCCTTTGGTATAATTTCCCTATGGCTTGATTTAGGAAAGGAGGTCTTCATGAGACCCGCATCACGACGTTTTGTTTTGGACATCCTTCTGTTGGTAGGGATGATCGCGGTAGCGTTGCATAAAGTTACCGGAGATTTGATTCACGAATGGTTGTCCATTCTTCTGATTCCTCTGCTGTTGCTCCACCTCCTTTGGAATTGGGAGGTGATTTGGGGAACCGCGAAACAATGGACGAACCCTCGATTTCCCAAACGGCAAAAATTCAATTTTGTCTGGAATATCCTGTTGTATACCTGTATGGGCGTGGTGATGCTCAGTGGAATCCTGATTTCCCGTGATTTTCTTCCCCGGTTGGGAATCCTGATTCCGAACGATGGTTTTATGAGTTACATCCACAAACGTTCCATTTTCGTGCTTTACATGATGCTCGGTATTCATTTGGGAATGCACTGGAATTGGATTTGGCAGATTGCGAAACGGCGAAAAACAAAAAAGGAAGGAAAAGAGTCATGAAAACATTACGACGGATGACCGTTTTACTGCTGGCATGGATTTTGTTGACGCTCTCTCTGGTGCCGATTAGCTGGACACCCTGGGCGGACGACGTTCGGGCGATGGTACAGAAAGCTCGCGCGGCGAAGGCGGCGCGAATGCAGCCTCCTCAGGAAGTGCCAGGGGACGCAAAACCGCAACCGAAAAAGCGAAAAGCTCCCAAACCGGCGGATTTTTCGTGGAAAGCGTGGGCGGAAATCCGCGTTTTTCTCCTTTACACCTTCATTCCCTGTTTTTTGACCATTCTGCTGCTTCAAAAACCATGGCGGAAACGGAAAAGAGCGTTGTTGCTTTTGTTCCCTCTCTTTTTAGGGAATATCCCGGTGGATGGGGCAGAGTCTGTTCGCGTCCAGACGATTCAGGGGGTGCCTCAGATCGTGGTGGATGGGAAACCGGTGCGAAGTCGGATGTTTTGGGGAGGAATGGGAACCGCACCTCTGCTGTGCCAGAAAGAGTATCAGGAATATACCTGGACATTTCAGCCACTTCTGGATGCGGAGGGGTCGGGAACGCTCCATTTTCGATTCGGAACCCAGCCTGGAAAAATTTATATTGACAACATTGCCATTCAGGAACTGGAGACCGGGAAATGGGTGGTGGGGCCGTATTCTTTTGAAAAGGAGTCTGATTTTTCCGCGTCCTGGGGTGCCTGGAACAGGGAATACAAGAAAATTCCGATTGCCAGCGTGGCCGTCGAGCCAGCGTATGGTGTCGAGGGTTCGTCCGCGTTGGCAATTGAGATTTTCCCTCAAAAAGAGATACTTCCTACCGATTTCCATCTGCACCATCATAAAAATCTCACTTTTCGGAAAGACAAAACCTACCGAATTTCGTTCTGGATGCGTGGCGACTCGCCGCGAGATGTGCGTGTTCAGGTATACCGGGCAGGCACGCCTTACATGCCATTGATGGGAACCTCCGCGTCAAAAGGAGTCCTCGAATCGCAGATTCACCTGGCTCAAGAGGCCGACGTCTCCTTTATTTCCTTCCCGCTTCCCTCGGTTTGGAAAGACGCGGATGGAAATCAGGATTGGAAAATGGTCGATACTTATGTCGAGAAAATCCTGAAGGAAAATCCTCACGCGCTGCTCATTCCCCGAATCAGCATGAATGCTCCCGACTGGTGGAAGGAGCGGAATCCCGAAGAACTCATGGTCTGGAAAGGAATCTCGTCGCAAAGTGAGGGGGGGCGGACTTCCCAGGCCTCTGTCGCGTCGTGGAAATATCGAGAGGCTGCGGTGGAAACGCTGGCGGCAACAATCCGGCATCTGGAAGAAAAATTTGGCCATTCGATCGCCGGTTATCATCCTGGTGGGCAAAATACCAGCGAATGGTTCACGTACGGCAGCTGGATGAAAGGAAGAGCCTGGTACGGCAAGGCGGATGAACGTGCCTGGCGAGCGTGGTTGAAAACGACCTATCCGAACGATTCGGCACTGCAAAATGCCTGGGGAAATTCGGAAGTGACGTTGGATACCGCCACGGTGCCTTCGCTGGAACTTTGGGAGGAAGCGGCGCGGATTCCTCTTCTCAATCCTGAAACGGAGAAAAAATTCCGTCCGATTGTCGACTGTCATGTTTTTATCCAAAAACAGATGGCGGATACCATTCTGGCTCTGGGAAAAACCATTCGGAAAGAGACCGCGGGGAAAAAGTTATCGGTCTTTTTCTACGGTTATTCTTTTGAACTCGCGACGATTCCCCACGGTCCCGGTTACAGTGCCCATTATGCTCTTCGACAGGTGTTGGACTCTCCCGATGTGGATATTCTCTGTTCACCCATGTCGTATTCTGACCGTCGACCGGGGGGGAGTGGAGCCTGCATGGTGCCGGCGGAAAGTGTTGCTTTGGCGGGAAAAATGTATCTCGAAGAGGACGACACCCGAACCCATCGTGTGATGGGAGGGCACTTCCCCGGCTGGGACAGTGGCGCGGCAACGCCCGAAGGAACTTGCGAACTCCTTTTGCGGAATACCGGACAATGCGCCCTCCGCAATTTCGGAACCTGGTGGATGGATTTAGGGTCGTCCGGCTGGTTCAACGATGAGCGGTTGTGGCAGGTAATGCGGGATTTGAAGGCGGTCGATGAGTATTTTCTGCAAAATCCCACCCCCTATATGCCTGAAGTCGGTATTTTTGTGGACGAAACGGCAGCTTTGCGATTCGCGCATGGGCGTTTTACCCAAAATATGTTGGGACGTATCCGGGAACCACTGGGAAGAGCGGGAACTTCTTATGGACAATACCTGCTCGACGACCTGCTTGAGGGACGTTTGACACCCCCCAAATTATGCGTGATTCCCCTGGCTGCCTGTTTTTCCGACGCGCAAAAAGAGGCCATTCGCCGTGCCGCAGGAAAAAGCGTCATTCTTTGGGTGACGCAGGAGGGACTGCGTTTGGAAGAACTTCTCCAGGCCGTTGAGGAAGCTGGCGTTCACCGTTTTACCGACCGTCCCTGCAATGTCTGGGCGAACGGACCGTACATTCTCCTGCATGGTGCGGAAGATGGAATATTGACCGTCACGGGAAAGAATCCGCGGGGAAAACTCCGAAATGCGATTACCGGTGAGAAAATTTCCGATTCCTCTCAGGCGGAAATCCATTTGCCTCTAGGAAAAACGATCCTGCTGGAAAATCTTCCCTGAATCGGCATCCTGGAAAAGTTCCGCCAAAATAAAAACACATTCCCATTTTCGAGAATGTGTTTTTTATTTGGATACAGGCGTAGAAGCGGTTATACGTGCATGATAGAAGAGGGTACGGACGAATCTTCCAGTTCCATACCAACCGGGGCATCTCCGGTGCGTACGGATTCCAGCAAATTTCCTGTGGCACGATCGTAAAATTCGACCGATTCGCTCCCGGAACGCCAGATGACAAACGTTTTGTCCGACTTATATGACAACCCGATGTAATAACCGTTGCGGACAATTGCTGCCATGGATAAATTCTTGTAATCCACCTGCCGATTCTCAATGCGTGACAACACATCCACCACAAGATTTAAAATCGGGTCATAGGATAATGTAGTGCTCATTTTGAGTTCCTTCTTTCTCAGGATTTTTAAGCCTTGAGACTACCAAGCCCGTCCTTTTTCACGATAACTTTGAAGAAACTGTCCTTCAAAGGGATGGAAAAACAGGAATGACGCTCCTCCAGTCCTATCCCGCATCTCCTCTTTCTTTACTTTTTATACTTCGGCTATCCTGAAATTTTTCATCGAAAGATTTATGGATAGCCCTATTCTTTCTGTAACAGGCCAGATTGGCAAAATCTCTAGATATTCCCTGAATTTTCCATTTTACGTCCTGATGGCCTGGAAACTCAACCCATTTGGAAAAGAGGTGGATAAACTATCGAAAAGAGAAAGAAGGAGTTCCATCCAACAGAAAAACCCGTCAAACGGAGGGCGTTGGCGGAAGAGGGACGGAAAGGTTCCAGGAGGGAGGATTTAACCACGATCCCGATAGGTGATTCGTCCTTTGGTAAAGTCGTACGGACTGACTTCCACCGTCACGCGATCTCCCGGAACCACGCGGATATAGTTTTTTCGCATTTTGCCGCCCAGATGACACAACACGATATGTTCGCTGTTTTCCAACTGCACCCGAAACGCGCCACGCACCGCTTCCCGAACAATTCCCGTCACTTCAATCGCTTCTTCTTTTCCGTTTCCGCTCATTTTTTTCTCCTTCGGAAGATATTTGACAAAAAACATTTGTAACATTATATCGCGAAGTCCAGAAAAATCAAGTCCCGGAAACGCATTTTCACCTCCCGGAAAGAGATTTTGGGGAATATTTGGATGAAAATGAGAGGAATTTTCAGGAAATATTTTTTCAATCCGTTTGCGTATTGCTTTCACTGCCTGCCGCGGAGGTAATCGCACGCCAGGTGTAAAGAGCAATGCCATTGCCGATAAAGGAGACCGAACCGTCGCACCGGGAGACATTCACACCGCCGGAATGGTGGCTGCGGGCAGTCATGATCTGGTTGTCGTAGCCACTGACCATGGTGGGAACGGGAATCGCGTTTTGAAGATAAATCGCATCTCCCAGTTTCTGACGGGAAATCCGGTCGCCGATATTGGAATTCGGGGTATGCCAGCCGGAAAACTGTTGCCCACCGACGCAGATCGAAATTTCGCTGATCGGACCGCCCCAACTGTTTCCGGTCGGAGGAATGACTTTCGTTTCCGACATGAGTAATGTGTTGCTCAAACCGTCGCGAATTTGTTGCAAGGTGACTTTTTTCCCTCTGGCAAACGGTGCTCCGAGAAATTTCTGATTATTGGCATCGTAGTTGGTCTGATCGTTGATCTCCACATTTTCCGACGGCGAGCCGATACTGGTCTGGCCGTAATTGGTATTTCCCCAGTTGGCGACGTAGTTTCCCCGCAATTTCGCGTACGCGGCAGCGTTGGAAGACTCAAATTCATTCTCCACCTGACCCATATCCGAGGGACAGGCAAAAATGGCACACTTCGTCGTTCGGGGAACATAATTGTTGGCATGAGACATCACAACGTCCAAATCGAGCATCTCGTAAAGTGCTTTCTGTTCGATATACGGCATGACGAACGAGTACCAGCAATGCTCTTCCCAGTAATCGCTTTTCGTTCGTTTGGGGTTTTCCTGGAGCCACGAATAACAACCGTAGGGAAAACCACCATGCGCCGATTCGTAGTTCAGCATTCCGAGGGAAAGGTTTTTCAGATTGTTGGAACACTGCATTTTACGAGCCGCTTCCCGCGCCTGTTGGACGGCAGGCAAGAGCAATCCGACCAACATTCCAATGATGGCAATCACCACCAACAACTCCACCAGCGTAAACCCTTTTTTCATCGTGTCCCCCTTTTTGTGTTTCCTATCGAATATCGAAATCTTTGGCAAGTTCATCTTCACGTGCCTCCATGGCAAGATGGTTGGCAAAGGAGGTGGGGAGCAGATTTTCCACGTCCCGGATTCCACGCTCCGCGTCCGTCTTGTTTTTGGCGGGACGTTCCCGATAAAGGGAAAACTGCACGACCACTTTGCCCACCGGCACATTCTCCAAAACGTAATGCCCGTTTTCAATCCTGCTCTTGACCGCCAGGGAGGATTGCCCGGCATCCTGGCTCACGACCAATATTTCTCCAAGGGCATCGGCAGGAATCGGTTTTCCCCGAAGGGTAACGTTTCCTTCCCACCGGACACGGGGATATTCCGGGGAGGAACACCCGGCCAAAAGTCCCAGAAAACAACATCCCCAAAAAAGTTTTTTGCCCGAACGAAATTTCATGCCTTTTTTCTCCACAAGTTCCTCTTTTTCCAGGAGACCAGGCCGACGATTCCCAGGCACAACATCAACCAGGTGGATGGTTCGGGAATCGCGCCACTGTTGACGGCCAGATGAAGCGTTCCCGTTCCAGCGTTGAAGTCGCTGAAAAAGTAGTAGCCCCAATCCGATTCGGAAATCAACTGTGGCAACCAGTCATAACCACTATTGGGAGTTGCCAACGTAATATCAATTTCCATTCCCGGAAGAAGTTCGTCGGGATCGAAAATCAGCTCCACACCACCGGTCGTGCCGAAGTCGAAGGAGTTGGCGGTTAAAACGTAATTCTGAGCGAGGTCGGAACTCAATTCCACGGCAATTTTCCCATCGAGTTGCTGAAAATTCCCGGTAATTGTCGTCGGCGTGCCATCCAGCAAACGGAGCGTACTTCCCCGATTGGTCAAATCCCCATCGACACGTTGGGTTTCCAGGATTCCGCCCGTCAGATTCAGCAAATTGGTATAGCCCGAAATCGTTCCCGCTTTCAGCGTGCCGTCTGTCAGGTCGAAAATGGTCGTTTTCCCCGTCAACATTTGATTTCCCAACGTCAGTGTCGGTGTCATGAACGTTCCGCCACTCTGGAGGAAATAACCCTGCGTATTGGTAGCTCGGCTGGAGTTGGCAATCGGTTGTCCGATGATGGTTCTCGAAGTTACGGTGAGAGTTCCTCCCCGCAACTCCATACTTCCCGCACCGCCGGAATTTGCATTTCCACCGTCGTGTCCCACATTGAGGGAACGAAAGGTTGCCGTTCCGCTTTTTTGCAGATAACTTCCACTGCCACGGTTTCCAATGGCACCGATGCTGGCATTCAGTGTTCCGTTATTGGAAAGTTCGTAATATCCACTTCCGCTCGACTGGTCTCCCATGGAAAAATAATTCGTGACCGTTAAATTCCCACCTTCCTGGAAGAAATTTCCGGTATTGTAACGCCCGATGTTCGTATTGGCTATCGAAATCGTTCCACTTTGAAAAAGCAGCGTTCCCGAAGCGTTGTTTCCCAGATTGACTTCCCCGGCATGGACCGTTCCGCCATGGATAACGGCAAAAGGTGTGTCGATTGTCAAAACTCGCTGCCAAGTGTTCGTTCCACTTAACGTCATCGTTCCACCAGTCATCTGAAAAACGGTTTGCCCCCCCAAAGTGACTGCTTGCCCATTCCAGTTTCCACCAGTCATGATAACCCGGGCATCGCTGGCTGTGGAAAATGTTCCAGAAGAGGTGTCCAGCGTTCCTCCCAGGATGTTCAGCGTATTGGCAAAACCACTCTGCGGTGTCTGAATCGTCAGGTTCCCATTCGGCAAAAGATACGTCATGTTGATGGAATGGAGATTGGCTCCTGAAAGCGTGGCGGACGCGGTGGCCGTTCCCCCTCCCACTGCAATGCCTGCCGGAAGGGTGGTGTCGGTAAATTCCATGGCGGCTGTGCCCGACGTGACGGTAATCAGGGTGTGAGCCGGATTCGTGACCACCTGCCCATATTCCACAGCCTCAAAATCATTGGCCATTTCCGCCGAGTAGTATTTCAACTCACTGGTGTTCAACGCACGGTTAAACATGCGGACTTCCCGAATCAAACCGTGATACTCATTATTGTTGGTGGCACAACGTCCAATCCTGAAACCGGACGAATTCCGTACCGCAGGTGTCGTGGGTAAGGTGTAGGCCGATTCCGCACTTCCGTCGAAAACCGCCGCGAGAGACGTTCCGTTCAATCGAGCCCCAACGACAGAACTTTGATTCAGCGTGACGGTGGAGGCGGAACGGGACTGGTAGTCTGCGGAACCTGGCATTCCTATTCCTGCCACGATTTGTCCGGCTCCGTTATATTCCAGTCCCCAGTCATTTTGGATTCCTGGCATCTCCATATCCACCAGACCCGTACATTGATACCACGCTGTCGTATTATTTCCTGCCCCGGCCTGTTCGGGAGTGAAATTGACCAGAATGGTGTAATTCTGTACTCCTGCCAGAGGATTGTCGGCAGCCGCAACGGTAAAATAGCCACCGTCAAAAGAAACACTCTGCGTCGTGGCATCTTGGGAAACCGTTCCATTGGAAGTGGCAACTTTCCCGGTTGTCCGATCGACCCAGTTCCCGGAAGTATAGTCGCTTCCCACCCAGTGTGCCCCCAAACCAAACAGTTCGGCATAGTTTTCGTTCAGGTCGTCGTAAATCGCGGCATGTGCAGTGGAAATGGTCATTGCGCACAATGCCATCCCCAAAACCAGTCTTGTCAACATGGCATCTCTCCTTGTGAGGATATTTGAAATGAAAATCTTTTGGTCAGAAAGCAAATAAAAAAAAGAAAAAAATAGAGATTCGGCTTTTACAAGGTGAAGACCCTCTAAAATTTGCCTATTCCCCCCCCCCCGACTAAATTATCACGGTGGCGGTATGTAAACATGGATGAAAACATCGAATTCAGGTAAATTTCAAATGAAATGAATGAAGTAGATTACCAACAACCCTCATTTTAACCAGGAGCAAAAGGAAAGTCAAGTAGTTTTTCAGAAATTTTTGAAAAATTTTAAAAATATTTACCTGGTACGGGGAAATTTTAGGGAAATTTGGAGGGTTCCGGCGTTCCTGACCTTGACAGAGTGAGGGAAATGGGAAACAATGGAACGATCAGGAAAGGCCGACGCGAAAAATCTTTCGCAGACATTGGCCTGTTTGGATACGATTTTTCACAATCAGAACAGAACGTGATTTGGAGCCTTTTCTCCAAGTCCAGAAAGGATGCCAGTATGAAAAAACCTGCCGGTTTATCGAGACGTGACGCGTTCAAAACGATGATGGTCGGGGCCGCGGGAATCGCCGCCGGAAATTTCCTCCCCCATTCGGGAATGGCGGAAGAAGTTGCCTCCTCGGAAATTATCGGAGATCCGCGAGTGCGCGGACCGTTCCCGATTCTCTCCACCCCCTACACCGATTCGGGCGAAGTCGATTACGAAGTCCTGGGCAAAGCGGCTCAGTTCGTCGATTGGTGCGGCTCTCCGGGAATGATCTGGCCGCAGTCGGGCGACAGTGTGGACTTGCTCACGATGGACGAAAAACTCCAGGGGATGGAAGTCCTCACCGATGCCCTGAAAGGACGCAAGTCGGCCTTGTGCCTGGGCGTGCAGGGGAAAGATACGGAAGAAATGCTGGTTTATGCCCGCCATGCCGCCAAACTGGCTCCTCCCGCGATCATTTCCCGTCCCCCGGATGATGGCAAAACCGAAGACGATATGCGACAATACTGGAAAGCCCTGGCGAAAGAGGTGGAATGCCCGGTCATTATCCAGACCACGGGGGGAACGACGTACAAAGGGCCCGCCCCCTCCGTCCCGCTTCTCATTGAACTGGGAAAGGAATTTCCTCATTTCGGTTACGTGAAGGAAGAGGCTGGCAATACCGTCGCCCGAATGCGTGAAGAATTGGCGGCCAAACCTGCTATCAAGCGGGTCTTCAGCGCCGCAGGCGGTTGGGGTTGGCTCCACCAAACTCGAATCGGAACGGAAGGGGTGATTACCGAACGTGCCGCTTATGCCGATCTGTTGGCACGTCTCTGGAATCTGGCCGACAAGAAAGACTGGGTGGGCGCGGCGGATACTTACAGCAAGCTCCTCCTGATGATCAACCTCCGAAATACGATCGGTGGCAATGAGATGCGCAGCTTCCACCTTTACGTCTGGATGAAACGCGGCGTGTTCAAGAATCTCGGTTCCCGCCACTATCCACCGAAAGATTCGTCGCAGAAATGGACGTATTCGGAGATGAAACTCTCACAGGAAGAGAGGGATGAAATCGATGCTCGTTTCGAGGCGATCAAGCCTTACCTGCGTGAAGGGAATTTTGCGTAACATCCTGAAAACTCCTCTCCAACAAGCCGCGTGGAGGGGAGTTTTTTTCAGAAAATGACGGCGTGAAAGTGTCAGGAATCCCAAACGACGGAACGGTTTCCCGCAACAACTTTTCCAATCGTCCAATGCGAAAGGCCATTTTCCTGGAAAATCGTCTGAATCGTTGCGACTTTTTCCGGCTCGACGACCAAAACCAGTCCCAGTCCCATGTTGAAAACCTGGAACATTTCTTCGGTCTGGATGTCGCCGAGTTTCTGGAGCCACTGGAAAACCGGGGGAATTTCCCAACTCTCCGGGGCAATCCGCACCTGAACCCCTTCCGGCAAAACCCGTTCCAGATTCTCAAACAGCCCGCCACCGGTAATGTGAGCAATGCCATGCACCGCCGTCCGACACGTTTCGAGAACGTTCAGCACCGGTCGGACGTAAATTTTCGTCGGCTCCAGCAAAACATCCCCCACGAGCCGTCCATCCAGCGCTGTGCCAGTCTTCTCAATGGTATCGCCAACATTCAGGCCAGCCATCTCGAAAACGACTTTCCGCACGAGGCTGAATCCGTTGGAATGCAGTCCGTTGGAGGCCACTCCCAGAACAACATCCCCCGGTTTCACCGTTTGTCCGTCAATAATCTCTTTCCGGGACGCGACACCGACGCAAAACCCGCCCAAATCGTAATCTTCCGGGGCGTACATATCCGGCATGATGGCCGTTTCCCCACCCAGAAGGGCACATCCTGCCTGGACGCAGCCGTCGGAAATCCCGGAAACAATCTGTTCCAGCAGCACGGGCTGGTCTTTTCCCATGGCCACATAATCCAGGAAGAAAAGTGGCTCGGCACCGCAACAAATCGCGTCGTTGACACTCATTGCCACCAGGTCGATTCCCACGGTCGTGTGGCGATCCATCATCACCGCAATTTTCAGCTTCGTTCCCACGCCGTCGGTACAGGAAATCAGCACCGGGTCTTCATAATTTCGTCGAAATGGCGACCCTTTTTCAAAATCGAGCTGAAACAGCCCCGCAAATCCTCCCGGCAACCGTCGCACACGAGGTGTTTCCGTCCGATTCATGTGAGCGGGCAGCCGTGACATGGCCTGACGATACAATTCGAGATCGACACCGGAATCTTTGTAAGTAACTTTGGACATGGATGTTTGGAATTTAGGTTAAAAGGCCTTAGAAATAAAAATTTTCTCTTCCATTTTACACTCATTTCCATTTTCCGCAACGGGGCAGGGGAGGAAAGCATGGATACTTATTCAAACATCCCATTCATGATTCGGAGCGATTCCTCGACGAGTTTCTGTCCTCCGGCAGGTCCCACGGTAATGCTTTTCACGATAGCACTGTAGCCGCCGCCACGGTATGCGTCTTCCGTGGGGAGGTACCCTGCCGACGACGCGGTTCCGCAAATGCCGCATCCGTCGGTAAGTTGCACGACGAAGGTTTGCGTGGCTCGGGAACGCGCCTTCATCTGCACACCATAAGCGGTGAAGAGTTCAAACGGATTGGTGGCGAACACGGTATCCCCCAGTCGCACCACATGAATCGGGACGGAAAAAGTTGCGTTGGGATCGTTCTGTTGTTTTTCGTAACGTTGGACGATCGTATTTGCCCAAGTGAAAAGACGGGTTTTGTTCGGGTCCTTGGCCAACTGTTTTTGCAAGGCCTCCGCTTCCGCTTTGGACTGCTCGTATTCCGGTTTCGTAATCCGATGTTGCGGAATTTCCAAAACTCGATATTCATGCTTCAATACGGGGTTGGAACGCTTCGACTGGAAGGCCAGATCGTAGGTGTTGAAAACCGCGTTGGAAATGCGACGTCCGATTTCGTCCAGACGCGACATTTTCCGCAGACAGGCCATGCGAGCTTCCGCTTCTTTTCGGTATAGCGTGTGCGGAGAGACATCCCCGGCAGCACCGCAAATTGCCGCGACAACGACATCCTCCCCCAATCGTTTTTTCAACATCCGCCGTGTTGGGTGCCAGAAGTCGGCATGAAGCTGCGATAATCCTTCCACTTCTTGTGCCGGACAGGAAACGTTGACGAACATGGCGAGTAATTTATCCGATTTATCCCAGAAAAAGAGCGTATTGACATCGTGGTCTTCCATGGCTTCGATGGCGCGGAACGTTTTCTGGTTGGTATTCCCGTACATGACCGCGGTTCCGTTTTCATAAACGGCTCGACGACACTGAGCCACGACCGCAAAATCCATTCCATAAGAATACTGCGCGGGTACGGCGGAACGAATTGCCTCGACAATGGCTGGGGCGGTTTTTTGGGCTGCCCACAAGACATATTCTTCGGGGTGCATGCAGTCGGCAGATTCCGGGATGTGGTACTTGTTTTTGTCTGCCACCGGAGCGGTATGCGTATGGGTCGCGCAGAGAATCAGGCGTTGAGGGTCGTATTCAGGGAGTAACGTTGCGAATTCTTCACGAATGGCAGAGTCCAGTTCAGGACGAATTCCCACCAGATCGAACGAGACAAAAACGCAGGCATCGAGCATTTTTTCTCCTTCACGACTCTCCAACGAAATGATATTGGCGGTCATGGGGGTGAGAACTTCCGTCGAAATGCGAGTCCCCATTTGTCCATCCAACGCAACCGCTCGGGGGGGCGTGAGATCAACCGTCCGGCAGCCGACATACAGTTCGGACATGCAAAGTTGAGGCAGGAAAGCCAATATCCCGACGGCCAGAGTTCCCCAATATTTTTTCATGATAAATCCTTCTCCAAAATGATTTTAGCGTAGAGTCTCCTGATTTTTACGATAAATTTTATTGTAAACTATCTCCCACGGGTTGTCAATGACGTACTTTTGGTAAAAAAAATTCCTCACCACCCTTGTCAGAAAAGGAAATTTCGGGTAAAATGGAAAACCTGTTATCGTTTTGTCTGAAAATTCAGGCAAGGCGATAAAATGAAATGGTTATTTTGTTGTCATTTTTGAAAACCCCCCATTGTATCGGAGAGTGACCCTATGAAACAAACACGTATTTTTTCCCTGGCAGTGTCCCTTTCCCTGCTGGCGATGATTCTTGGCTGCGAACCCTGTAAAGATGGATGTTGCCCGGTGGATAAAGAACCGGCTGCCCAGACGGCTCCCGCGACCGAAGAGGCCGCGACGACCCCGGAAGAAGCTGCCCCCGCTGCGGAAGGTACTTTGCCGGAAAGCGTGGAAATTCAGGATGCCGCCGAAGAAGCTCCCGCGGTGGAGTCGTTGGATGCGGCGACGCTGGAAGATGTGCCCGGTTCCGAGGAAGTGAAAGAAGAGGAAAAAGCGGATGATTTGCCCGCCACCTTGGAATTGAATGCCCCGGAAGTGACATCGGAAGCGACCGCCGGTACGAATCCCGCCGATACCAATCCGACCGCCTATGCTCCGGTAGAAATGTTGGGCGAACAGTTGGAGGCGTTTGTCGAGAATCTGGAAAAGACGCTCGAATCGGATGAGGATTTTGAGGATACCAAAGGACGTATCGCCCGTGACGCGAATACCGTAGCGGCGTTGGCTCTGGTGTTGGGTCTGCATGACCAGCCCAATCCGTACAAGGTTGCCGCGTCCAATATCATTGCTGCCGCTCAGACGTTGGCTGGCGATGCGGATTACGCGACGACCAAAGCGAATTTTGAGGCTCTGAAAGCGTCGTTGAAATCGACGGATGGCAAGAATCTTGCGTGGGATGTTCCGGTGGCGAATCTGGCTCAGTTGATGAAAGAAGTTCCTCTGTTGGACGGCAAAATCAAGTCGGGAATCCGTCGTTTCCGCAAAACAGACGAAATGGCGGGCTATGCGGTTGCCCTGGCGGCGATTTTCCAGGTGAGTACCGCGAATGTGGGAGAAACCTGTGACGCGACGAAAGGAACGGAATGGATTGCGTTTTGTCTGGAAAGTCGGGATGACGCTGGCGCGTTGGCGAATGCCCTGACCGCGAAGGACAAGAAAGCTTCCCAGAAGGCTTATGATAAATTGACCAAAAGTTGCGACGAATGCCACGCGATTTTCCATCAAACGGCCACAAAATAGGTTTCGGTGGATGTAAAAATAGGATATTCGCCTGATTTTCAGGACGTTTTCCAATCACGGATTGGCAAAAACAGGAACACTGATGAGGCAACTCGGATTGAGAGGGGTTGAATCATCAGTGTTTTTATGTTGTCAAGTCTTCTTTTCAGGGCTGAAAAGGAGGATGGTGGAGAAGAGGGTTTTCCTCAGGAGTAAAAATGAATCGGAAATCGGAAAAGAATTGTTGGGAAGAGATTACCCCCAAAATCATTCCTTCCGCGTTGTTTCTTTCGGAGACGCGGAACTCCCTCCCTTTTTTTGATTACCGCTTGCCTTTCGGCGCGATTCCCGACGAAAAAGGGGTTCAGTTTCAGCTTTTCAGTCGCAGTGCCACCTCGGTTCGTCTTTTATTGTATCGGGACGTGGAGGATGTGGAGCCGACGGAAACGATTCAGCTCTACGCGGAAACGAATCGTTGGGGAGATATTTGGAGTCTTTTTGTACCGTACCTGAAACCTGGGGCACTGTACCATTATCAGGTGGAAGGGCCGTTTGACCCGTCGCGAGGGCTGCGATTTGACGGTCGGGCAAGGTTGCTCGATCCGTATGCCAAGGCACTTTCCGGGAAGTATCTTTTCACGGCGGATAAAGTTCTGGTACCTCCGAAGTGCGTGGTGGTGAGCGACAATTTTGACTGGCAGGGAGATCGGCATTTGCGGTATCCTCTGGCCGATTCGGTCATTTACGAAATCCACGTTCGCGGCCTGACGCAATCTCCTTCCAGTGGCTGTAATTACCCTGGCACGTATAAGGGAATCATCGAAAAGATTCCGTATTTGAAGTCATTGGGAGTTTCCGCCGTGGAGTTGATGCCCGTGCATGAGTTTTTGGAAAAAGACCCTTACGCGCCGCCGGGAAGCCATATTTTGCCGAATTACTGGGGGTATAGCACGGTCGGATTTTTTGCGCCGCACCATGGTTATGCGTGGAATCAGACGCCGGGAATGCAGGTGCAGGAGTTCAAGGAAATGGTTCTGGCGTTGCATCAGGCCGGGATTGAAGTGATTCTGGACGTGGTTTTCAACCATACGGCAGAAGGGAACGAACTGGGACCGACGCTGTCGTTCAAAGGGCTGGAAAATCCGGTCTACTACATGTTGGAAAGCGACATGCGGTATTACAAAAACTATACCGGATGTGGAAATACGGTCAATGGAAATCATCCGATCGTTCGGGAAATGATTTTCAATTGCCTGCGGTATTGGGTACACAACTATCATATCGATGGATTCCGGTTTGATCTGGCGTCGATTCTCAGTCGGGATCGCGATGGGAGCATGATGATCAATCCTCCGATTGTGGAGACGATTGCGGAAGACCCACTTTTGGCAGATACGAAAATTATCGCGGAAGCGTGGGACGCTGCCGGAGCGTATCAGGTCGGAAATTTCAGTTCCCTTCGCTGGGCGGAGTGGAATGGCCGGTATCGGGACGACGTGCGGCGATACTGGCGTGGCGACTCTTTCATGACGAATTTGCTGGCAACCCGCATTGCCGGTTCGAGCGATTTGTACAAACCGGGCGGGCGGGCACCTTACCACAGTATCAATTTCATCACCTCCCACGACGGCTTCACACTCAACGACCTTGTCTCCTACAATGGCAAGCATAACGAAGCCAATGGCGAACATAATCGGGATGGCGACAACAGCAATTTCTCCTACAATTATGGTTGGGAAGGAGCGACGCGAGACCGAAAAATCGAGGCACTTCGTCTGCGACAGATCAAAAACATGTACGCAACGCTGATGTTCAGCCAGGGTGTTCCCATGATTCTGATGGGGGATGAATGCCGTCGAACGCAGAAGGGAAATAACAACGCTTATTGTCAGAACAATCCGATTTCGTGGCTGGATTGGAGTCTGGTGAAGAAAAATAGGGAATTACGGCGTTTTTGCAAGTCGCTGATTGATTTTCGACGCGCGGAACCGACGCTGCGTCACCGGAATTTCCTCACTGGGCGGAAAATGTCGGAAAACTGTGAATTTCCCGATGTCACCTGGTTTCGGCAGGACGGAAGAGCGTTTGATTGGAGTGATTCTTCGACGTCGGTTTTGGTTTGCCTGCTTTGTGCCATGCCGCAAGGAGAGACTTCGGCACGTCGCCAGGCGGAACATTCGGAGGGTTTACTTCCTGAACCACACTATCCTCCCTTGCAGGCCGACGAAAGAGAGACTCGAAAAAGCAACCATCTTCTTTTCATTTTTAACAATGAGGGAAGACCGGTTGAGTTCACTTTCCCGGAAAATGTCCGCCACCTTTCCTGGCGATTGTTCGTCGATACAAGCCACCCCTCACCACGGGATATTTATCCTGAACTGGATGGTCCGCTTGCCGATGTTTCCACGACGGTTAAAATAGCCTCGCATACTTTTTGTTGTTATATGGCGGCGAACGGGAAAAGCTAGGGCGATTGTAAAATCCTTACATTGATTGAGAATTTGGCAGTGTAAAGAGAGTTTCCACAGAAGATGGAGATGGGTGCAAAATCTCATCCGCGTCATCTGCGGACAAGAAAAGGAATGAGGTGGCAACATGCGTTTTTCGATTCGATTCCCAAATGGTTGGTTAAACAGACTTCCCTTGGGGAGGAAAATTCCTGGAAGTGCGTGCCTGGTGTTAGGCTTGCTGATGGGAAGTTTTGCGTGGGGAGAGCTTCCTGAGATTATTTCGGGGCTGGTTTCGGCTGTCCACGATGGAGATACTATCACCGTGATGTCGGAAAAGACTCTCCGAGAGGGGTGTTGGAAAGAGGAACGCGGCCAGGAATATCGGATTCGGTTTCAGGCCGTGGACGCACCGGAACAGGGACAGTCGGGAGGTTGGGAGAGTAAGTGGTTTCTGACTTGTCTCATTGGCGGAGAAATGGTTTCTGTGAAAGTGGAAAAAAAGGACAAATTCGGACGTTACGTCGGAAGGATTTTTCTGGAAAACGCGGACGGGACAGGGGCGGCAGAAGGAGTTTGGGATGTGGAAAAAGAGATGATTCTTCAGGGGCATGCCTGGCATTATTCGTATTTCAACCAGGAAACAGAACTGGCGGGAGCGGAAAAAGTGGCACGTCGGGAAAAACGGGGACTTTGGGAGGATGAGTGTCCGACTCCTCCCTGGAAGTATCGTGCGGCGATGAAAAAGCGGGATGGCGCAGTTTCCAGACAGTAAAAGGGAAGCAACATGGTACAGTGGTTTTACGACGATCAAAATGGTAAACAGGAGCCGCCGACGCGAAAATTCACTCCGCCTCCTCAAATTGTTTCAGGAATTTCCGAAAAAAATGTAGTTCCTCCTCCTGTTCCCACATTTCCAGAATCGTTTGCCGAACCGGATCGACAGGAATCGGAGCCATTTATCTGGTACGTTCGCAATCGTCGCGGCAATGTTTGTCATAAAATCAGCGAAACGAAATTCCGTAATCTGATTCGGCGGGGAGTGATTGACGAAAACGCTTTTTTTAGCCGTCGCGACCCTGGACATTCTTTTTACATTCGTGAAAAAGTCGAGACATATCCTGATTTTTGGGATTTGTCTCCCCCCAAAACGCGACTTCACGAAGAAGACATGGCTCGATTGGCCTGGATGGTGAGTTGGAGAGTTTTGGTTGCTTTATTACTGGCTGCCGGGTTACTCCATGCCGCACGATTTTTGGGAAGCTGGATAACCGGATTCTGAGAAAATTTGGAGAATCTTTTAAAATAAAAAAAGGCGGCGCCCGGATTCGAACCGGGGATGGATGATTTGCAATCATCTGCCTTAGCCACTTGGCTATGCCGCCATGAAGTATGTTCGAGTTATACCCGATTTCTCATTTTTGTCAAGCGGGGGGGATGCTCTTTTTCCCGATTTTGCGACGGATTTTTCAAGGGGTGGTTTTCTCTCCCTTTTTTCCTTCGTTATCGAGTACTTTTTGCATTTCGAGCATCTGTTTCCAAAGGAGGTTACTCCCGGAGGCCTGCCCGACCGGTTTCCGTTTTTCAGGCGTTTCGGGCTGGTAGTAAAATTCCCCGGAGACATCGGTATGCTCCTCAATTCCTTCGTTCGTCTCCAGGAGCAACTCCATTGGGGATTTGGGCGTGAAATTGGGCAACGGTGCCGGGGCAATCCCTTCCTGAGGATCGACCGGCTGGATTTCCGCCGACGATTCGCCCGGCGCGTAGATTTTTGGCTCCCGGATATACGTCTGAATCTGCTCCCAATCGAGCGGCACTTCTTCTTCCGCCGAAACCCGCCGCACCGTTTTTTCCGCTTCCCCGGCAGGGACTTCCCCACTGGCTGGCACCACCTGAGACGATTCGGTGTCGAGTTTCAGCTCCACCTTGGGACGTGGCATCACGATTTGAGGCGTCGCGGGAGGGGAAGGGGGAGCGTACTGGTCAGGGTACAATGCCTGGGGAAAAAGACTGGGATGGACGCCGACCATGGGAACGACACTGTTTTCGAGCGTGATTCTGGCGGTCCGTTCCAGTCCGTGCGGCGTTGGGGAAAAGACCGGAATCGGCTTCACACCGGGAAACATCTTTTCCCGTGGCAGCACATACTTGTTCTGCGCGACCAGATACGTCCACGCAATCAACAACTGATACGTGGCATAATCCCGATTGGCAAAGATGTATCGCCCCTCTTTTCCATGAGGCGTCACGGGCTTGCGGAGCAGGGGACTGGCTTCGGGATGAATCAGATTCACCTGCTTGAGTGTGGTGTGGATATTCCGCAACAGGGCACTTCGCGTCATGGTGGAGGAAGGACGCAGTAACCGAAAATCGTTCGTGGCATCTGGCCCATGGCATCCGATTTCCATGCAGTTGCGGAGAAAAATCGGTTGTATTTTGCGACGGTACATCTCAATGGCATCGTCAGGAATCGAGTTGGCCATTTGTTCCAATTCGGAAGCGGTCGGTCCTTGCGTTGCCACGAAATTTCCAGTCGCGGGAGTTGTCGGGGCGGTTTGCGGGGAAGACGCGGAAAGTGTTTGCAGTGCCGCCAACCTTCGGTGAAAAACCTCAATCCGGGGATGTTGCGGCATGATTTGTTCCAGATACTCAATTTCCCGTTGGGCTTCCGCGTAAAGCTCATTTTTCAGGCACCACTGAATCAGAGTACAGCGACTGTCCACATCCTGAAGATAAATTTTCTTCGTCTTGACCGCGTAAATTTCCTGGAGTGTCGGAGCAATCCACTCCACCTGCGTCCGGGGAATCGCAATCCTGCCCCCCTCCATGGAAATCCGGTAATTTTCTCCCTCTTCGGAGACGATACCGTAGAGAACTTCCTCATTACGCAGCAGAATGTATCGCTGGGGAGGAACTGGAACGTCCGAACCCATCGGCAAGGGTGCGGGAATCGGAACGGCATACGGATTTTGAGTTTGCAACGCGGCCTGAGACTGGAGTAAACAGGTTGTCTCCTCCTGAGCCTGTCCCAGGTTCAAAAGGCTCGTTCCTAACAAGAGTATCGCTGGTATCCGACGCTTCCACACAGTCGCTTCCCTTCGTCATGAATATTTTTTCCTGAAAGTACCCAAGGAAGATAGCTCATTTTCCCTTTTCTGTCAAGTTCATTTCCTCGGTCGGACGGCAATCGCTCTGTTTTCAGGGAAATTTCAGGAAAAAGGGAATGTACCCCTACCGGAAAAAAGTTCCATGCGGTATAATAAGGAAAATTTATTTTGAGGGGAGATTTTTTCGACCCGCACGGGGTGAGAAATTTGCCAAAACACCTGAAATCCAGGAATTAGGGGAAATTTTATGGACATGACATCCTTCTTTTTGCCAGGTTTGGTGATTACCTGGTTTCGGACTTTGTGGTTTGTACCGCTTTATGCTCTGGGAGCGTTGGTTTTGCCCGCTCTTCTCTGGCTGGTTTTGAAGCTCGGCTTCCCCAAAATTGCCGCCATTGCTGAAAACACGGCCAAATCGGTATTCCAACAGCCTGTCTTTACCGTTTTGGTCATTATAGGCGTCATGGCCGTACTCATTTTTCCCTTCATTCCCTACAATACGCTGGGGGAAGATGTGAAAATCCTGAAATCACAAGGGTTGACGCTCATCAAAGTCCTCGGTATTCTCCTGGCGGTCTGGTCTGCCGGAACCTCTGTTTCGGAGGAAATTGAGGAAAAAACGGCCCTCACGCTCCTCTCCAAACCGATCAGCCGCCGACAGTTGGTGTTGGGGAAATTTTTCGGAATTGTTCTGGGGGTGGCTCTCTTTTTCATCATCGTCAGTACCGTTTTCATGCCGACATGTGCGTACAAAGTGGTTTACGATGCTCGTGAAACCTGCAATGTGGAGCCGGAGAGCAGTGCCTGTCTGGAGTCCATGATAACGATCATTCCCGGTCTGAGTCTCTCGTTCATGGAGGTCGTGATGATGACAGCCATTGCCGTCGCTCTCTCGACACGTCTGCCGATGGTTCCGAACATGACAATCTGCGTCTCCATCTACGCTTTGGGACACCTCATACCCCTGATGGTGAAATCCGCTATCGGCCAATTTGCCATCGTAGGATTTGTGGGGAATTTCCTGGCCGCCATTTTGCCGGTGCTATCCTATTACAGCCTCGAAGCCGCCGTGGCGGGAGGTGCCCCCATTTCCCTGGAATACCTCCTCTGGGCTGCCCTTTATGCCGTCCTTTACAGTACCGTTGCCATGTTTGTGGCGCTCATCCTTTTTGAAGACCGTGACCTGGCCTGATAAACTGGAGATGTTCTATTCCATGAAAAAAGGCGGCCTTCTCCGCCGCCTGTGGAAACGATCGTGGACATCTCCTGAATCCTTTTAGGGCCATTCCCCCGCACTGATTTTTCGCTCAATATTGCGAATTTCTTCGATTCGACGTTCGTGTCGCCCATGCTCAAAGGGCGTTTCCAGCCAGACGCGAATCACCCCATGAAGCGCGTTTTGTCCCAACATATCTCCTGAAAGGCACAGCACATTCAGATTGTTATGCCGACGACTGATTTCCGCAGTCAACTCATCGGGACAGACCGCCGCCCGAACGCCGGGAAACTTATTCGCCACAATCGACATCCCGATTCCCGTTCCGCAAATCAACAATCCGCGATCGACCTCTCCTTTGCTGACCAGAGTACCAACTTTCGCGGCGACTTCTGGATAATCGATCGTTCCTTCGGTCACTTGAGAATGGCATTCGATCACTTCATGACCATGCTGCCGGAGAATCTCCATCGCCTGAGACAACATACCCACTCCACGATGATCACTTCCAACTGCAATTCGCATGATCTTTCCTGCCTTGATTGATTAAACTCACTGGCATTGATTTTATTGGAAATTTCCAACATTGCCAGTACCCTCATCCTGATGACCGCCAGAGAAGACGGCTACTAACAAAGGGCATTGTACCACAATCGGCATTTTTGACAAGGTGGGCTGGGCGAAAATAGCAAATGGATAAGACACCTGTTCGACAGGGTGTAAATAGGGGGGCACTGAAAACAACCATCCCTCCAAGGAGGAGGAACATTCCAACCTGAGAGGTTAGAAGACGAAAACTCTGTTTGAAATCGGTCTATCGCACCAGGTGTTACGCGGCTTGCGGCAATATTATTTTGCGTTGCTGTGCGGTTTTTTATTCATTTTTGTTTCTTTAACAACTCGCCAGCCTTGCGTTCTTTCATGACGTTGACAAAAACCGCCGGACGATTGGTCGTCATGGTATCAATACCCGCGTCCAGGTACAGGTGCATGGTTTGCGGGTCGTCCACAATCCACGTACTAACCACAAATCCCGCTTTTTTCAGGAGTTGAATCGTGCGGACGTTCATGTTGCCTGCCGAGGGATTGGCCACACGGTAGGGGCAGTCTTTCTGACTGTCGAGGAACCATTGGACGTATTCCTCATCGGTCATTTCCTTCCGTTCGCCGCCGTTGCGGTAAGCGTAAATACCGGGACAGAGTTCCCACATCCGCCGAATCGACTCGTGATGGAACGAGACGATAGCACATTCCAGAACCATATCGTAAGCCTTGAGCATATCCGCAATCGCCTTTTCCGTTCCGGGCTGTTTGATTTCAATCACCGGAATGCACCCCGACCCCTGAAAGAGTTTCAGAGCCTCCTCCAACGTCGGGCATTGGGTTCCCTTCCATTTTTCTCCCTTGTAAATGCCCACATCCAGGGCACGCACCTCCTCCAACGTCATTTCCGTCACGCGACGTTTGCACGCTCCGCACGTCACATGTTCAAACGTACTGTCGTGAAGCAGAACCAGGTGCCCATCCTTCGTTGCCCAAACGTCGAATTCGCAGGAATCCACCCCCGTCTCAATCGCCATTTGCAGGCTCGGCAGGGTGTTGTCCGGGGCGTTGTAATAATCGCCACGGTGTGCCATGGTACGAATCCGGCTGGCAATTTCAGGCAACTGCGCCTCGGCTGTCCAACATCCGCAAAGCAGAACGATTCCTGTCATCCAAATTTTTTTCACGATACGTCCTTTCCTAAAAGGGAGGGATTTTTTATTGTAAAACATCTCAAAAAGAAGATTCGGGGGGAAGAATCGTCACTTTCCGCACCTTCCCACTTCCCACACCGCCGCGCGGAGGCGTTTTTTCGTAATTCGGATTCAGGCTCAACTGAACCTCCTTGACCAATTTCTCCGGCTCTGGGTAAAGATTCCCCTTTTCATCCCGGATGTTGCGTAGTTCAATATTTTCGACCACACAGGAGGAATCGTGCATGAAAATTTCGAGTGGCTTCAACCGTTTTCCCTCGGCATCGTACTGATTCCACCGAAAAGCGGCACTTTCCGGTCCGACGTAGAAAATGCAGGGATGTCCTTTTTCATTTTCACCATCGGAAGCAATCGTCAGGTTTTCAAACGTCAGATTCCGGGCGTTGGAAAGGATACTGAACGGAGCAATCCCTCCGATGGCGGTGGGACGCATGGCACCGTAGAAATCTTTCGTCCAGCTTTCGCGATACGGACCTCTCAAAACCGTTTGGATGTTGTCAAAATAGATGTTGTCAAGCGTTCCCACCTGGCACGTATGCTGGGCACCTGCCGGAGATTGAGCGTACATTTTGAAATAGTTGAAGCCGACGATATTCCGAATGACGACGTTCGTAATCGGGCAGTCGATGGTCGTTCCGTCGGGATATTTCAAGACGCCGGGCAACAGTCGAATATCTTTGAGCGAGCCGCGGATCGACTGGCAGTCCTGCACCAAAACGCGGTCGATCGGTCCCAATGCCGGACCACTTTGCGGCCAATCCCAAGCGTTGAGAGCAATGCAATCATCTCCCGTCCGCACGCAGTCAAGTTTCTGAATCACCGCCCGATCCAGTGGCCCGTTCAGGTGTACGCCATCGCAGTTGGTTTCCACGGAAATATCGGAAATGAAGACATTTTTCGCGTTGGAAACATGGATGGCAAACGGTGCCCCTTTTTCAACGCGAATGTGCGTCAGGGAAAGGTCGGAAACGTTGGAAAAAAGCAACACGCCTGCCGAGCCGGGAATGGAATTTTGCGCGTCCGACGCACCGTAGGATTCCCTGCGAACGGTACTTTCCTGCGACCAGATGCCTCCCGAAATGACGAGATTTTGGTCACGGCTGGAATCGTCGTTGAGATAAACCGGGCGAATCCGGCCGGGAAGCATGTGACGATTGCGTACCAGACAGGTGCGCAGCGTTGGAATGGCATGAATTCGCGCGTCGGCATCCGCCTGGATGGTGGTGTTGGAATCCATCAGCAAAGGGGCGTCGAGATAGTAAATCTCCTCCGACCGGGGAAGATAGACTCCCTGATGTTCGTCCAACGCAGCCTGAATGGCCGCACGCCAGAGGGTGTAGGTTTTCCCCGCCACGGTCACGGTGGTCGTCAGGTGGGAATAGCGGTGAACATCCGGCAAATCGCGTTTTTCCGGGTAACGGATCAGACTTTGCAAATCCTCTACAATTTCCTGTTTACTCATCCGCTTCGGATTCTCTTCCGACCAGGCCATTCCAGGATTTCCCAGCCCATTTCCCAGGAAAATCATGCCGCAAAATAAAATGACGTAGGGTAGGTATCGCTCTCTCATAATCGTATCCTTAAACCATTCTCAAAAAACTTCCAACGTTGAAAAATTTTATTGTACCGGAACCGTTTTTCTTTGTCAATTGGCTGAAGAACGTTTTTTCTTCAACACTTTTTTGGCAATCCACGAAACCGTCACCGGCAACAGAATCGAGGCCAGAACCACCACTCCCAAAGGAAGGCCGTTTTCCGAATGCCCCAGAAGCCCATACACCAACGCGATTCCCAGATTACTCCCCGCCACTGGCAGGAAAAAAACTCGCCAGAACCGCACGCCGGAAACACTCAAAACCAACACGCTCGCCTCCGCAAACAACGGTACTGCCCGCAGCCAAATCAGAATCCAGGCACCGTATTTTTCGCTGAATTGCCGTAATCGTAAAAAATCGTCTTCCCCCGCCAGTTTCCGTGCCAGCCGTTCGCCTCCCAGTTTCCCCAATCCCCACGCCAACAGCGCTCCGCACGTCATCCCCGTCCAGAGTACCCCCACCGTCGCCAGCAGTCCCAGCCACGATGGTGTAAGATGGGTGGTCAACGTTCTTGCCAGAAGCACACTCAAAACACTCGACGGAATCGGCAGAAACAGATCCGTCGTCAGCAAAAAAATCGTCGCCAGAGAAAGGGGCAGGGGAGCATTCCCATAGGTTTGCAGCCACTCGCGACACCCCCGTTCCAGACTTTCTTCCCAAAGCAGGAACGGAACCAGTGGAATCGCCACCAACAACAGGACGAGAAGCCAGATTTTGGAAATTTTACTCATTTTAGCCCTTCTGCTTTCATCAATTTGCTATTTTCGATTATAAGCAGAGGGAAAATTTTTGTCAAGGCAAAGCAAGCGAGGATTATCGCGATATTCCAGCCCTAATGGGGAAATACCACCCGTTCTCCATCGTTGCGAATGGCCAGATTTCGATGGGTTTCCGCGTCGATGGAATAGCTGAGTCGCTGCACGGAACCATCGCACATCGCCATTCCAAAAGCGCCCGCGTGACAACTCCCAAAGGAACCCGCGTTGTTCATCCCATGGCGATCCTGATACGGAAGATAGTAGGCTCCGCGTTGGTGGTCATCGGTGCAGCCAAAATAATTCGACTCATTATTTCCGTCGCTGGCAGTCTCGTAATATTGCGTATCCAGATACTTCTCACCAATCAGGTACGTGTTCGTTGTCCCGTCGCGAATCATCCCAAAATCGGTCTGGCTGCGACGATAAATCACGCCGTCCAGCACGTCATTCGCATGGTCGTACGAAGTACTCCAGGTCGATGGCATGCTGGTGGGCTGGTAGGAAACGGAATTTCCTGAAGTAACCCCCACCCGCGTTCCGTTTGCCATCCGTCCGTAGCCATAATTGGCCGCATAATCTCCTTTGGAAGCATTGTCCATATCCTTGTTTCCATTGACCATACTGGAACACCAGGATGCGCTGGTTGCAAGCGGATAATTTTTGACCGCTCGCCGTGAGGGACAACCGAAAATGGCCAGGGGCGTTTCGCAACACTGTTGGGCACCATCCTTCTGCGACTGCGGCACCGCTACCGGATCGCCGTCGGCACCCCGTTGAAACAGTGCATTTTGTTCCAGAAAAGGGAGCAGCGAGTATTGCCATCCGCCGCATTGATTGGGGCCAAAGCCGCGGTCGGGGTCGCCGACGTACCAGCAAAACCACCCCCCGGACGGCAGTGCCTGGGTGGTACTTTCATGATTCAGGCAAGCCAGAGCAATTTGCCGCAAGTGGTTATTGCACTGCATTTGCCGCGCTGCTTCCCGTGCCTGTTGAACGGCTGGCAGGAGAAGTCCCACCAGCATTCCAATAATGGCAATCACCACCAACAATTCCACCAGTGTAAAACCACGATTTTTCATAGCACCACCCCAAATTTCAGCTTGTTTTTAAAATATCAGGACGCCCCATTTGGCAAAGGAAATTTTTTCTCCCACGTTGACTTTCTTCTGAAACAGTGTCACCACATCGGCGGAAGAGTACCCAAACAGAAGAAATTCCGGCAGGGCGACTTTTTCAAAGCCCACTTTTTCCAACGTTTTCGCCATCGAGTCCGAATTCCGGTCGGGTAGCGGCGTGGCAACGTAAACCATTCCTGCCTGGGTACAGACAGCCGATGTTTCGTCGATCGACGAGAAAAGGAAGTTTTTCCCCTTCAGCGCCGCGGGAATTTCGTTGAACGTATAGTCCCGGTTGGTGAAAATCTTCTGTCCCGTCTCCAGAGAGCTGATTTTATCCGTCTCTTTCAGGACTTTCCATTGCGAATCAGGCTCTTTGATCATCGCCCGACCGTCCTGGTTGTCCCGGAGCTTTGGTTTTTCATAATCCTCCGGCGTTTTCATACCGTGAGCTTTATTTGCCACCATTCGCAACTCACTTTTCGGCGAAACGAGTTTTCCCGCGAGAATATCCGCTTCGGTAATCCGCGCCACGCAAATTTCCTTTGCGCCGTACCGTTCAAAATCGTAAACGATGTAAATCGTACCGTTGGGGGTCTGGTCGCCGTCGGGATAGGAGACGTTGTTCCGCTCATCCAGCAGCAGGCCGCCTTGCCACGTCTTGCCATCATCTTGGGAGAGGAAGGCCATCATCCGGGAACGTCCGACATCCTGGTCGATCGGGCCGTTTTTCACCAGAATCAGACTTCCACTTTGCAGACGACGGAGAAAAAATCGTGACGAGGTGTGCTTGATTTTCGATTCCTGGAAGTCGGTCCAGGTTTTGCCGCCGTCGGAGGAGTAGAAATCGCCGATGCCACGGTTCGTTCGGTTCATGATCCAAAAACGTCCGTCGTTCAATTCCACAATCGAATGTTCGTCAAACAACGCTCGTTCGGGCGGCGTGTACCCACGTCCCAGCTTCGTCCAGTTCTTCCCCTCATCCACCGAAACGACGAACCACGCTCCGCACGGGCCGTTGGGGGAGCGGTCCAGATTCGGCACCCCTGCCCACGGCAAATTCCAGACCGAAACGGGCAAAATCCAGCGTCCCCGCGAGTCCGCAATCGGCTTGTTCATCATGATTCCCTGCGTGATGTAGCGAGGTTTGCTCCAGACCGCGTTTTCGTCGTGGGGATTTTCCGTGCGCATCATCCACAAATCCGCCTCTCCCGCGTGTCCCGGCCGCTGCGACCAGTAAAGATACAACTTCCCGTCCGGTGCGTACCACATCGACGGGTCGTACTGCCGTGGCGCACCGGGCTGATCGATCGCAAAAAGCGGCTTCGACCACGTCTTTCCACCATCACGACTCCGCGCCACCACCACATAATTATCCTTATCCTCCGTCACCCCACCCGTGTACCAAGTGACCCAAATCTCCTCATCACCCGTCACCGCCAGACTCGGAATCCCCTGGAATTTGCGAAATTCATCCGCATACTCCGCCGGAAGGGGCTCCAAAACAACCGGAGGAATCAACTCACCTCCCCAGAGGGAAGCCAGACCTCCCAACCAACCAACAACCAGGGCGGGAAGCATTTTTTTGTACATGCCACAATCCTTTCTTCAGAATGATCTCTTTTTCCACATCCATTTTCGACAGCCCAAAACTGCCAAACCCAAAATCATCAACAGCCAACTCCCCGGTTCCGGGACAGCCGACCGGTCAACGCTCAAATACAATTGATTCCCAACGCTCGAAAGATTGAAATACGTGTCCGCCCAGCCCGACAGCCAGGAGGAATAGTCCAGTTGGGAAAGGTTTCCAATCGTGGCAATCTCCAATCCCTGGAGAGAATGCCAATCGGCGGAAGAATCAATATTCAACCCAAGTCCCCCTTCCCCCATCGTCATGAAATCGACCTTCCACTGGTCAAACGTTCCAGCATCGAGAATGTCAATTTGCAGTTTGCCACCCTCCGCAACCAACAAATTTTTTCCCGTGGCAAACGTGGAAATGCCATAGCGATTTTCCGCGTCGCCCGGCGAAAAAATCCCTCCCGACTCCACATTCAGATGAAAGTCGATATTCTCGTCCAGATACGAAACCTTGGACGCATCTGTCCCCTCAATAACGCGAATCGTGTCGCGTGTCGTGTAATTTCCATCCGTACCGAGCGAGAATTTCCCTCCTGCCAGAACCACTTCCGACGAAGAAAGAGCGGTGTTCAGAACCAGCGTTCCGCTCTCCACCACCGTTTGCCCAGTATGCGAAAGCGTCCCGGCCAGCGTCTGCGTTCCGCTTCCCGAAATCACCAGCGAAACCGCGTTTTGCAACGTTCCCGACCAGAGAGAATCTTCCCCGGAGCGTGTGGCAATGGTCAATGTCGAGGAAGTCTCCCCCGAATTCAGGACGATGCCATTTCCCGTCAGTCCCGCCACTGTCGGACTATATCCATACAAGTCCAGCCGAGCTGCCGCGTCCCCAAACTGCACCACACTGTTCGGCGACAACGCACCGTCTGCCAGAATGGCCAATCGGGAATACGCGTCCCGGAGGATGGTATTTCCCGAATAGTCGTTTTCCGAATTGGCAAAAACCGTCCAGCCGCCATCCCCGTAAATTTGTAAATTCCCCGGTGTTGTGGCATCCGCCGCGTCGTAAATCTTCCCGCGAACCACCATGTACCAATGATTTTCGCGTTTACCCGCATAGGTTTGCGCATCCGCGACCGCATCGGCAAAGGTGGTTTTATTATTTCCCCAACCCGATCGGAAACCGCCACCGCCGCTGGCAATTTCGATGTCATTCTCAAGATACGTTACGACATCGACTCCACCAGGACGATTTCCACCATTGTTGGTGATGAAGCCGTTCTCCAACCGAATCCGTCCGGTTCCGAAGCAGCCTGCCACCAGATTCCCATCCGCATCCAGCGTTCCTGATTGACTGTTTCTTGCCCAGCCATTCTGAATCGTCGTGCCACCCGAATACGTATTTTGCGGGTTAATCATCAAATGAGCCGCTTCCAACCCGTTTCCACCCTTCAAAACCAGTTCCAGATTCCCCGTTATTTGCCCAAAATAAGGGGTCGTTTGTCCTGTGGAGGAATTCACCGTCAAACGTGCCAATGTTGCCTCGGTATTCGTAATTTCCGCATTCCCGTTGGCTGCCGTCTGGCGAAGATAGCCGATTGTTTCCGTTTTTCCGTAGAGATCCAACATTCCGCTATCCATCGTGAGTGTCTGCGAATCGCTGATCTGATTTCCGCCACTTCCCGTTAGGCGAACCGTTCCACCCTGGATCGTCAGAAAAGGAGCCGCGTTATTTTCCGATTTATTCAAATCCACCGTCCCACTTTTCACCACCACCGTTGTTCCTTCATTGTTGGCATTTCCCCCCAATACCAACCTCCCACTCCCATAATCGACTTCCAGCGTCAGGTTACTCAACACACCATTATACGTATGTGTGACCGTTTCGGCAGGTTTCAACGTCAGCGTGGCCGCCGTTGTTCCAGAATTGATAACATGGCCGGAAGTTCCGAACAATCCTGCCGCAGTGGCGGAGTGGCCGTACAAATCCACGTATCCGGCATTCTCAAATTTCAAAACACTGTTGGAGGAAAGGGCGTTGTTTGCCGTGATGGCTAATCGGGAGTTCGTAGCCTGGATAATGGTCTCCCCTGAAAAATCGTTGTCCGAATTTGCCAGAACCATCCAGCCCCCATCCCCACCAATTCGCAAAGAACCCGGAGTTGTCGTATCCGCGTCGGAAATTTTTCCCGAAAGAGTGACGTAACATTTATAATAACCGGACGCCGTGTTGCTCACATCCGCCACCGCTGCGGCAAAAGTCGCTCGATTTTGTGCCCATCCAGCAATAAACGTACCCCCCTTCGCAGTTAAAAGAATATCGTTCGCAATGTCGATAGGATTCAAATTTCCGCCTGTACGATTACCATTATTCTGAATCGTTCCGCCATCCATCGTGACCATTCCCGTTCCCAGCGAACCGGATACGATATTTCCGTCGCTGTCCAGAACGGAACCGTAAGAAACGCGAATCGCTCCCTGAACAACCGTTCCGCCAGAATACGTATTATTCCGGTTGATCATAATGATACTATTATTGTCGTCAATGGCTCCTCCCGTAATTTTCAAGCCCAAATTTCCTGAAAACGTTCCACGATAGTGTTGCCCATAAGCACTGTAACCATTTTGGAGCGTCAGGTACGATGTGGTTGTGGTATTGGAATTGCTCAGAATCCCTGCTGCCGAATTGCTGGCCGTCTGGAGTGTGGAAAGCGTTTCGCTGTACCCGTTGAGGTCGAGCGTTCCACTGCTGAGAACAAGACTCGTTCCAATCTGATTACTCCCCGTTGCGGTGTAGCGAACGCTGGCGCCGGAAAGCGTCAGATGGTTGACGACGTATTGGTCATCCGTTCGAGCAAATTCATAATCGCCCGTCGATAGTGTCAGCGTTTCGACCGATGGCGTATTATTGTCATAGACCGTGGCAGCCAAGATGCCTGAAGGAAGAATTCCCGAAAGAAGACAAAAAAATCCCAGAAAAAACAAACGTTGCCATTTTCTGAAAATCTCTATTCTGCCCCCCCCCCCGATTTTAACATCTTGGCGACCAACAAACTTTTCTTCATGGAACGACGCATCACATACCTCCGTTGTTCGTAAATATGACAGGAAACCCTTGCCCCTGAATACCATTATACCTTGCTAAAACAAGGAATGCAATAGTGTAATTAGGGTAACTAGGGGGTACTTTTTTGGAAACTCCTTCTGGAAAATTTCCCCAAAAAGGTGTCCATTTCAACAATTTCACCCTTAAAACATACGAATATCATTATACACAAAAAAAACACGATGTCAATCAAAAAATCGAAAAAAAGAAATATTTTTTCAAAAAATATTTTCTTGCTCCAAAAATATTTTTAAAAAACATCCTCTCATTTTTATTCGTCGTATCACGACAACCGTATGGGTGGGAGGGAAACCTTCTTCTGAAGAAAGTATTCCCCCTCTCCCCCCAAAAAATTTTCAGGGACTCCATTCTGTCATTGGCTTCGCACAGGATTATTCCGGCTTTCTCCGCAGGGCAATCCAATCGGTGTGGAAAATTTCGTCTTCCGGGCAGTCGATTCGTTTGTAGGTGTGGGCACCGAAATAGTCGCGTTGTGCCTGGAGGAGGTTGGCGGGAAGGGTGGCGCTGCGGTAGCCATCGTAGTAGGCCAAGGCACCGGAAATGGCGGGGGTGGGAATGCCACGCTCGACTGCCGTGCGCACGACCCAACGCCAGGAGTCCTGAGCCTGTGTCACTTCCTGGCAGAAATATTCGTCCAGCAGGAGGTTGGAAAGGTTCGGGTTCTTGTCGAAAGCGTCTTTGATTCGCTGGAGGAAGACGGCTCGAATAATGCAGCCGCCACGCCAGAGTAAGGCAATCTGGCCGAAATTCAAATCCCAATTGTCCGCCGCCGCAGCCATTTGCATCTGGACGTATCCTTGGGCGTAGGAGCAGATTTTCGAGGCGTAGAGTGCCCGCCGCACCGCTTCGATGAAACTTTCCTTGTCGCCGTCGTAGGGGGGCAGCTGAGACGGACCGGAAAGGATGGACGACGCTGCCACGCGGGCTTTTTTCTGGGCGGAGAGGGCACGGGCATAAACCGCTTCCGTCACGAGGGTACTGGGGGCACCGAGGTCGAGGGCGAGTTGGCTCATCCATTTTCCCGTCCCTTTGGCACCTGCCGTGTCGAGGATGAAATCGACCAGATAACCGCCTGTTTTTTCGTCGCGGACACTGAAAATATCGCGGGTAATTTCGATCAGGTAGCTGTCCAAATCCCCTTTGTTCCACTGGGCAAAAACGTCGTAAAGCTCTTCATTGGAAAGGTTTAGGACGTTCTTCAAAAGCCAGTACGCTTCGCAAATCAGCTGCATGTCGCCGTATTCGATTCCGTTGTGCACCATCTTGACGTAGTGCCCCGCCCCACGCGGACCGACCCACTCGCAGCAGGGAATGTCCTTGTTTGGCCCGACTTTCGCACAAATTGCCTGAAAAATATCCTTCACGAACTCCCATGCCTGCGGCGACCCCCCCGGCATCATACTGGGACCCAGACGCGCTCCCTCCTCACCGCCGGAAACGCCTGTTCCGACGTAGAGCAACCCTTTCGACTCCACGTATTTCGTCCGGCGATCGGTATCGCGGTAATGCGTGTTGCCGCCATCGATGATGATGTCGCCCGGCTCCAGCATGGGAATCAGTTCCTCAATGACCGCGTCGACCGCCGCGTTGTTGGGGTAGAGTGCCACTTCTGGTGCCGGGACGGGGTCTTTGGACTGAATCATCAGCATGACTTTTCGCGGACGTTCGAGATTTTCGACCAACTCTTTCAACGAGTGGCACGGAACGATTTTTCGCCCTTTCCCCTTGACTTCCGGGGAGTTGCAGAAATCATCCACTTTGGAAGTCGTGCGATTGAACACCGCCACGCGAAAACCATGGTCTTCCATATTGAGAACCAGGTTCTGTCCCATTACCGCCAAGCCCATCAAACCGATATTGCATTTTGCCATTGCTGAATCCTTTTATTTCCTGGAACATGAAGAATACCGATTCCCCACGAAATTTCTACGACAGGGGAATCCGTAAAACGCTAAAAAGTTACTCCATTCTACCGTACAGAGAGGAGGAAGTCAAGGCACGGTACTGAACCGGGAGGAATAGAGGCAATTCTCCTCCCTCGGAGCAGGGGGGCTTTGGGGGAGAGGGTGGGAAAGGGAAAGATTTTTTCCAGTATTGCGACACCTCGCCTGCCTGACGGCTGTCCATCACTCCAAAGAAGCGGCTTTCCATCACATCACGAATCATTGTTTCATGTATCCTTCCTCCCCTATCTCCCCCTTTTTTTTCGTGATATTTTTTATAAAATAGAGGTTTCATGGAAATTTTTCCACAGAAGTCCATTGACAAACATTTTAACAGGAAGAAGAAGGATGAAAGAGGATTCTACCAAGAGCGTTCGATGGTCTGCGCTTATTTACATTGTGGTTGTCTCCGCTCTGGGAGGGTTGCTGTTCGGCTTTGATTCCGGCGTCATTTCCGGCTGCGACAAGGGTATCCAAAACGAATACGGACTGACCGATTTCCAGCATGGATTCACGATTTCCGTGGCACTCATCGGAACGCTTCTGGGAGCTTTTGGCGTAGGCCGTCCTTCAGACATCCTGGGACGCCGCAAAACGTTGTTGATTATGGCGGTGATGTACTTTGTTTCGGCCGTCGGGTGTGCGTTTCCGCCGAACTGGGAGATGTTGGTCATCATGCGATTCCTCGGAGGTGTGGCGATTGGAGGTTCCTCGGTCGTCGTGCCGCTTTACATTGTGGAAATTGCTCCCGGCCCGGTACGTGGTCGGTTGGTCGCCATGAACCAGTTCAACATCGTTCTGGGAATTCTCGTTTCGTATATTTCCAACTATTTCGTGGCTCAGGCCATCGACCACCACACGATCGTCTGGCAGTGGTGCGAAAGTCTGGCGGGACTCTTTGCCACGGGCATGGGAGCGGAAGAAATCAAATGGCGGCTGATGTTTGGCGTGGAGGCATTTCCCGCATTCGCGTTTTTCCTGCTGCTGTTCACCATTCCGGAATCACCCCGGTGGCTGATGCGTTTTGGACGTCGGGAGGAGGCTCGTCGGGTTCTGGAAATGATTGGCGACACGAATCCAGACGAGACGCTCGACAGTATTGCCGAGTCGCTGGCCAGTGCTTCTCACGGCGAAAACGTTCCGCTGTTTCAGAAAAAGTATCTCTGGCCGATTTTCCTTGCCTGGTCGGTGGCAATGTTCAACCAGTTGTCCGGTATCAATGCCATCAACTACTACGCACCGCGTATTTTCGAGACGTTCGAGATGGGGCAGTCGGCGGCGCTGGCCAGCACGGTCGGTTTGGGAACGGTCAATCTGCTCTTCACGATTCTGGCCTTCTTCTTTATCGACAAATTCGGTCGACGGGTGTTGTTGATGTTTGGCGCGTTGGGAACCTGTTTCATGCACGTCCTGGCCGCGTGGCAGAGTTCGCTGGGAGCCAACGCGAATCCGTGGATTGCCATCCCCGCCATTTTAGGCTTCATCGCGTTTTTTGCCGTTTCGCAGGGAGCTGTCATCTGGGTCTTCATTGCCGAGATTTTCCCCAATACCGTGCGTGCCAAAGGACAGGCACTGGGGAGTTTCACGCACTGGTTCATGTGTACCATCATTTCGTGGCTCTTCCCGGTCATCGCCGGACTTTCCCCCACGTCGCTTTCCTACGCGTTTGGCTTTTTCGCCTGCATGACGCTGCTTCAGTTCTTCTTCGCGTGGAAACTGATGCCGGAAACCAAAGGTGGAACGATCGAAACGCTGGAAAAACAGATCATGCAGGAACAATGAGGAAAGGTTTATAAGGGAGGTGATTCGTGTTGAACCCTACCTGTTGATGGAAATGTGTGTAAGCCAGGATGTGTTTCCCCAAACATGTCGCGGCCATTTCCTTCTGGAACCATAACCGCCCCTTGACATTTTCCAATCTCCCATGTTATGATGGGAACATGTTGAGTTTTTATCCGACGTTTGCCTGGGAATGCGTTGTGAATTGTCCAGGGAGGGACATGGACGACAGGGATATTTCCAGGTGAACGGGGTGAAGACATGGTGTTTCAGGAAAAACTGATTTGGGAGGATTTTAGATGAGAAAATGGCTGCCCGCAATGGGACTGCTCTGTCTTCTGGCAGGTTGGGTACAGGCAAATGAATGGAAAATAGGGGAAATTCCGATTTATTCGCCATGGGCGGAAAAGGTGGATTCCAACGCTCCACTGCCGGAATACCCCCGTCCGCAGTTGGTTCGCAAAGAGTGGAAGTCGCTCAATGGTCTCTGGGACTACGCGATCACGCCGATTGCTCAGACGACAGCGGAAAAATACGATGGCAAAATCCTGGTGCCTTTCCCGGTGGAATCGGCTTTGTCGGGCGTTCAAAAGACCGTTGGAAAAGAGCAATTGCTCCATTACCGTCGAACGTTTGAAGTTCCGCAAGCCTGGAAGGGAGAGCGAATTTTGCTGAACTTTGAAATGTCCGACTGGAAAACGACCGTTTTCGTCAACGGTCAGGAAGTCGGCACGCATGTGGGTGGTTACGCTCCGTTTGCCATCGATATTACCGATGCCTTGAAAGAATCGGGGGAACAGACGCTTCAGGTCGTCGTTTTTGACCCCACCGATGCCTCGCACCAACCTCGCGGAAAACAGGTTTCCAAGCCGCGTGGTATCTGGTACACACCCGTGACCGGTATCTGGGGAAGCGTCTGGATGGAACCGGTTTCGCCTGCCGGAAAACTCCTCGTGTCCAATGTCTATACAGGAAAACTGGCCGATGGAAAGTACACCCCTTCGCTGGATGGGACGATGACGATCTGCGGAAAAGCGGACGCGCCGCAGGGGGCGGTTTGCGGTGTGAAAGTCCTCTGTGCCGAGGGGAATCTCCTGTTGGAGAAAGATTTTCCCGTCCAGGAAAACCTCTTCATGGGAACGTTCCAACTGAATCAGCCGAAATTGTGGACGCCTGATTCTCCCTATCTCTACACGCTGAAACTGTCGCTGAAAGTGGATGGAAAAGAAGTGGACGCGGCGGAAAGCTATTTTGGCGTCCGCACGACCACCATCGGCAAAAAAGAGGACGGCATTCTCCGTATGCTGCTCAACGACCAGTTTGTTTTCCAGTATGGTCCGCTCGATCAGGGTTGGTGGCCGGATGGACTTTATACCGCTCCGACGGATGAAGCTCTGAAATACGACTTGGAAATGACCAAAAAAATGGGCTTCAACATGCTGCGGAAACATGTGAAAGTGGAGCCACGGCGATTCTACTACTGGTGCGACGTGTTGGGACTGCTCGTCTGGCAGGATATGCCCAGTGGCGACCGTTATATTGGTCCGAAAGACCCCGATTACGTCCGTACCCCCGAAGCGGAAGCGAATTACTACCACGAATGGGGCGAAATCATCAGCACGCTGAAAGGTTCTCCCTCCATTGTCATGTGGGTGCCGTTCAACGAAGGGTGGGGACAGTTCGACACCTGCAAAGTGGTTGCCTGGACGAAAAAAATGGATCCCACACGCCTGGTCGATTGCGCCAGTGGCTGGTCGGATCGTCCCTGCGGTGATGTGGTCGATATGCACTCCTATCCCGGCCCGAATCGACCGGAAGTGAACGACTCCCGTGCCATTGTGTTGGGAGAATTCGGCGGTCTGGGGCTTCCCTGCAAAGGAAATGCGTGGAAAGAGCAGGGGAACTGGGGCTATGTCAATCTCAATGACAAAGAAGCGCTTCTGAAACGTTACACGAACCTGATTACCCGCCTGCGCAGGCTGATTGACGAAGGACTTTCGGCGGCTGTTTACACGCAGACGACCGATGTGGAGATTGAGGTCAATGGCCTGATGTCCTACGACCGAAAAGTCGATAAAATGGGTGCCGAGCGGGTGGCAAAAGTGAACCAGAAACTCTACCTCCCCGCGCCGACGTACCAAACGCTCCTTCCATCTTCCCAGTCGGAAGTGGCTCAGGAGTGGAAATACACCTTTGCCAAACCGGCGGACAATTGGGTGAATGCCGATTTCGACGACTCCTCCTGGGCAACCGGAAAAGCTGGTTTCGGAACCCAAGCGACCCCCAATACGAATGTGCGTACCGAGTGGAACAGTTCGGATATTTGGGTTCGCAAGACGTTTGAATGTGCCAAACAGGACGGAACGCTGGCTCTGAGTATCTTCCACGACGAAGATGCCGAGGTCTATCTCAATGGCGTGAAAGTGCTGGAAGTGACCGGTCATGTCGGCAATTACGTCATCTACGAATTGGATGAAACGGCCTCGAAGGCACTGCGTGACGGGAAAAACGTCCTCGCCATCCATGTCAAACAGACCCGCGGCGGTCAATACATCGACGCCGGGCTGGAGTTGGTTATCCAGCCGTAAGAATCTGTAGCAGAATGGCTGGAGAGAACCTTCTTCAGCCATTTTTCCCAAAAAACAGAGACCAAAAACATCTGTTTTCTAATAGGATAATAAGTTTCTATAAAATTTTCTGTCTTTTATTTTGGAAAATAAAAATCTTTTACAAACCATTTTTCCCAACATCCGTTTCCAATTTTTCGTTTCTATACTCCATCCACTTGAGTTTTTCGGATTCACTCCACAAAGCCCCTCCCTTTGGGAGGGGTGGTAGCCGTCAGGCTACCGGGGTGGGCAGGGTGGAATAACAAAGGAGCGTTCTATCGTAATTTGCCCAATAGAACGTCATTCTGCCATTTCACCCACCCCCCGCCCTATCGGGCGTACCCCTCCCAAAGGTAGGGGCTTTCCTTTCGTTTTCTGGAAATTCAAAGTGGAAGGAGTATAAAATACAGAAAAAACTTGCAACCTCAGGTATAATCCGTTATCAGGTTTTCCTGCCTGTGAAATATCGGGCAATCCAAGGGAATTTTCTGGTTTCGAGGGAGGGGAAAAATATTTTGATAATTTTTTATAAAAAAAGCCCCTTCCCCTCTTGACAAAAAAAAGAAAAGGTCTATATTACGACTTTAGATAATTCATTATCGATAACAACCTACCGATAAGACTTTATCTTTAAGGACTTTTTCATTTTCACATATTGGAAACAGAGAGATTTCCACCACGGCAAAGGATGCGGAGTTTCCTTGTTGAAATGGCAAGCGACGCGGATATTTCCATGGCGAGTCCTTCGGTTTCCCTGCAAAGGAGAGAGAATCATGGCAAAGAAACAGGAACAGATTGTAGAGAAAGCTCCGGTGGAAAAGGATGCGGAAGTGCTGCGAGAAGAGCAGGATCGCGAGAATTTGAATCGTGTGATTGAACGGGTTCAGGCAGCGCAGAAAAAGTATGCGGGCTACACGCAGAAGCAGGTCGATGACATTTTCCGAGCGGCGGCACTGGCGGCCAACGAGGCACGCATTCCCCTGGCCAAAATGGCGGTGGAAGAGACCGGGATGGGCGTTGTGGAAGATAAGGTGATCAAGAACCACTTCGCGTCGGAGTATGTTTACAACAAGTACAAGAACGAAAAGACGTGTGGTGAGATTGAATTCGACGAGGCTTTCGGGATTATCAAAGTGGCGGAGCCGGTTGGGATTATTGCGGGGATTGTGCCGACGACGAACCCGACTTCGACGGCAATTTTCAAGTCTCTTCTGGCATTGAAAACCCGTAACGGTATCATTTTCAGTCCGCATCCCCGTGCGGTGAAAAGCACGATTGCGGCGGCCAGGATTGTCCTGGAAGCGGCGGTGGCGGCAGGGGCACCGGAAGATATTATCGGCTGGATTGAGGAACCGACGGTGGCCCAGAGCCAGCACCTGATGTCTCACAAGGCAATCAGCCTGATTCTGGCGACGGGTGGCCCGGGGATGGTGAAGGCGGCCTATTCCAGTGGCGTTCCGGCCTTGGGCGTGGGGCCGGGGAATACGCCAGCGGTGATGGACGAGACGTGCGATATTCAGATGGCGGTCAGTTCCGTACTCCAGAGCAAGACGTTTGACAATGGGATGATTTGTGCGTCGGAGCAGTCGGTGGTGGTTGTGGACGCGATTTACGAAGCGGTGAAAAAGGAGTTTGTCAAACGCGGTGCCTACATTCTCAACAAGGCGGAAGCGGAAAAAGTGGCGCAGACGATTGTGGTGGAGGGGCGTTTGAACGCGAATATCGTGGGGCAGACGGCTGTCACGATTGCTGGCATGGCGGGGATCGAGGTTCCCGATTACACGAAAGTGCTGATTGGCGAAACGGATGGCGTGGGAGCGGAATATCCGTTCAGCGTCGAGAAACTTTCTCCGATTTTGGCGATGTACAGGGCGAAAGATTTTAACGCGGCAGTCCGGCGGGCGCAGCAACTCCTTGATTTTGGCGGGTTGGGGCACACCAGCGTTTTGTACACGAATCCGCACAATCTCGACAGGATTGAGAAGTTTGGCGAAGAGACGAAAACGTGCCGCACGCTAATCAACATGCCGTCGAGCCAGGGAGCGATTGGCGATGTGTTCAACTTTGCGTTGGATCCGTCGCTGACGTTGGGTTGCGGCACGTGGGGCGGAAACTCCGTGAGCCAAAACGTGGCACCGAAACATTTGCTGAATATCAAGACGATTGCGGAACGTCGCGAAAACATGCTCTGGTTCCAGGTTCCGTCGAAAGTCTATTTCAAGTATGGCTGCCTGCACGAGGCACTGCACGATTTGAAGGAAGACGGACGTCGGCGGGCGTTCATCGTGACCGACCGGTTTCTGTATGAGGCGGGTTTGCTGCACGACTTGATGGAAGAACTGGAGGAGATGGGAATCAAGATGGAAATCTTCTCCGATGTGGAGCCAGACCCGACGTTGGGTTGTGCGTACAAGGGGCTGGATCGGATGACCAGCTTCAAGCCAGACACAATCATTGCCATCGGTGGTGGTTCTCCGATGGACGCGGCGAAAATCATGTGGCTGCTGTACGAGCATCCCGATGTGCAGTTTGACGACATTGCCATGCGATTCATGGACATTCGCAAACGTGTTTACAAATTCCCGAAACTGGGAACGAAGGCGACGTTGGTGGCGATTCCGACGACTTCGGGAACCGGTTCGGAAGTGACGCCGTTTGCGGTGATTACGGATGAAAAGACGGGGAACAAGTATCCTCTGGCCGATTATCAACTGACGCCGGACATGGCGATTGTGGATACCAAGTTGGTGATGAACATGCCGAAGAAACTGACGAGTTACAGTGGTCTGGACGTACTGGTTCACGCCATTGAGGCACGGGTTTCAATCATGGCAAGTGAGTACACCAACGCACTGGCGAAAGAGGCGACGCGGCTGGTTTTCAAGTACCTTCCGGTCTCCTACGAGCATCCCGATGATGAGCGTGCCCGTGAGAAAGTACACCATGCCTCGACGATTGCGGGGATGGCGTTTGCGAACGCGTTTTTGGGATTGTGCCACTCCATGGCGCACAAACTGGGGGCGGAATTCCACGTCCCGCACGGGCTGGCGAACGCGTTTTTGATTGGTCACGTGATTCGTTTCAACGGAACGAGTAAGCCGACGCGACAGGGGACGTTTTCGCAGTACAAACATCCCGAAGCGAAAGAACGGTATGGTGAACTGGCCGAGTTCCTTGGCTTTACGAAACCGGGGATGACGCCGGAAGAGAAGGTGGAAGCGTTGATTTCTGCCGTGGAAGATTTGAAGAAACGGCTGGACATTCCCGAAACGATTCAGGAATACGGCATTCCTGAGAAAGATTTCCTGGCGGCACTGGACGACCTTTCCGAAAAGGCGTTCGACGATCAGTGTACCGGAGCGAATCCGCGTTATCCACTGATTTCGGAGATTCGGGAACTGTTCCTGAAGGCGTATTACGGAAAACGTTAGTGTTCAATTGATAATTACGGAAGTTGCCGCATTTTCACAGTATGTCATGAGGATTGTGGTGGTGAGGAGACCGGTTGGGCGGAGAAGGCCAGCCGGTTTCTCCAAAATGGGGGGAAACGGCCCCTTGACAGGGAATTTGCAGGGCATTAGAATCGAAAGGAGGTTACTACAAGTTTGGGTTTGGAAGAAAAGAGGAGAGAATGCGTTTCACGATGTTCATCGGAGTAGGGCTGTTCGTGGGAATGGCCTGGGGGGAAGAGGTTTTGCAAATCCAAAGCCAGGACTTGAAAATGTCGGGGCGTGTGGAGTCTCACGAAAAAGGAGCGGTTTTTTCGCTCGATTCGCTGGTGGGGCTTAAGTCACAGGCATCGTATCTGTTGCCGGGAAAGTCGTGGTTGTTCACAATTCGCGTTCGGGAGACGGCTTCGGGAAAGGATCATTATCTGAATTCGCTCACCCCATGGGGAAAAATTGCCATTCGCCGGGAAAATGCGGAAACCATCGTCCGATTTGAAAATCCGGTGGGGGTTCCGCAAGGTGAGAAGTTGTGGGTGGAAATTCTCCTGACAGTTTCCGCCGATCAGCCGGGAATCCAGATCGACTGGCGTGGCAGGACGGAAAGCGATTCGCTGGCATTTTGTACGGGCAATCTTCCGTTGCTGTTCCTGGGACAGTTTGGCGAAAAACTTCAACTTTTTTATCCCGCCGCAAGCGGACGGATTGCGGAAGAGCCGATTTCCAACGGATTTCGCTGGAATTCGCAGTACCCGCGAGGGATTACGTGCAGCATGAGTTGGTTTGCCGTTTGGGACGAACGGAATCGGGGGCTGTACTTTGCGTATGAGGACGCGTGGGGGAGCCATCGGCAGCTCGTTTTTCGCGCGATTTCCGAAGAAAAGGGGGCGAAATGGTACTTCGAGCATTTCTTTGAAAATTATGGTGTGGGGAACAACGCCATCTCCTCTTCGGGAAAAATACGTTTGCAGGCATTTGAGGGAGACTGGTTCGACGCGGCGATGCTTTATAAAAATTGGGCGAAGCGGAACGCGAAATGGTGGCCGGAGTGCGACGCGAATGGGCGGAAGGATATTCCCCAGTGGCTCAAGGAGCAGTGTGCGTGGGTCATGGCCAGTTCCGATCCACGTTGGCTGACGGTGACGCGCTACACATTTACGCCGCTGGAAGATATGCCGCGTGTGTTGCGGGAATATGCCGACGCGGTGGGTGTTCCGGTGGCGATGCACTGGTATTTGTGGCACGAGGGGCCGTACGACAACGATTTTCCGCACTTCTTCCCCGCGAAGGAAGGTTTCGAGAAAGCGGTGGAGACGATTCAGGAAAAAGGAGACCTCCGCGTCATGCCATACACCAATGGTCGGTTGTGGGATACGCGGGATAGGGGATTGGAGGACTGGAAATTTTCTCTGGAGGGGAAGGGAGGAGCCACGAAAGATGAAGACGGTTCCGTGTACACCGAAAGCCACACCAGCAAGGAGGAGGATGGTTCCCCCTGCCGTCTGGCGGTGATGTGTCCGGTGTCGGAAGTCTGGAAAAACAAGGTGCGGGAGAATATTCTCACGGCGATGAACTTGCACCAGACGCAGGCGTGTTATGTGGATCAGGTTGGGGCGGCGGAATCGGAACTCTGTTTCGACCCCACGCACGGTCATCCTCTGGGTGGCGGGCACTGGTGGGTGGACGCTTACCGGGAGATGTTTCGACGCATTCGGACGGATATGCGGCAGGAAGTTTCGGATATTCCCTTTTCGCCGGGCTGCCGCCAAACCCTTTCCGAACATCCCCAACGGCTGGCGGAGCGTATCGTCACGACGGAAAGTACCGGTGAACCGTATATTGATTCGTTCGACGCGTTTCTTTCCTGGCACTGGAATTTCCCGGATCAAGTTCCTGCGTTTACGGCCATTTACAACCAGGTCATTCCCTGCTTTGGGCGTGCGTATCGGGGAGACGATCTGTCGTTCAAGTCCCGCACTGCTCAGGCGTTGGCCTTTGGCGAGCAGATTGGCTGGTTCGACCCGTCGGTGAGAAACAATGAGGAGATTTTCCCCTACATCCGCGACGCGATCCGTTTTCGCTGGCAGATTCGGGACTTTTTCTACCAAGGGGAAATGTGCCGGCCACCGCGATTGGAAAAGGTGCCAAAAGTCCGTTCGATCTGGAAATATTGGAATGATTCCATCGTGACACTGGACGCGGTTCAGTCGGCCGTCTGGCGGAAACAGGAGTCCCCGTCGGTGGAGTCTGTCGTGATCTATTTTTCCAACTTTACCGACAATCCCGTCCAAGGTTTTGTGGATGCCCACCTGGAGGAACTGGGACTTTCCGGGAAAAACGTAACGGTATATCGTGTGGATGCCGATTCTACGCGGGAAATTTCCGCGGGACTGGAAATTTTGGACTCCGAGTTGGAATTTCCAGCAAACAAATCGTGGGGCTTCCTGTTGAAAACGCCCAACTGAGGGCAAATTGATAATTGATAATTAAAAAAGGGGGCAACGTTTTGTCGGGAGTTTTTTATTTTTTCCCAAGGGCAAGGCTTGAAATTGCTCATTACTAG